>JAYTFS010000042.1:0-11149 GCA_043734185.1 Pseudolabrys sp. | reverse complement strand
TGGGCCTCGAATACGCCTTCGCCGGCCCGTGGTCGGCCAAGCTTGAATATCTCTACGCCGACCTTGGCACGACGTCGTGCGCAACTTGTTTTGGTGGTGGTCCGGTTGACGTCAACGTCAAAGTCAATGCCATTCGCATCGGCGTGAACTACCGCTTCTGATCGCAGCGCCAATCTGAAATCAAAAGCCCCGGGCAAAACCCGGGGCTTTTTTTGCGCGTGTACGAACCTCACGCCTTGAACGGCACGATCTTCTGGCGCTGCTCGCCGAGCTTGTCGATGCCGAGCGTGACGACGTCGCCGGCTTTGAGAAACACCGGCGCAGGCTTCATGCCCAGCCCTACGCCCGGCGGCGTGCCGGTGATGATGATGTCGCCCGGTTCCATGACGACGAACTGTGAGCAGTACCAGACGATGTGCTCGCAATCGAAGATCATGGTCCGGGTGTTGCCGCGCTGGCGCTTCTGACCATTGACGTCGAGCCACATATTGAGGTTCTGCGGATCCTTGATCTCGTCCTTGGTGACGAACCACGGGCCGATCGGCCCGAAGGTCTCGCAGCTCTTGCCCTTGTTCCACTGGCCGCCGGAGCGTTCGATCTGGAAATTGCGCTCAGACACGTCGTTGCCAACGAAATAGCCGGCGATTGCGGCTTGCGTGTTTTCCTTCGTGAGATAGCGTGCGCGCTTGCCGATCACGATGCCGATTTCGACCTCCCAATCGAGCTTGGTGGAATCCTTCGGGATCATGGTGTCGTCGTTGGGCCCGCAGACCGAGGTCGGCGCCTTGTTGAAGATGATCGGCTCCTTCGGGATCGGCATGCCGGCTTCCGCCGCGTGGTCTGAATAATTCAGGCCGATGCAGATGAAATTGCGCACATTGCCGACGCAGGGGCCGAGCCGCGGCTTGCCGGCGACCGGTTTCATTCGCTTCAAATTGGCCTTCTTGATCTTGGCGAGGCCACCGGAAGCCAGCATGGCGCCATCGATGTCCTTGACGATACGGGACAGGTCGCGGATTTTTCCGTCGTCACCGACGATGCCGGGCTTTTCGCGGCCGGGCGCGCCATAGCGGACGAGCTTCATACTGTTCTCCTTGGGCGGTTTTTTGGATGAATTAGGCAGGTCGGAACCGATCATGCGACGGCGGAAGGGGAGGGGCAACCCCCCGCTCCTCATGGTGAGGAGCATCGCGGAGCGATGCGTCGATAAGCCTGGAGGCTGGCGCCTCGGTTGAGTACGGGAAGTACAATATGCCGATTGTGGATTGTCCGCTTATCTGTGCAATATTGAACAGCCGCCTCCTCCGGTTTAGGTATGTTTTGATGGCCCCGCAAATGGGAGGTGCATTATGAAACTCGCTCGTAAGTGCCGCGAACATGCGGTCGCGCTTCAGGAGATGGCGGAAGTCGCCCCTGACGTAGAGCTTGAATTTCAGTTGCGCGGCATTGCTCAAAAATGGCTGAACGTTGCTGCGCTTCGCGAACGACTCTACGCGGCTCGATCTGAAACAGGACCTGATTCAGCCCAACGGACCCGGCTTGCAGCCGGTCAATTTTGAACAACCATTTCCCCCTCATCTCCGCCGCGCCGCTGATTTCAATCGCCGTCCGCTTACAGTTGAGTTGCCGTACCGCTCGGAACCGCTGGCAAGAGTTGACGCCTAAGCGCAGCCGTCCGCCTACGTAGTTCTGCTGACCCCAAGCTTCATATTGCCGAAAGGAATTGGGCGTCATCGTCCGCCGCCGCTGGGGCGGGGACGATTGTGAGCTTAAGGAGACTAAACGATGGATAGGCCCGTCATGCGGCTGGCGAAAAGCTCGGCCGCGATCGAACAAGGCCTGCTGGTGGCCGGCGTCACCGTCACGGGCGTCGCCGTGCTGCAAACGCTGGGCATCATGCTGTTCTGGTTGCTCAGCGTGGGCACCTAACCGGCGCCCGCGAGCGGTAGCCGCTGCCGCTACTTCTCGGCCTTCAACTTGTAGAGCTGGTAGCCGGCGTCGGCGATCGATTTTTCGATCACGTCGCGGGAGAGATTGTTCGGCGGCTTGGCGTCCGGCTTGACGACGCCGACCGCGTGCCACGGCCGGAACTTTGCCGGCAATTTGTGGCCGCCCTGATCGTCGGAGAAGGCCCGCAATTCGCGGTTGGCTTCCGACTTGAAAATGAAGATGTTCATTGATGGTCTTTCCGCGGATGTCTATCCGCTGCAACAGCCGCGAAAGAATATCCATCTCCTATAGGCCGATTACCGCATCGCCACAAGGCAGGCGGGTGTGCGCATCGGCATAGTGTTCGCTAGGACACACGCGATCACGTTTTCCAATTTCATCCACAGCCGCCATATCGCTCATGATTTAAAACGCGCATGGTGACGCATGGCACTGCATTTTCCCAACGCCAGCCGCTCCTTCGATGCCACGCGCAACGCGGTGCATTTCTGGGGGCACGACCAGTCGATGGAGACCTCGTTCTACATCAGCGCCGACGCCCTGCAGCGGCTCACGCCCGGAGCCGCGCGCGACGAAACGGGGCTGCTGGCGGCTTTCGACCGCAACTGCGCGCGCATCCGCGAAGCCGCCGCCAAAATCTACGGCAGCGGGAAAAAGGGCGGTTCCTATGATCTTCACCCATCACACTTCTGAGAGACCATGACCATTCCCTTCACACAGCACTTCGATGCACGGCTGCCCGCGGTTGCGACCCCGGTGCGCATCACGTCGTTCTACGACGCTCAGGTCTTCACCCGCCGCTGGGTGATCCGTGACAAGGATCCAACCTTGAAAGTTCTGCTGCGCAAGCTTGAAAAAGCCAACAGTGCGGCGCTGATCGAGGAGGCGATGGGAACCTTCAAGCGCGAATTGTCGGTGCGGGCTTTGTTGCCAAGCGATGCGTCGGACGCCTGATCGCTAGCGCGCCCGCGCGTGGCAGCGTCCCGCGATGACCAGCGCGGCGATGTAGATCAAAAGCCCGCCGCCGATGACCAGCATCCAGTTCTCGGCGGGAATGCCGAACAGGTTGCTGTTGCCGACCAGCCAATTCATGAGGGTGTGGGAATAGTTCGACATCGCGGCAGTCTAGGCCGCGCCGAAGCGCCCAATCCGTAAATTGCGAATAAAATACGCAGGCATTTTGGGCAACGGCGCGTGTCGCGGCTGCGGTTTGGTTAGCAATTGCTAACGGATACCTCCATGTTTCGATGATCAGTTTCATGGTCGGATAAAGCGGAACGCTTATATTGAGCGGGTTGGTCAATCCGTTTGATCGACGGAGGACGTCATGGACACGAAATTCGACGAGCACGTCGAAACGAAAGTCGACGAAAAACGCAAAATACCGCGCCATCGCACGCTGAAGGCCGGCAGCATCCGGTTCAACCGCTCCGCCGGCATTGATTGCCGCGTGCGCAACCTGTCGCCGGTTGGCGCTTGCCTCGAAGTTGTCAGTCAGCTCGGCATTCCGGACGATTTCGTTCTGGTGATCGAGCTCGATCACTTCACGCGATCGTGCCACGTCATCTGGCGCACGGCGACGCGCATGGGTGTTGCGTTCAATACGGGCGCGTAAGCGTTCTCAAAACGCTCCCGGGAACAGGCCGCCATCGATCAGCAGGTTCTGACCGGTGATGTAGCCGGCCTGCGTCGAGCACAGGAACGCGGCCGCAGCGCCGAATTCAGCCGGCTCGCCGAAGCGCCGCGCCGGAATCGTCGCCATGCGGTCGGTCGCGGCCTGCTCCAGTGTCTTTTTGCCCTTTTCCGCAGCCTTGGCGAGCGTGCCGCGCAAGCGGTCGGTGTCGAAGGCGCCCGGCAAGATATTATTGATGGTGACGTTCTTGTCGGCGACGGTGCGCGCCACACCGGCGAGAAACGCCGTGAGCCCCGCGCGGGCGCCCGAGGACAAATCTAGGCCGGCGAGCGGCGCCTTCACCGCGCCGGAGGTGATGTTGACGATGCGGCCGAACTTCTTCGCCATCATCGGGTCGATCACCTTCTGAATGAGCTCGATCGCGACAATCATATTGGCGGTGACGCCCTCGATCATCTGCTGGCGCGACAGCTCGCGGAAATCCCGCAACGGCGGCCCGGCATTGTTGTTGATCAGGATGTCGGGTTGCGGGCAGGCGGCGAGCAGCGCTTTCTGACCTTCCGGTGTCGCGACATCGGCGGCGACGGCGATGACCTTGGCGCCGGTGATCTTGCCCAGCTCGGCGGCGGTTGCCTCAAGCGTCTTGGCGTCGCGGCCGTTGATGACGACTTCGCAGCCGGCTTCGGCAAGCGCCCGGGCGCAGGCCTTGCCGAGGCCGCGGCTCGACGCACAAACGATGGCCTTGCGGCCGGCAATTCCTAAATCCATGGGAGTTCCTCGAGGCTGCTTTTGTTCCCCAACTGTGGGTGCAGGGCAGGGCGGGCGTCAACCCCACGCGCCAAGGCGTGCGCTGCTCGAGGCGCTGGCAAGTAGCGTGCCGGTGGCGGGATTTCCGGCCGCCGCGCCGCGCGACGTGATCGGGGACGCACCGGTAGGCTGCCTCGACGAGGATTTGCGGCTGGCTTGCTTGAGCGCGCTGGAATGCTCGCGCGAGGACTGCCGTGATTTCGCGCTGGGCCTGACCTGGAAAGCCAGCGCGCAGACGTTCCTCAAGCATGTGACCGACGGCGCCAGGGCGTGGCGCGAAAGGGCCTCGCGCGAAAAGCGCAAGATCGCCGCCTGACCCAATCTGTCATGCCCGCGAAGGCGGGCATCCAGTAATCCGTGACATTTATCGTATCGCAAGACCGGGGTTACTGGATCATCCGCCTTCGCGTATGATGACAGCAACAAACGCCGACGCTACGCTCGTCCCATGGGCGCGATCGACACCACGATTCTGCCGACGGCCACCGATATCGAGGCGGCGGCCAAGCGCTTGTCCGGTGTCGCGGTGCGCACGCCGCTGATCAACGCGCCGGTGCTGGATGAGCGCCTCGGCGCGCGCGTGTTTCTGAAGGCCGAGACGCTGCAGCGCACCGGCTCGTTCAAGTTCCGCGGCGCCTATTACAAGATCTCGTCGATCCCCGAGGAACGCCGCCGCGCGGGCGTGGTGGCCTATTCCTCCGGCAATCACGCGCAAGGCGTGGCGGCGGCGGCGCGCCTTTTAGGGATGCCCGCGACCATTGTAATGCCCTCCGACGCGCCACTGTTAAAGCGGCAGCGCACGCTGGCGCTCGGCGCCGAGGTAGTGCTCTACGACCGCAACACGCAAGACCGCGCCGCCATTGCCAAAAAGCTCGTCACGGAGCGCGGCGCTACGCTGGTGCCGCCCTATGACGATCCGCTGATCATCGCAGGGCAGGGCACCATCGGCGTCGAGATCGTCGAGGATCTAGCGCGCTTAAGCTTGAAGCCCGAGATCGTCGTGGTGGGGGCCTCCGGTGGCGGGCTCGCCGCCGGCATTTCGCTCGGCGTCAAGGCGCGCGTGCCGTCCGCCAAGTTCTATACCGTCGAGCCGGAAGGCTTCGACGACACGCTGCGCTCATTTAAGAGCGGGCAACGCGAGCATAACGAGCGCATGAGCGGCAGCATCTGCGACGCGCTCATGAGCAACACGCCGGGCGAGCTGACGTTTCCTATTACGCGCAATCTGATCGGTGCAGGCATCACGGCAAGCGACACGGAAGTGGCGCGCGCGGTGCGCTATGCCTTCGAGGAATTGAAACTGGTGGTGGAACCTGGCGGTGCCATCGGACTAGCCGCGCTGCTCGCCGGCAAGCTCGACGTGAAGGGCAAAGTGGTCGTCGGCATTCTGTCTGGCGGCAATGTCGACGCGGAATTGTTTGCGAAGTTGATTACGTAAACAACGCAATCCGCTCGGCCTCGCTCAACTTCATGATTCCGGCCAGGGGATCGGCCGCGGGCAGTGGCGCCTTCACCGGCGCGGCAGGCTCGGTCGCCGTCGGCCCCAGCGGCTTGCTGGCAACAAAGGCTTCCTCCTGAATGGGCTGCGACGCGCGCACCAACGCGATCGGCGGCGGTGACTGAGCGGCGGCCGGCGAGGGGATCGGCAATTCCGGCTCGTCGGAAGACGACACGACGGTCAGCGTCGTGGGCGCCGGCACTGGCGCATCGTCGGGCAGCGCAATCTCCGCAGGCTTGCCGGCGACCAGCGTGTCGATGCGGCCTTCCAGCATGTCGAGTAAGGTTGCGAGCTTGGCGGTCTTGGTGATCGGGCTCGCCGCGTCAATGTCGGGACGCGCGAGGCGGATGGCGATCAGCAGCATGCGCAGTTCTTCGCGCAGGCGCTCGAGCGCGGTCCCTTCGGCGCGCATCATCGCTTCGAGCCGGTCGATTGCCGCCAGCAGCATCTCAGTGTCGGCGTTGCGATTGCGGCGGGCAAATTCGGCCAGGAAGTCGCGGCCGCGCGCGCTTTCCGACAGCGCCGCGCAGAACGAGCGATAATCATTTTCGCGGAGCAGGCCTTGCGGGCTTGCCAGCGCAATGTCCTGTGGCATGTGCAATCCCTAGGGCGCCAGTTTATCAATCAGCCGGCATGATTCGGCCAGCGCACATGTAAAATGGTAGGCACCGGTATGTTACTTGTCCCCCAGGTAAAATTCGGCTTTACGCCTCGCCTGGCAGCGCTTTATGGCGCTTTCTTCATTGTCGCGGGCATCAGCCAGCCTTTCCTGCCGGTCTGGATGAGCGCCAAGGGGCTCGACCCCGCCACCATCGGTGTGGTGCTGGCGGCCTCGATGCTGCTGCGCATCATGACGATTCCGCTCGCGACGCGGCAGGCCGATCGGCATGACGCTCTTCGCGGCGCGATCATCGTGGCCGCCTGTTTCTGCGTCTTCGGCTATTTTCTGATGGGTCTTGCCGAAGGCGCGGTTCAGATCTTCATCGCCTATTCGCTGGCCTCGCTCGCCTTCACGCCATTGATGCCGCTGGCCGAGACCTATGCCTTCAAGGGCCTCACCGTGCGCGGCAAAGCCTATGGGCCGGTGCGGCTCTGGGGCTCGGCGACATTCATCCTCGGCAATCTCGTGGCCGGCGTCGCCGCCGACATCATTCCGGCGCGTCATATTATCTGGCTGATGGTGGTGGCGAGCGTCGGCACCGCGATTGCTGCCTTCGCCTTGATGCCGGTGTCGACGGCGGCACCCGTGACGAGTGAACCGGAGCGGCCGCGGCGAAGCCTGCTGCGCGATCCGATTTTCATCGCCGTGCTGGCGGCGGCGAGCTTGATCCAGGCGAGCCACGCATTGTTCTACGGCTTTGGCGGCGTGGCCTGGCGCAGCGCCGGTCTCGACGGCACCATCATCGCCGTGCTGTGGGCACTTGGCGTAGCGGCGGAGATCGTGCTGTTCGCTTTTTCTGGGCGGCTGCCGCCGTTCTTTGGACCGACCATGCTACTGGTGATTGGCGCGCTTGGCGCCGTCATTCGCTGGGCCGGCATGGCGCTCGATCCGCCGGTGCTGGCACTGCCTTGGTTACAAATGCTGCATGCGCTGTCGTTCGGCGCGACGCATCTCGGCGCGCTGGGATTTGTCGCGCGCCACGCGCCGCCGGGGCAGGCGGCGACCGCGCAAGGCTATCTCGCTATCGCGCTGGGCGTGGTGATGGCGGCAGCGATGGGAATTTCCGGCGTGCTGTATGGAAGCTTCGGCAGCCTCGCCTACGCGGCGATGGCGCTAGCGGCGGTCGCTGGAGGCGCTTGCGCTATGCTGGCGCACCGTGCCCGTGACCAAACGGCGCAGTGAGGCGTTCTCGGCGCGGCGCGTCGGCTGCTCGCAGCTCGCCACGATGCCGCCGAGGTCGCGGCCTTGCATGAAGATCATCTTGCGCGACAGGCCGCCGTGCTGGCTGATCCAGCGCCGCACCGTGTTCGGATAGATGTTCCACAAAGCCTGCGTGCCGAGCGGGCTGGTGACCGGCTGGCCGTCCATGTCCGGCATCCAGGCTGCGTGGAAGCCGAAGCGCGCGCGCGACGTCGCGCAGACGCGTTCGCGTGGGATCAAGCCCAGCACCAGCGTGCAAGCCGACAGGCAATTGCCGTCAACGACGACGCGCTCGCCGGAGGAGCGCAGCATGGCGAAGGTTTGCAGGTAGTGGCCAATCTGGCCGCCGCGGTCTTCGGCAATACGCATGGTGGCGGAGGCCGACGTTACGCCGGACGCCAGCACAACAGCGCAGAGCACCAGGCTCTTGAAGCGCATAACCCCCGTCCCCGTTACCGCAACACGCCGTTACCGGCGCAGTCTTGTTCGTCGGGGTCTTGTTGCCCCGCATCAAGCTTAACCAAGTCTATGCCTAACGGGGGCTCGGCGGGAAGCTATGGTTAACGGATATTAACGGTACAATTGAGGAACAAGTTCAATTAGTTGGGCAATGTGGCCGGGCGGCAACGGTGGAGATTGGATGGGAACAATCGACAGAAAACCGTTGTAGTTAACCCCAGAGCGCCTGAGTCGCCGGATAGACCAGGCTACCGTCGTAGCGCAGGCCATTGGCGCGGTCCCTGGCGAGCAGCAGCGGGCCGTCGAGATCGATGAAGTCCGCCACCTGCGCCACCAGCATCGCCGGCGCCATGGCGAGCGACGTCGCCACCATGCAGCCGGCCATGATGGTGAAGCCGCTGCGCTTGGCCAAAGTGGCCATCGCCAGCGCTTCGGTAAGCCCGCCGGCCTTGTCGAGCTTGATGTTGATCGCGTCGTATTTGCCGGCCAGCGCAACGATTGAATCGCGATCGTGCGCGCTCTCGTCGGCACAGACCGGGATCGGCCGCTGGAGGTGCCGGAGCGCCTCGTCATTTCCCTCGGGAAACGGCTGTTCGACCAGCAAGACCCCGGCTTGAGCGCAGGCGGCGAGATTGGCGGCGAAGTTTCCTTCGTTCCAGCTCTCATTGGCATCCACGATCAGCGTGGCGCGCGGCGCAGCCGCACGCACCGCGGCAATGCGGGCTGGATCGCCGTCCGCGCCCAGCTTGATCTTGAGCAAAGTGCGGCTCGCCGACGCGGCAGCGGCCTTGGCCATCTCGTCCGCCGTGCCAAGCGAGATCGTAAAAGCCGTGGTGAGCGCGCGGGGGGTAGGAAGGCCCGCGAGTTCATGCACGCGCTTGCCGCTGCGTTTGGCTTCCAGATCCCACAGCGCGCAATCGAGCGCGTTGCGGGCAGCGCCCGGCTTCATGGCGGTCTGCAACGTCTCGCGGGTGAGGGCCGCGAGCTGCGGCCTTATCGCCTCGATCTGCGCGGTGACGCTTTCGACGCTTTCGCCGTAGCGCGCATAGGGCACGCACTCGCCCCGGCCTATTGTCTTGCCGTCGCTGAGTTGCGCGACCACGACAACGGCTTCGGTCTTTGCGCCGCGGCTGATCGCAAAAGTGCCGGCGATCGGCCAGCGTTCGACGGCGAGTGTGAGGTTCAGTCGAACCGCCCGGCAGCGTGCGCCAGCATGGTGTAGACCTTGCCGGTTTCGGAGGTGAGATAGGTGCGCGCCACAACCTGGCCGCGGTCGTCACGCGAGACCTCGTCGAGCAGGCGCTCGAACTCGCTGATGTAGCGGTCCACCGTCTGCTGGAACTCACGGTCGCCGCGATACTTCTTGCGGATCTCGTCGAAGGCCTGCTGTCCCTGCAACGTATAGAGCCTGCGGGTGAAGACGTTGCGTTCGCCGCGCTTGTAGCGGTCCCACAAATCGGCCGCGGCTTCATGGTCGATCATGCGTGCGATGTCGACGGAGAGCGAATCCAGCGACTCGATGCTGTGACGCGCGGTGCGCTCTTCCGGCGCGCGCGGCGGTTCGCGCAAGGCTTCCCGGACCGGCTCGCGAAGGTCACGCACCGGCTCGCGCGGGAAGTCACGCGCGGGCTCGGGTTCCTCGCGCGAGGCGCGGCTGAGCAGATCGGTGAGCCAGCCACGTCCGGCGACGTTCTGCGCTGGGCTGAGCGAAGGCGCTTCGGCGCGGCGCGCGGCCGGCGCAAAGTTGCCGACCTCGGTGCGCGGAGCCATCGGACGCGGCGGGGCCATTTCACCACGTCCGCCGACGACGGCAAGCGCGGGGTCCTCGCGGCGGCGCACCGGCTCGACCGCGTCGAGATTGCGGCCATGGCGGGCGACGATGCGATTGAGTTCAGCCAAAGCCTCGATCTGGTCGACGATGACGCGGCGCATCTGCGCGGCGCTTTCGGCGGTCTCCTGCGGCAGCTCAAACACGCCGCGGCGCAGTTCGGCGCGGGTGGCTTCGAGTTCACGCTGCATTTCGGCCGCCATCTGCTTCATGCCCGTGACCGCACCGGCAAAGCGCTCATTGGCTTCGCGGAATATTTCATGGGTGTCGCCAGTGGACTGCTCGAAGATCGAGCGCATGGACTCGGCGGCGCGGCGGCGCTCGCTTTCGGCATTTTCGAGGACGCGGTCATATTGCTCGCCGAGCGTGCGCGAGCCTTCGGCGCTGGCTTCCGACACCACGCGGGCGACTTCGCGCGCGCGGTTGGAGGCGGCTTCGAGCGATTCATCCAGCAGGCCAGAGAAGCGCATGAGCCGTTTCTCGAGATCCTCGGTACGGATGTCGAGGGTCGAGACGAGAGAATCGAGCTGCACGCGGCGCTCGTTGACCGAATCCTCGGTGCGTCGGTTGCTTTGGTCGACCAAGGCGGCGGCCTGGGCCAGATCGCGGCCATGCGCATCGAACGAATTGGCCAACTGGCCGAGATCGGTGATAACGTGCGAGGTGATGTCGCGGAAGTTCGTGATATTACGCTCAACCCGATCGGTGGCCTCTCCGGTCGAGGTGCCGACTTCGTTCATGGCCGCGACGAATTCCGACACACGCAGCGCCATGGTGTTTTCGAGCGCGCTCATGTTCTCGTGAGAGCCCGAGAGCACTTCCTGCAGCATGATGTTGGCTTCGCGCAGCCGCTCGAACAAAGCGGTGGTGTCGGCGCGCAGCATATTGTGGGTTTCCAGCATCTCGCTGACGGTCGAGGTCGTCATCTCCTTGGAGACGGCGATCGCCTTCTGCGCGGTGTCGGTCAAGTCGTTGAGCGTGCGGGTGACGGCGTTGGACGCAGTTTCGCCGGCGGTGTTGATCGTGCGGGCGATCTCGGTGCTGTTGTCGAGCATCGTGCGGGTGAAGGCGAAACCCTTCTGCTCGATTTGCGCCATCGCCTGGTCGGTGGCT
>JAYTFS010000041.1:0-1967 GCA_043734185.1 Pseudolabrys sp. | reverse complement strand
GCCACCGCACTCTGGAACTTGAGCCAGCGGCGCTGCGCCTGTTGCCAGGCATAGGGTTGCGCTGCGGCGAGCAGCGGCAAACGGAGCGCCTTGGTCAGGCTGGTCGCGGCCGCCGCGAGGGCGCCGATGATGCTGATGGCGATGCCGGCAAACCACCATTCGCCCTTCAGCGTCAAGTGTCCCGGAATCTGCGCGCCATAAAGTCCGCGCAAGGATGCGGCGACGTCGGGCAACAGCGCCGCCGCGATCAGATACCCGCATACGAGTCCGATCAAGCCCGCGACCAGCGCCAGCGATACCAGCTCGATCACCATCACACTGTTCAACATCCGCGCTGACACGCCGCAGGCGCGTAAGGTGCGCAAGATGGGCAGGCGTTGCTCGAAGGCGAGCCCGATCGCGGAGTTGACGATGAACAGGCCGACAAAGAATGACAACAGTCCGAATGCGGTGAGGTTGAGATGGAAACTGTCGGTGAGGCGCTCGAGATCGCTTTCGGCGTCCGGCGCGACCAGGCGCAATTTGTCGCCGACGATAGTTTCCAATGGCGCAGGCTTGCCCCTGGTCTTGCCGACCAGCAGCCGTGAAAGCTGATCCGGCATCTTCAGCAAACTCTGCGCGATGCCGATGTCGACCACGAGCACGCCGGGCACCAGTTGCGGCTGCACGCGAAGCGGCGGCAATGTGATGCCGCCATTGGCTGACGGCGTGTCGCCCTCGGCGAGGCTGAGATCGGCCAGCGTTTCCGGTGCCACCAGCATCTGCCCCGGTGGCGTCATGAAGGATTGCAGATTGGCGGTTTCGATCGTCGGCACGCTGCCGACTTCACGGGGGAACGTCACGGGCTCGATCCCGAGCAGGCGGAACGAACGACCACCGATCTGGATTCGGCCTTCGAGCACGGGTGATACCGGCCAGCCGGCGCGGCGCAAATCGACGAAGAGCTTTTGCGGGAAGGCCGGACTGTCATGGCCGACCAGCATGGCCGTTCGCGTGCCGCCGAAGGTGGCGGCGGCGCGGTCGTAAGAGGTGCGCGCTTGCTGATTGAGTGCCTGCACGCCGCTCCACAAAGCGGTCGCCGAGACCAGCCCTATCAGCAGGGTTGCCAGCTGCATCGGATGCCGCCGCCAATGGCTCAGCAGCACGGCGAGCGTCCAAAGCGCGCGCTTCACGCGATCACCCCGGCATGCAGATTGACCTGGCGGTCGAGCGTCGCGGCAAGCCGCGCGCTATGCGTCACCATCAGGAAGCCGCAGCCGCTCCGGTTGACGAGATCGCGCGCCAGCGCCAGTACCTCGTCGGCGGTCGCTTCATCGAGATTGCCGGTCGGCTCGTCCGCGAGCAGCAGCAAAGGTTTTGTCGCCAGCGCGCGGCCGATTGCGACGCGTTGTTGCTGTCCGCCGGACAATTGCTCAGGGTATCGCTTGAGGAAATTCTTGAGGCCGAGGCGCTCGACCAGCTCATGATGCCAGGGGAGATCGTGGCGTCCGGCGATGCGCGCCTGGAACAAGAGATTATCTTCGACGGTCAGGCTCGGGATCAAGTTGAATTGCTGGAACACCAGGCCGAGACGATCCCGGCGCATTTCGGCGCGGCCGGAATCAGAGAGCTCGGAGACCAGCGCGTCCTCCAGCCTGATCGCGCCGCCATCGGCAGCATCGAGGCCCGCGATCAAATGCAGCAGCGTGCTCTTGCCGCTGCCGGATTCACCGGTCAGCGCGACGCTCTCGCCGGCGGCGACGGAGAGATTGACGCCACGCAGCACCGCGACGTCTTCGCCGGCGGCGCGGTAGCTCTTGGTCAGGGCGCTTACAGTGAGCACGATGCGGTTGCCGTTGGTCATGTGCTGACGGGGCCGTGCCTTACAACGGCTTCTGGTATTTCAGCACGAATTCGTCGGTCGGCACCACCGGACGAAACACGCCGGCATCGCGCGGGTCTTCGGGATGGCGCAGGAAGTCGGCCTC
>JAYTFS010000040.1:0-2329 GCA_043734185.1 Pseudolabrys sp. | reverse complement strand
GCGCCCGCGACCGCGGGCGACCATGGACGATCGATCCCCGCGGGCTTGACCGCCTCGACGATAAATCCACCGCGGCTGCGCCGCAGCGCCATTGCCCCGTGTTGCCGCAGCCGGTCCGCGTCGATCACGGCCGCCGCGCACGCCGCCGGCGCCGGCCGCTTGGTCACAACCAGCGCCGCCCGCGCGCAATCGTCCGCCAGGGCCTCGGGCCCCAGCGCCAGGGCAACCAACGCGCCACCGGCGGCTCGCATCACGCAGCCGCTTGCGTCGCAGGAAACGCCCTCGGCCAGCGAAGGATCGGTGGCGGTCCGCGCGTCGGCATCGGCCGCCAGCCATGCCTTGACCAGAAAGCCGTCCTTGGCCGCGCGCATCAGATGCAGCCGTCCGTCCTGGCCGCGCACCCCGACATTGCGGCCGTCGGCGGAAATCAGGATGTCGGGCGAAGGCACCCTCGCCGCCAGCACCGCCGCGATCAGCAAAACGGCAGCGCCGGACCAGCGCAGTGGTGTCCGCAACAGGCAAAGCAGGATAATGCCGGCGCTCGCCACGATCAGCGGGCCAACTCCGAACGCCGGCACCCGGCCGATCGCGCCAGGCAACGCCGCGACCCATCGCGTTACCCCAATCATCCAGTCGATGCCGACGCCCATGATCGTCCAGAACACGCCGTCGAAGCCGAACGGCATCGCGACGAGGCCCAGCAGGCCCGCCGGCATCACCAGCGCGGAGACCACCGGCATCGCTGCCAGATTGGCGAGCACGCCATAGGGCGTGACGCGGTGAAAATGAAACGCCGCGTAAGGCGTGGTAGCGAAGCCCGCCACCAACGAGGCCAGCAGCAGCAGCATGATCTCGCGGCCGCCCCACAGCGCCACCCGCGCGGTCGCGGAATTATCTGGGCTGGCGAACAAACGCGGCAGGCCGATCTGCACCAGTGCGACCAGGCCAAGCGTCGCCGCAAACGACATCTGAAAGCTCGGATGCCCGCTTGTTAAACACCTGAACTGACGAGATTATTTGACCTTTCGGTCAAGAGCCCTGCGATTTCCCCTGTGATTTGCCGCGTCCTCGATTGCTGTCGCAATATCTTCGTCAAGCACATGAGCATAGCGCAGAGTGCTTTTGATGTCGGCGTGATTGAGCGCCCTCTGCACCAGCTTCAGATTTCCGCTATCACGCAATAGTTCAGTCGCAAATGTGTGGCGAAAATCGTGGAAGCGGAAGTCGATTACACAAGCATCGGCGCGAAGTTTCTGCCATGCGGTCTTGGTCCCGTTGTGGGTCAACGCATAGCGTTGGCCACGAACCTTCCCCAACTTCTTATTGCCGTAGACTGCAACATAGGTGAACACGAACTCTGGATGCTGGCCTTGCAATGGGAATAAAACCGCGCGGATCGAGGCGGTGATTGGGAACGTGATACGTTTCCCACCCTTGCCAATCTTGACGATTTGCCGAGAGCCAAAATTCACCTCCGACCATCGCAGGCCTACGCACTCGGCCTGCCGCATGCCGGTAGCTCGGACGAACTCGAAAAACGGCTTATAGTCGTCCCGCATAGCGGCGTCGATCCGCTGGGCTTCGGCATCATGCAATTCGCGGACGCGCTCTTCCGGCTCCTTTAACCAATGCCGTACCCATGTAGGCTCGCGCTCAAATTGCGCTCGCTCGGATTTGGCAAACGAGAAAAGCCGTTTCAAAATCTTGGTCGTCGAACGATTGACCGTTGCCGGAGATATGAAGGGCGCATCCCTGCCCCCCTTGACCCGTTGACCTCGCCGCCACGCCACCATCTTGGCGACCGCGCTGTCGTCAATATCCGTCATCGGTGTCGTCGGGCCGAAATAATTCACCAGCCGCGCGAGGTTCTTTGAGGTGGCATCTTGGCCGGCATGGTGCTGTCCAACCTCATTCCAGAAGCGGGCGGCGACGTGATCGATGGCAAGAGAAACAGCGCTGATCTTGGCGGCATTGACGTACACCTTGACTCGGTTGCGCTCAATCGCTTCTACCTTTTCGGCTTCCTTGCGATTTGTGCAGCGTGTAGAGCCGTGAAACCGATGCCCATTGATTTGGAATCCGTACCAGAAATACGGCGCTGATTTCTTGGATTTAAAAACCGACATGACGGCTCCTGGCGTGTTCGCCTTTGATCTACGAAACTGATAATGTCAGCTTCTTCACAACGATATCTTGGCTTGATCGCTCCACGCCCCACGTTAATGAATTTTAGCGTGCCGTCATCGATCAAGCCCTTGACCTGATCTGCCGTGATATTGAGGCGTGCAGCGGTCTCTTTCAACGTCAACAGCGTGTTCATCAACGCCAC
>JAYTFS010000039.1:0-7586 GCA_043734185.1 Pseudolabrys sp. | reverse complement strand
GCCAGCCTCGCCAACGCGGAAACGGTGTCGGACGCCGATGCCAAGAATTATTATGAAAAGAACAAGACCCGCTACGGCACGCCGGAGCGCCGTGAAGTGAGTCAGATTGTGTTCCCGAATGCGGACGAGGCCGCCGCCGCGCGCGAACGCGTTGCCAAGGGTCTCAACTTTGCCGATCTGGCCAAAGAACGGGGCCTGAAAGATACCGACACCAATTTGGGCGCGGTGACCAAGGCCGACATCATCGACCCGGCCGCTGCCGACGCAGCCTTCGCCGTCAAATCCGGCGAAACCAGCACGCCGGTGAAAGGCGCTTTCGGCACCGTGCTGCTGCAGGCCGGCAAGATCGAGCCGGGCACGCAAAAAACCTATGACGAGGTAGCGACCCAGATCAAACGCGAGATCGCCGAGGGCTCCGCCAAGAGCCAAATCAACACGCTGCACGACAAACTGGAAGATGAACGCGCCGCCGGCGCTACCCTTACGGAGACCGCAAAAAAATTAGGCCTCAAGTCCATCACGTTCGATGCGATCGATCGAACCGGCCGTGACCTCGACGGCAAACTGGTCGCAGATATCCCCAAGACTCCGGACGTGCTCACTCCCGCGTTCGCCAGCGATGTCGGCGTCGACAACGAGGCGCTGCAAGTGCCGGGCGGCGGCTATCTCTGGTACGACGTCACCAGCATCACGCCTTCGCGCGAGCGCGATTTCGAAGAAGTGAAAGATCAGGTCGCGACGCGCTGGCGTGACGACGAGATCGCCAAAATTCTCCAGGCGAAGGCCGACGAAATGCTCGGCAAGCTCAAGGCCGGCACGTCGCTGGCGCAAGTAGCAAATGAAAACGGTCTCAAGATCGCGACCGCGTCTGAACTGCAACGCCGCAAAGCGGCTGGTTTCGTGCCGGCCAAGGTCGTCGACGTTGCCTTCAAAACGCCGAAGGGAGCAACAGCCAGCGCCGAAGGCGAAACTCAGACCCAGCGATTCATTTTCCGTATCACCGACGTGATCGAACCCAAGCTTGACGTAGCTGCGCCCGAAGCCAAGCAGTTGTTGACGTCACTGCAGAACTCCTTCGCCGACGACATCATTGGCGAATATATCGGCAAACTCGAAAACGAAATCGGCGTTGCCATCAACCAGACAGCCTTGAACCAGGTCATCGGCGTCGGCACCGCGAACCGATAATCAACATCATGCAAATCGAGCCGTCGGAAAGCGCATTTGCCGAACGCTACGGCCGCGGCCTGCCGCAAGTAGTGTGGACCACGCTGGTCGCCGACCTGGAGACGCCAGTATCAGCGTTCCTGAAACTCGGCGGCGGCAAACCGATGAGCTTCCTGTTCGAATCGGTGGAAGGCGGCGCGGTGCGCGGCCGCCATTCCATCATCGGCATCGAGCCGGATCTGATCTGGCGCTCCCAAGATGGCAAAGCTTCCATCAATCGGGCCGTGCGCGCAAAGCTCGATGGCTTCGCGCCCTGCCCCGATGTGCCACTGAAGGCGCTGCGCGCCTTGATCGCGGAAAGCCGCATCGAACTGCCGGACGGCCTGCCGCCGATGGCCGCCGGCGTGTTCGGCTATCTCGGCTACGACATGGTGCGGCAGATGGAAGAATTGCCGCCGGCCAATCCAGACCCGATCGGCATTCCCGATGCGGGGCTGGTGCGCCCGACCATCCTCGTGGTGTTCGACGCGGTGAAAGACTCCATTACGATCGTGACACCGGTGCGGCCAGAGGCTGGCGTCGACGCCAAGACCGCATTGACCCGCGCGATCGAGCGCCTGTCCGGCATTGTCGAAAGTCTCGATCGTCCCCTCGATATGTCGTTGACCGAAGTCGACGCCGGACCGCTCGATGTGCCGCCAAAATCCAACACCACACCGGCCGAATACAAGGCCATGGTGCTCAAGGCCAAGGACTACATCACCGCCGGCGATGCTTTCCAGATCGTGCTGGCGCAACGCTTCGAAGCGCCCTTCACGCTGCCGCCGTTCTCTCTCTATCGCGCATTACGGCGAACCAACCCGTCGCCTTATCTCTATTTCCTCGATTTCGGCAGCTTTGCGGTCGCGGGGTCCAGCCCCGAAATTCTCGTCAAAGTCAGCGGTAACGTCGTGACCATCCGGCCGATCGCCGGCACACGCCCACGTGGCAATACGCCGCATGAAGATAAAGCACTGGAAGATGAATTGCTCGCCGATCCGAAAGAGCGCGCCGAGCATTTGATGCTGCTCGATCTCGGCCGCAACGATGTCGGCCGCGTGGCGCAGATCGGCACGGTCACCGTTACCGATCAATTTTTTGTCGAGCGATACAGCCACGTCATGCACATCGTCTCCAACGTCGAGGGCAAGCTCAATCCTAATCACGACGCGCTCGATGCGCTCGCCGCCGGATTCCCCGCCGGCACCGTGTCTGGCGCGCCGAAAGTGCGCGCCATGCAGATCATCGACGAGTTGGAGAAAGAAAAGCGCGGCCTCTATGCCGGCTGCGTCGGTTATTTCTCCGCCGCCGGCGAGATGGACACCTGCATCGTGCTGCGCACCGCGCTGGTGAAAGACGGCACCATGTATGTGCAGGCCGGCGCCGGCATCGTTGCCGACAGCAATCCCGACAGCGAACAGCAGGAATGCGTCAACAAGGCAAAGGCCTTGTTTCGCGCCGCCGAAGAGGCCCGCCGCTTCGCCAGCGCCGCCAAGCGCGGGCAGTAACCAGCCTGAACGCTGGCTGCTTGACCCCCCTCCGGCAGGGTCTTAAGACCTTGAGCGGATTTAGAAACATGATCGTATTGATCGACAACTACGACAGCTTCACCTTCAACCTGTTCCATTACCTGGGCGGGCTGGGGGCGGACGTCGTTGTCCATCGCAACGACAAGATTTCAACCGCCGACGTGATGGCGATAGAGCCGGACGCAATCGTGCTGTCGCCCGGCCCGTGCACGCCGAACGAAGCCGGCATCTGCCTCGACCTGATCGCCAAGGCGGCGAAGACGATTCCTATTCTTGGCGTCTGCCTCGGCCACCAGGCGATTGGGCAAGCATTCGGCGGCAAAGTCGTGCGCGCGCCGGTCCCGGTGCATGGCAAGCTGTCGGAAGTCCGCCATAACAATTCGGGCGTTTTTCACGGCATCAATGGGCCGTTCAAGGCGACACGCTATCACTCTCTGCTGGTCGATCGCGCGTCCATGCCGCGCGAGTTGATCGCCAATGCCGAGACCGGCGATCATCTCATCATGGGATTGATGCACGAGAGCCTGCCCGTGCACGGCGTGCAATTCCATCCAGAAAGCATCGCCTCCGAGCACGGTCATTTGATTCTGAAGAATTTTCTCGACCTGGCCGCGACCTGGAACAAGCAGCGCGGCCGGCGTTCGAGCGCCGCGCGGACGCCCGCGCACGCGTCCAGTTAGAGCATCGCCATGGCCGACGATTTCAAAGCGCTCATCGCCAAGGTCGCGACCGGCGCGAGCCTCTCGCGCGACGAAGCTGCCTCCGCCTTCGACCGCATGATGTCGGGCGAAGCGACGCCATCGCAGATGGGTGCGCTGCTGATGGCGTTGCGCGTGCGCGGCGAAACCGTGGACGAGATTACCGGCGCGGTGACCACCATGCGCGCCAAGATGCTGGGCGTGAAAGCGCCGGCCAACGCCGTGGACGTGGTCGGCACCGGCGGCGACGCTTCCGGCTCCTTCAACATTTCGACCTGTGCCGCATTTATCGTCGCGGGCGCCGGTGTGCCGGTGGCCAAACACGGCAACCGCGCGCTGTCGTCGAAATCGGGCGCCGCCGACGTGCTCGGCGCGCTCGGCGTCAAGATCGATCTGAACTCCGATCAAGTTTCTCGCTGCATCCGTGAAGCTGGCATCGGATTCATGTTTGCGCCGGCGCATCATCCGGCGATGAAGAATGTCGGGCCGACCCGCGTTGAACTTGGTACACGCACCATCTTCAATCTGCTGGGACCGCTGTCGAATCCGGCGAGCGTCAAGCGGCAGATGATCGGCACCTTCTCCAAGCATTGGATCGAGCCGATGGCGCAGGTGCTCAACAATCTCGGTTCGGAAAGTGTCTGGGTCGTCCACGGATCCGATGGACTCGATGAGATCACGACTTCCGGCGCAACCAGCGTCGCCGCGCTGGAGAACGGCAAGGTGCGCGTGTTCGAGATCACGCCGGAGGATGCCGGCCTGCCGCGCGTGAAGCCGGAAGCTTTGAAAGGCGGCGATGCGGCGGAGAACGCCAAGTCATTGCTCGATGTGCTCAAGGGCAAGAAGGGCCCGTTCCGCGATGTCGCGATCCTCAATGCCGCCGCGGCGCTGATCGTTGCCGGCAAAGCGAAGGCTTTGAAAGATGGCGCGGCGCTTGCCGCCAAATCGATCGACAGCGGCGAAGCCGAAGGCTGTCTCGACCGGCTGATCATGGTTTCCAACAAAGTGGATGCGTGATGAGCGACATCCTCGCCAAGATCGAAGCCTACAAGCGCGAGGAAATCGCCGCGGCAAAACGCACGCGCCCGCTGGCCGCGCTCGAGGCGCAAGCGAAAGTCGCGCCGCCACCGCGCGGCTTTGTCCGCGCGATTGAAAAACGCATCGCGAGCGGAGACTACACGCTGATCGCCGAAATCAAGAAGGCAAGCCCGTCAAAGGGATTGATCCGTTCCGACTTCGATCCGCCCGCGCTTGCCAAAGCCTATGAGGCGGGCGGCGCCACTTGTTTGTCGGTGCTCACCGACGCGCCCTCGTTCCAGGGCAGCCCGGAATTCCTGGCCCAGGCCCGCGACGCCACCGCCCTGCCCGCCCTGCGCAAGGATTTCATCTACGAGCCCTATCAGGTGGTGGAATCGCGCGCGCTCGGCGCCGACTGTATTTTGATCATCCTGGCGGCGGTGAATGATGCTGACGCCAAGGCCATCGAAGAAACCGCCTTCGCTTACGGCATGGACGTGCTGCTCGAAGTTCACAACGACGTGGAACTCGAGCGCGCGCTCAAGCTCACGTCGCGGCTCATCGGCATCAACAACCGCGATCTGCGCACCTTTGAGATGTCGCTGGCGGTCAGCGAGCGGCTGGCGCCGCAGATTCCGCGCGATCGTATCGCCGTGGCCGAAAGCGGACTGTATGCGCCGGCCGACCTTGCGCGGCTCGCGCAAGCCGGCGTCTCGACATTCCTCGTAGGTGAGAGCCTGATGCGGCAGGACGATGTGACGGCTGCGACCCGCGCGCTTCTGACGCGTAGCGCTCGCCGCGCCGCGGCGGAGTAGATCGTGGTCAAGCGCAAAAAAATACTCAAGCGTCGCGTCAAGACCAAAGCAAAGGCAAAGGCCACGCCGAGAGCGAAGCCGCAGGCAAGGAAAAAAACAAAGTCGACAGTTAAGCGCGCGGCGGCATCAGCCAGTGCCAAGCTCAGCCATATCGATCGGCGCGGTCACGCGCACATGGTCGACGTCTCGGGAAAGAACCTCACCGAACGCGTCGCGGTCGCGGAAGGTCGCGTCATCATGCAGCCGGCAACACTCGAGGCGGTGATCGCCGGCAACGCACAAAAAGGCGACGTTCTGGGCGCGGCGCGGCTTGCCGGTATCATGGCGGCCAAGCGCACGCACGGACTTATTCCGCTCTGTCACCCGCTACCTATCACCAAGGTCGAGATCGAGATCACGCCCGACGCCGCGTTGCCCGGATTCCGGGTGCAGGCGACGGTGAAAGTGACCGGGCAGACCGGCGTTGAGATGGAAGCGCTGGTCGCCGTTTCGATTTCGTGCCTCACCATCTACGATATGGCCAAGGCGATCGAGAAAGGTATGCGCATCGAAGGCATTCACCTGGTTTCGAAGAGTGGCGGCAAGTCCGGCTACTTCCACGCGGAGGTTTAATCGTGCCGTTGATGCCGGTCGCCGAGGCGTTGCAGCGGGTGCTGGCCGAAGCCAAGCCGTTGCCGGCCGAAATGGTTCCGCTCAACGACGCGCTCGATCGCGTACTCACTCAGGATTTAAAGGCGCTGCGCACCCAGCCGCCAGCGGCAAATTCCGCCATGGATGGCTACGCGGTCCGCGCGCAAGACGTTGCGCAAGCGCCGGTCACACTCACGGTCATCGGCGAAGTCGCCGCCGGCCATCCATTCGGCGGCGAAATTGGACCAAAGCAAGTCGCGCGCATTTTCACCGGGGGCGTCATGCCGAAAGGCAGCGACACCGTGGTCATCCAGGAACAGACCGCGCGCGACGGCGACAAGGTCACGATTCAAAAGCCGGCCGCCAAAGGGCGCAATGTGCGCGGCCAAGGCATCGATTTCAGCAAGGATCAAATCTTGCTCCACAAAGGCCGCCGCCTCACTGGCCGCGACCTGATGCTGGCCGCCGCCATGAACCATCCACGTCTGAGCGTGCACCGCCGACCCAAAGTGGCGGTGCTCGGCACCGGAGATGAGCTCGTGCCGCCCGGCAGTTCGCCGAAGCCTGGCGAGATCGTTTACTCCAACGGCTTCGGCCTGATGGCCCTGATCCGTAGCGAGGGCGCCGAGGTGAGCGATCTCGGCATTGCCCGCGACCGCGTCGAGGACATCGCCAAAGCCATCAGGCAAGCCCGCGACAGCGACGCCGATATTCTGCTCACGAGCGGTGGCGCTTCGGTGGGCGAGCATGACCTGGTGCAAAAGGCGCTGGCCAGCGAAGGGCTGCAGTTGTCGTTCTGGCGGGTGGCGCTGCGTCCCGGCCGGCCGATGATGCATGGCCGGCTCGGGGGCATGCAGGTGCTGGGCGTGCCAGGCAATCCGGTGTCGTCCTATGTTTGCGCCTTCCTGTTTCTGGTGCCGTTGATCCGAACGCTCAGTGGCCGCTCCGATGTCGAACCGCAGCCGCAACCGGCCACGCTGGGTCAGGACATGCCGGCCAATGACGAGCGCGCGGACTACCTGCGCGCCACGATCGAGCGGGGTCCCAATGGGCCGATTGCGACACCGTTGCCCGCGCAGGACAGTTCCCTGATGGCGCCCTTGGCCCAGGCCGACTGTCTCCTGATTCGGCCGCCGAACGCGCCCTTTGCGCCAGCCGGTTCACCCTGTGTCATCCTTAAGCTCGGCCTGTAGCGGCCTTTTGCATTTTTCACTCCAAATTAAAGGGTTGCAGAACACATATGGAACGGATAGTGTTCGTTCATGATTTGTTTCTGGCCGGTTGCCCTTCTGGGCCCGGCTGGGCCTGGGGAGACACAGATGCTGACCCGCAAGCAATTCGAGCTTTTACGCTTCATCCACGAGCGTTTGACCGAAGCCGGAGTTCCGCCCTCCTTCGACGAAATGAAGGACGCCCTGGGCCTTCGTTCCAAATCCGGCATCCACCGGCTGATTACCGCACTAGAAGAGCGCGGCTTCATCCGCCGCCTGCCCAACCGGGCGCGCGCCATCGAGGTCATCAAGCTGCCCGACTCCGTCGCGCACGGCATCAGCGGCGGCCGCTCGCGCGGCTTCACCCCTAGCGTGATCGAAGGCGACCTCGGACGCGTCCGCGCCAGCACCGGCGTTGCCTCCGAGGACGACAGCGCCAGCATGCGCCCGATCGCGGTGCCGGTCATGGGCCGCATCGCC
>JAYTFS010000038.1:0-39139 GCA_043734185.1 Pseudolabrys sp. | reverse complement strand
ATGGCGCAAAGGTATTTCCTCTTCTAATGTGAGGAAATGAGACGCGTTGCTCGTATTATTCCCGCCGTAAAAATGACGGCGGCAACCTCAGACCGCGTCGTGCTGGACGCCGGTGACCGCAATCGTCGGCGCATTGTCATGAACGCCGCGAGCGGCACGGAATTTCTGCTCGATGCCGAAAAGCCGGTGAGTCTGCGCGATGGTGATGGGCTGGTGCTCGACGATGGTTCGATCGTGCTGGTCTGCGGCCAGCCCGAAGAGCTGATCGAGGTTTCCGCCGGCAGCGCGCTCGACGCGGTGCGGCTGGCCTGGCATCTCGGCAACCGCCACACCGACGTGCAGATCGCCGGCGACAAGATCCGCATCCGCCGCGATCACGTTTTGGAAGACATGTTGCGCGGCCTCGGCGCGAGGCTGAAGCCGATCGAGGCACCGTTCGATCCAGAACCGGCTTCGCCGTCACATGAGCACAGTCATGCGCAGCATCATGACTGACAAGGATTTGCAGCCCGCCGCACTCTACCGCCTGATGGCCTGGCTCTCACCATCTTTTCCGGTCGGCGCTTTTTCCTATTCGAGCGGCATCGAGTGGGCCGTGGAGGCAGGCGACATCAAGGATGCCGGGACGCTGAAGGCCTGGCTCGGTGTCATGCTCACCGAAGGTGGGGGCTTCTGTGACGCGGTGCTGTTCGTTCATGCCCATCGTGCCGTCACGGACGCCGACGAAAAGGCGTTGCGTGCGGTGGCCGAACTTGCCGCCGCTTTCGCACCCTCAAAGGAACGCCATCTGGAAACTACGGCGCAGGGCAATGCCTTTGTCGAAGCCACGCGCGCGGCCTGGAATTGCGACGCGATCGAGCGCCTCAAGACAATCTGGGACGGCCCCGTGGCCTATCCGGTCGCCGTAGCAGTCGCGAGTGCCGGCCACGGCATCGCGCTGGAGCCGGCACTCGCGGCTTACCTCCAGGCGCTGGCCGCCAATTGGGTGTCGGCCGGAGTGCGGCTCATCCCGCTCGGCCAGAGCGACGGCCAACGTGTGCTGGCGTCCCTGGAGCCGGCGGTGGCCGGCACATCGCAGCGCGCGCTTGCCGCCAAGCTCGATGATATCGGGTCCTCGGCATTCCGCGCCGATCTCGCCAGCGCGCGGCACGACACGCAATATACTCGCCTGTTCAGGAGTTGAAGATGAAAAACCCCCACGGCCCCAGTCCTCATGGGCCCTTGCGCGTCGGCATCGGCGGCCCGGTCGGCTCCGGCAAGACCGCGTTGATGGATTTATTGTGCAAGAAATTGCGCGACCGCTATCAGATCGCCGCCATCACCAACGATATCTACACCAAGTGGGACGCCGAATATCTGGTGCGCTCCGGCGCTTTGTCGGCCGACCGCATCGCCGGCGTCGAAACTGGCGGTTGCCCACACACGGCCATCCGTGAGGATGCTTCGATCAACCTCGCTGCCGTTGCCGAGATGCGCGTGAAATTTCCCGACCTCGATCTGGTGCTGATCGAATCCGGCGGCGACAATTTGGCTGCGACCTTTTCCCCTGAGCTGGCCGATCTGACCATCTACGTGATCGATGTCGCCGCCGGGGACAAAATCCCGTCCAAGGGCGGCCCCGGCATCACACGCTCGGATCTGCTGGTCATCAACAAGATCGATCTGGCGCCTTATGTCGGCGCTTCGCTTGAGGTGATGGACCGCGACGCCAAGAAAATGCGTCATTCACGGCCTTTCGTGTTCACCAATCTGCGCGAGGGCAAGGGAGTCGACGAGATCGCCAAGTTCATCGAGCAGAAGGGCGGACTTAGCGCATGATCCCGAAAAGTGGGAACCGGTTTTCGGATAAGATCATGCGCAAGGAGAAAAAGTTATGACGTCGGCCCGCGAACGGCTTGCGGCGGCACTGGCTCGCATCGACGATCCGGCAGGCGAGGGCGCGCGCGCTTGCCTGACGGTTTATCGCGCGCAGGCCCAGGCTGAGGCGGAGGCGGCTGACGCGCGTGCCCGCCATGGCATTTCGCTCGGGCCCCTCGATGGCGCGATTGTCAGTCTCAAGGATTTGTTTGATGTCGCCGGCGAAGTGACCCGCGCCGGCTCCAAGGTTCTGGCTGAAGAGGGCAAGCGGGCTTCGGCCGATGCGCCGGTGGTGCAGCGCCTGCGCGCGGCGGGCGCGGTGATTGTCGCCAAAACCAACATGTCTGAATTCGCATTCACCGGCATCGGCATCAATCCACACTACGGCACGCCCGGCAATCCGGCCGACCGCGCGCGCGTTCCGGGCGGCTCGTCGTCCGGCGCCGCGGTCGCCGCGGCAGACGGCATGTGCGAGATTGCGATCGGCAGCGACACCGGCGGCTCGTGCCGCATCCCGGCCGCGATCTGCGGCGTCGTTGGCTACAAGCCGAGCCGGCAGCGCATTCCAACCACGGGCGTGTTCCCGTTGTCGCCGTCGCTGGATTCCATCGGCTCGCTGGCAAAGACCGTTGCCGGTTGCGCAATGGCCGATGCCGTGATGGCGGGCGACGGGCCTTTCGCGCTGGAGCCGGCTTCGCTTTCAGGCTTGCGGGTCGGCGTCGTGCAAGGCATGCCGCTGGAAAATCTCGAAGACACCGTGGGAAAACGCTTTCCCGAAGGCCTCGACCGACTGGAAAAGGCTGGCGCGCGGCTCTCGAATGAAACGCTGCCCTTGATCGACGACATGGTGCGGGCGCTATCGCGCAGCAGCCTGCTGGTGGCCGAGGTTTACGCCATTCACCGCGAGCGTCTGGTGCGGCGCGGCGCGGATATCGACCCGATCGTGCGTGCGCGTGTTGAGAAGGGCCGCGACATTCCGGCGGCGGACTATATCGAGTTGGTGCAAACGCGGGCGTGGCTGATCCGCGCCATGGATGCAAGGCTTGCCGAGCTGGACGTGCTGGTGATGCCGACAACGGCGACGGTTGCGCCGCGCGTGGACGAAGTGGCCGATCCAAAATCCTTTATGGCACGCAACGCGATGCTGCTGCGCAATCCCACAATCGCGAATTTTTTCGATCTCTGCGCCATCTCGCTGCCGTTGCCGCGCGCCGGCGGTCTGCCCACCGGACTGATGCTGATTGCGCGCAATGGCCACGACCGGCGCCTGTTCCAGATCGCGGCGGCGGCCGAGCGGGTGTTGGGAGCTTAGGCGGGTTGGGAGCTTAGGCGGGTTGGTTGCGCAGCCTGCGCCGGAGCAGAAAATCGAGTGCCGCCACCCGCAGGCTGAGTGGGCTGTCGGGAAAACTGAAGCGCAATAATTTGAGCGCTTCGGCGTCGCTGGCGGGCGAAAACTGCATAATCCGGTCGGCCATGCGGATGGGATCGGTCACAAGCGAAAAGGCGTTGGATATGGCGGCTTGGCCCATGGGCCTTGGTCCCGTAGTTCGTGCTCGGCGCCGAATAAACAGCCCAAAGCCTCCGGCGGTTCCATCGCCGAAGGCTTTTTCAGCATGAGACCAGGAGAAGCCGGAGGTTGCGGGCTACTTGAGCGGCGGACCGATGGTCACGGTGAGCTTGCCGACGCCCTCCACTTCGCATTCCAGCTTATCGCCGGCTACCGTCGCGGCAACGCCTGCCGGCGTTCCGGTCATGATGATGTCGCCGGCTTCCAGCGCGACCATTTCCGAGAGATTGGAAATGATTTCCGGCACGTTCCAGATCAGCTGATTGAGATCGCCGTCCTGGCGCAGCTTGCCATTGCACTTTAGCGTGATCTTGCCCTTGGTCGGATGAGCGGTCTCGGAGGCCTGCTTGATAGGTCCGCAGGGCGCAGAATGGTCGAACGCCTTGCCGATTTCCCACGGCCGCTTGAGGTCGCGCGAGGCGATCTGCAAATCGCGGCGGGTGAGGTCGATGCCGACGGCGTATCCGTAGATGCAGTCATTGGCCTTGGCGACGGGGATATTGCGGCCGCCGCTCTTGAGCGCGACGACCAACTCGACTTCGTGGTGCATGTCCTTGGTCAGCGACGGGTAGGGCACGGTGCCGCCGTCCGGCACGATAGCGTCGGCGGGCTTGGCGAAATAGAACGGCGGCAGGCGCTCGTCCTGGCCCATCTCGCGGATGTGCTCGATATAATTTCGGCCCACGCACCAGATGCGGCGCACCGGGAAAGTTTTTTTGGAGCCGGCGACCGCTATGACGGCTTGCGGGGCTGCGGGAATGACATAGTCCGCGCTCATGGGGAATTTCGCCTTTTAGATTGTTGGGATCGAAGAATTAGCCGGCGGGTCTATCCGGTATCGCATTCTTTCGCATGGAACAAGGCGAAAAAAGCTCGTGCCACGCCGTTAGGCCGCCTTTGGAGGCGACAGCACGTCGTTGACCGCCTTGAACACTTCATCGACCGTGATTGCCTGCATGCAGACATTGTTCGTGCAGGCGGTCTTGCGGTGATTATGGGCGCTGACGCAAGGCGAACAGGCGAGCCCGGCATAGATCGCGCGTGAATTTCCCAGCGGACGATAAAGGTTTGGCGTCTCCGGCCCGAACAGAACGATAGTCGGAAGCCCGCTTGCCGCGGCAAAATGGGAGGGCCCGGAGTCATTCGTTACCATCGCGGTCGCCAAAGTATAAAGCGGCGGCAACTCGGTGAGCGTGGTCTCGCCCGCCAATGAGAGACAGCGCGCGGTATCGCATTGACGGGCGAGGACTGCTGCTTCCTCACGCTCATTGGGAGCGCCGGTAATCACCACCAGAACATCGTCATAAGTCTTCAGGATCCGGCGGATCAATTCGGCATAGCGGTCGGGCATCCAGCGCCGGTGTGGCAGCATTTCGCTGGCATTCGGATTGATCAGCACGATCCGCTGACTATTCCGCTCGTATCGCGGCATGTGCGCACGGATGCGCGCGGCGATCGCGTCGCAGGCGGCATCGGTCGCGCGGATCGGCGCGATCGCAAGTTGATCGTCCCCGATCAGCGTCTTGGCATAATACTGTGTCGGCTCGGCCACCAGCAGCGCATCGACCATTGCGATAAAGTTTTTCGCGATGTGGATATGCGGATTATAGGCGACGCGGTGGCTCAACATATCGCCGCGATAGAGTCCTTCGTTGTGAATGCGGTGAAAGCCGACCCGGCGGTCGGCGCCGGAAAAACCGGTCAACAAGGCCGTGAAGCGCGAGAACAGCTCCAGATCGATCACGGTGTCGATGTTCTTTCTGCGCGTCCAGATCAGGAAGGCGAGCGTATCCAACGCAAGATGCCAGAGCGAGTCGTCGCGCAGCGTAAAGACATTGGCGCGCGGAACCGTGCCGAGCAGATCGAGCGAGCCACCGACACGCCGGAAGCTGACGAAATAAAGCTCGGCATTTAATTTCTGCTGCGCTTTGCGCATGGCCGGCGTGGCCAGCACGGTGCTGCCCATTTCCGAAAGCTCTACGAACAGCACGGCGCGCACGGGGCGCGGGCGGTGAGGCCAGATCATCCACCACAGCTTCAGCAATACCGTCGCCAACGCGCACAGCGGCACGCCGACCCGGCGGTCTATGGCGCGCATTGTGTCGACTTTCATCTGGCCGCGCCCTTTACGCTAAGTATGCTCGGTAAAATCAAGCTGACGACGCAGTCAGCTCGGCCTGCGGCCGCGTCTCCTGCTCCTTGAGCTGGAGCCGGTAGAAATCGGCGTAGCGGCCGTTTTTGCGCAGCAATTCGTCGTGCCGGCCGGACTCGGTGGCGCACCCATCCTCGACCACGTAAATGCGGTCGGCGTGCGAGACCGTGTGCAGCCGGTGCGCGATCGCCAGCGTGGTGCGCCCCTGACAAAGATGCTCCATCGCCTCACGGACTTGCAATTCGGATTCGGAATCGAGCGCGGCGGTCGCTTCGTCGAGCAGAATGATCGGCGCATTCTTGATCAGGGCGCGGGCGATGGCGACGCGCTGGCGCTGGCCGCCGGAGAGCTGCAACCCGTGCTCGCCGACCGGCGTATCGTAGCCGCGCGGGAAGGTCATGATGAAATCATGCGCATAGGCGGCTTTGGCGGCGGCGACGATTTCGTCTTCGCTGGCGCCGGGTTTCCCGAAGGCGATATTTTCGCGGATCGTGTCGCGGAACAGGAACACGTCCTGCCCGACATAGGCGATATGCTGGCGCAGCGAGCGGCGCGACACCTGGCTGATATCCTGCCCGTCGATAACGATCTTGCCTTGCTCGGTGTCGTAAAACCGCATGATCAAATTGAATATCGTCGACTTGCCGCCGCCTGACGGCCCGACAAGCGCGGTCAACTTTCCAGGCTCCGCCACGAACGACATGCCGCGCAGCACCGATTCATCGCTGCGGTAATGGAAACTGACGTTGTCGAATTCCAGCCGTGCCGTCGTGGCCTTCAGCGGCAGCATATTGACGTCAACCGGCTCGCTCGGGGGCGAGTCGATTACCTCGAACAGCACGCGCACGCCGACCAGGTTGCCGTTGAGTTCGATGTTGAGCCGCGCCAGCCGCTTGGCCGGCTCGTAGGCCAGCAGGAACGCGGCGATGAACGAAAAAAATTGCCCTGGCGTCGCGCCAGTATTGATGACGCGATAGCCACCATAGATGATTGCGATGGCGACGGCGAAGCCGCCCAGCGTTTCCATCAGCGGACTAGCGCGGCCGGAAACGCGCGCCATCTTGTTGGCCTCGTGCTCAACCGCGGCGACATTGCGGTCGAAGCGCTCGATCATGGTGTCTTCGAGCGTGAATGCTTTGACAATGCGGATGCCTTGCAGCGTTTCCTGCAGCGTTTCGATGATGCGGGTACCGCCCTGGAATTGGCTGCGGGCGATGCCATAGACGCGACGGATCATCTTGCGCAGGATCAAAAACGCCGGCGGGACGACCACGAAGCTGAGGAACGTCATCAGCGGATCCTGCACCACCATCACGGTCATTAGGCCAATCAGCGACAACAGATCGCGTCCAAGCGATGTGATCAGCAGATTGATTACCTGCGTGCAGGCAGCGGCGCCGGTGGACAACCGCGCGATGAATTCGGTCGAATGCCGGTCGGAAAAGAACCTCAAGCCTTCGTTGAGCAACTTGGCAAACACGGCGCGCTGGTTATTCGCGACGATCCTGTTGCCGATTTTTGAAAGTACTACAGTGTGGCCGTAAGTGGCGAGGCCCTTGGCTGCGAACAGCGCCGCCGTGATGCTGCCAAGGACGATCACCCCGGCAAGATTTTGATTGACGTAGGCCTGGTTGATCACGGCGCCGATGACGTAGGCGCTCAAGGCGGTGCAGGCGGCGGAAATCGCCATCAGCACGAAAGCGACGGCGTATTTGCGCCAGTGCACCAGACCTTGCTCGGTGAGCAACCGGCGGATCAAGGCCGTCGGGCGGTAACGCTCATCGTCGGCCGATTTCAATGTGAGGTCGTTCATCCGCACTCTATCGGGCTAAGTACATGAAATGGGCAGGGGTTGTCGTTTCCTTGCCTGTTAGGAAGCAAAAATTCAAGTCAAAACGGGCATAAAAAGAGTCGCGCGCCGGTGTTTGCGGGCCTTAGGCCACGGCGGGATCGCGCTTGCCAGGAAGCCGCCGCTCCCACGCATAGGCATGGCTGACGATAGTGTCGAGGTCCTGGAATTGCGGCCGCCACTCGAGCGTCGAACGGATGCGATCAACATTGGCCACCAGTGAAGGCGGATCGCCTGGCCGGCGGCCAGAAACTTCGACCGGAAATTCGCGCCCGCTGACGCGGCGCACCGAGTCGATCACTTCAAGCACCGAGGACCCGTGACCGTAGCCGCAATTGAATGTCTCGTTATTGCCGCCCCGGCGCAGATAGCCAAGCGCAGCCGAGTGCGCGCGCGCGAGATCGCTGACGTGGATGTAATCACGAATGCAGGTGCCATCCGGCGTCGGGTAATCGGTGCCATAGAGAGCGAGCTTCGCCCTTTTGCCGAGCGCGGCTTCGCAGGCGACCTTGATCAGATGGGTCGCGCCCGCCGTCGATTGCCCGGTGCGCAGCTTTGGGTCGGCGCCTGCGACGTTGAAATAGCGCAGAATGACAAAACGCAATCCATGCGCCTTGCCGGCATCGTGCAGCATGATTTCCGACATCAGCTTCGACGTGCCGTAGGGCGAGATCGGCAGCGTTGGCGTATCCTCGCGGATGGGCTTTGGCTCGGCATTGCCGTAGACGGCCGCGGTCGATGAAAAGATGAACTGCCGCACCCCGGCTTTCATCGCAACGTCGAGCAGGTTGCAGGTGTTCATCGTATTGTTGCGATAGTAGCCGAGCGGATCGCTCACCGATTCCGGCACAACGATCGAGGCCGCGAAATGAATGATGGCGGTGACGCCGTGACGCTCGATGGTGTGGCTGACCAGATCGCGGTCGCCTGTCGAGCCGGCGACGAAAGGCACCGAATTCGGCAGCAGGAAGCGGAAGCCGGTCGACAGGTTATCGAGCACGACGACCGGCTCGCCCGCGTCGACAAGTTCATGCACCATATGGCTGCCGATATAACCGGCGCCGCCGGTGACCAGGATCGTCATGACAAATGCCCCTCGAATGCGCGCAAATATTAGCGGGCGACCGTGAATGAGCATTTAGGCCGCGGGCTGAGTGGCATGGTTATGGCGGCCATGCTTAATGCTCGGTATACAATTCTAAAGAAGCTATATGGCCGATATTCTTTTCGTCAAAACCTCGTCCCTTGGGGATGTGATCCATCACATGCCGGCCTTGACCGAGGCGCGGCAAATGCGTCCGGATGCGCATTTCGCGTGGCTGGTGGAAGAGGCCTTTGCGCCGCTGGTGCGCCTGCACCCGGGCGTGGATCACGTCATTGCGGTGGACTGGCGGAGTTGGCGATGGTCGCTCTACGAGCCGGCAACGCTTCGCGATATCGCCGGCAGTCTGCGCGCCATCAGAGCGACCCGCTACGGCGAGATCGTGGACAGCCAGGGTTTGTTGCGGTCTGCCATCATCGGCCGCGTGGCGCAGGGACGGCGGCACGGGTACGATCTCAGCAGCGTCCGTGAGCCGCTGGCGTCCGTCTTCTACGATATTCGCCATCACGTCAGCCGCGACCGTCATGCCGTTGAGCGCAACCGGATTCTCACTGGCCTGGCGCTTGGCTACGAACCGCAGGGCCGCCCCGACTTTGGGCTCGACCGCGCGCGACTGGCGACGCCCGGCGAGCGTTATGCCGTTTTGCTTCACTCGACCGCGCGACTGGAAAAAGAATGGCCCGAGGCAAATTGGGTCGCGCTTGGCAACGCGCTTGCCGCAAGCGGAATCGATCTGGTGCTGCCCTGGGGCACTGACATGGAGCGGGCGCGCAGCGAACGCATTGCCGCGGCCGTGCCGCGCGCGCGAGTCGGCGAGCGCCAGCCGCTCGACGCGGTGGCCCGCGTCATTGCCGGCGCTCAATTCGTTGTGGGTGTCGATACCGGGCTGTTGCACTTGGGCGCGGCGCTCGGCGTGCCGCTGGTTGCGATCTTCACCGGTAGTCAGCCTCGCCTGACCGGCCCGGTCGGCAGCGGACCGCTTTCGGTGCTCGGCACGCAAGGCGCGCCGCCATCGGTGGAAGAAGTAAGAAAAGCTGTAGCAGGTCTCGCTTAAGCGGCGCCGGCGCGCAACAGATCGTGCACGTGGATGACGCCAACCGGCTTGCCGGCTTCGACCGCAAACAGAGCTGTCACTTTCAATGAATTGAGAATATCGAGCGTCTCGCTGATCAGTTGATCGGGCCTCACGGTTTTCGGCTCGCGCGTCATGACATCGTCGACCTTCGCATCGAGCAGGTTGTTGCGCATGTGGCGGCGCAAGTCGCCGTCCGTGATGATGCCGACCAGATGCGAATGTGAATCCGTGATCCCGATGCAGCCAAATCCCTTGGCTGACATTTCGAGCAGCGCGTCGGACATGCGCGTGCCGAGCGGCGCCAGCGGAATGGACGCGCCCGAATGCATCAGGTCGCGCACGGTTTTGAGCAATGCGCCGAGCTTGCCTCCGGGATGCAAGGCGCCGAAATCGACCGCGGTAAAGCCGCGGCCTTCCAACAGGGCAATCGCGAGTGAATCGCCGAGCGCGAGTTGCATCAAGGCGGAAGTGGTCGGCGCCAGATTATGCGGACAAGCTTCGCTCGCCTGCGGCATCGCAAGCACAACGTCGGCGGCTTTCGCCAGCGTGGAGTCGGCGCTGGCAGTCATCGCGATCAGGCCAATATTATAGCGCCGCGAATAATCGGTGAGGTTCTTCAACTCCGCCGTTTCGCCGGACCACGACAGCGCCAGGATCACGTCGGCTTTTGTGATCATGCCGAGATCGCCATGGCTGGCTTCGGCCGGATGCACGAACAGCGCCGGCGTGCCAGTGGAGGCGAAGGTCGACGCGATCTTGTGGCCGACATGGCCCGACTTGCCCATGCCGGTGACGATGACGCGGCCTTGCGCGGCGCGGATCAGGTCGATCGCGGTGGCAAACGATGCGCCGAGCCCGTCGCGCAACGCGGCGGCGAGCGCATCGACGCCGCTGCCTTCCGCCTCAAGCGTACGCAAGGCGGAATTGATGGCAGCTTGCGCGCGATCGTCGCTCATCGTGGCTGGCTTTGGTTTGGCCATTTGGTCTAGGAGCCCTTGGTCGACTGCGATTTAGATAGCACGGAACGGGCGTTTCGTCAGGTTTGCATTCGCCCTAATCGTTAACGCGCGAGCGCCGCACGTACGGCTGCAAGCACGGTCGAAACCGCGATATCTGCGGTTTGGCGGTGGGAGACTGCGTCATTTCCCGCCGTTCGCGCGCGATTGGCCGCGGCCTCGTCGCCGGGCGGCTCGAGGATGGCGGCAATCGGATTGAGCGGCTTCCAATGCCACGGGCTGGTCGGCCCGAACATGGCGACCGTCGGTGTGCCGATCGCAGCCGAGACATGCATCAACCCGGAATCGTTGGTGACCGAAACATCGGCGGCGGCGAGCGCCAGAATGGCGTTGCGTAAATCGTTGCTGGTGAGATCGCGCACGTGCGGTCCGTCAGCTTCTGCGATCTGTTTGGCGATTGGAGTTTCGTTGGGCCCGCCCAGAACCCAAACCGACGCGCCGTCTTTTGTAAGTGCCGCCGCCAACTGGCCATAGTGTTGCCCCGGCCATGCCTTGCCGGCGCCGACAGCGCCTGGAGACAACGTAATGATCGGCCGGGATTCTACCGCGAGGCCGCGCTGTTCTCTCCAGAGCAAGACCTCCTCTTGCGGTATTTTGAGCTCCGGAAGTGGCCATTCGGACGGCAAGCTCGCGCCTTTCGGCAAAGCGAGCGCGCCCATCTGGTCGATCATGCGCGGCAACCCGCGTTCGCCGGCGCGCAGATCGTTGAGCAGGCCGAAACGCATCTCGCCGACGAATCCTGTGCGTACAGGAATGCGGGCGAGCCACGGCGCCAATGCGGCTTTCCATTTGCGCGACATTACCAGCGCCTGCGCGTAATGGCCCTCGCGCAATTTGCTGGCGAGCTGTCGCTGAAGCGCGACGCCGAGGCGTCGGCGCGGCAGGTCGATGATGATGATCTTGCGCACTCCGGGCATATAATCGGCGAGCGGGGCGCACAGCGTGCTGCTGACGATATCGACCGGCCGGTCCGGTGCCGCGCTACGCAAAAGGTTCACGACCGAATGGCAGCGGACAAAGTCCCCGATCCAGACATAGGGGACGATCAGGACGGGCTGGTCCGATGGGGGTGGATTTACGCTCATTTTTTCGTCCCCAGCCCTCGAATCCGGCGCTGCGGGACAGGCGTTAGCCCGTGGGGTGTAAACCGTCCAGCCGCAATTTTTACCGTGTCCTGAGCCATTTGTGCCCCATTAGGCGCTAATATTTGCACCGGTCGGCGGACTGGGGCAAAGGTTGGCCGTTCATGAGGGGCGGGCCCTCGTACATGAAGGATGGGCATGTTTTTGGTCACCGGCGGGGCCGGCTTCATCGGATCGAATGTGGTGGCCAGCCTCAACGAGGCGGGCTCGACCGATGTCGTCGTCAGCGATCTGCTCGGCCAGGACGACGCCAAATGGCGCAACCTCGCCAAGCACCAGGTGGCCAATTTGGTGCCGCCGGCCGAATTGATGAAGTGGCTCGATGGCCGCAAGGTCGATGCCGTCATTCATATGGGTGCGATTTCCGACACCACCGCCACCGATGGCGATCTGGTCATGGAGAACAATTTCCGCTGCTCGTTGCGCCTGCTCGATTGGTGCACGCAAACCCGAACGCCGTTCATCTATGCCTCGTCGGCCGCGACCTATGGCGACGGCTCGCAGGGCTTTGACGACGACTGGTCGCTGGAAACCCTACGTAAACTGCAGCCGATGAATCTGTATGGCTGGAGCAAGCACCTGTTTGATCTCGCGCTGGTCGATCGCTACGTCAAAAAAGAAAAGCTGCCGCCGCGCTGGGTGGGGCTGAAATTTTTCAACGTCTACGGCCCGAACGAATATCACAAGGGCCATATGGCCAGTGTGCTCGCGAAGGTTTTTGACGGCGCCAAGGCTGGTAAGCCGGTCAAATTGTTCAAATCGCACCGCGACGGCATCGTCGACGGCGACCAACGCCGCGATTTTATTTATGTCGACGACGCTATCGCCGTCATGCGGTGGCTCCTGGACACAAGTTCGGTCAACGGCATTTTCAATGTCGGCACCGGCAAGGCGGAAAGTTTTCGTGATATGATAGGCGCCATGTTCAGAGCGCTCGGCCGTCCGGCCAACATCGAATATATTGAAATGCCCGACGCCATTCGCAACCAGTATCAGTATTTTACGCAAAGCCGCGTCGAGAATTTGCGTCATGCAGGCTACAACGCCGGCTTCACGCCGCTTGAGAATGCCGTTGGCAACTATGTCGCCGGTTATCTCGATCGTGCCGACCGGTATCGGTAACGCATGATCGATTTTGATAAATATTTCTCATCCTTCGCCGAGCAAACCGTACTTTGCGTCGGCGATCTCATGCTGGATGAATTTGTCTACGGCGAGGTGTCGCGCATTTCACCGGAAGCGCCGACGCCGGTGATCGCCGTCACGCGTAGCGAAGTCATGATCGGTGGCGCAGGCAACGTGGCGCGCAATCTGGTTTCACTCGGCGCGCGTTGCATCTTTGCCGGCGTTGTCGGCGATGACGACGCCGGCGGCCAATTGAAAAGCGCGCTGGCGAATATCCCGCAGATCGGTGCCCATCTGGTGATCGACGCCGGCCGCCGCACGACCCGCAAAGTGCGTTTCGTGTCCGAGCATCATTCGGCGCACCTGTTGCGCGCCGACTGGGAAGCGATTTCGCCTGTCGATGCCAAGAGTGAAGACGCGCTGATTGGTCACGTGGCCAAGGCGATGCCGAAGGCTGGCGCGGTGGTTCTCTCCGATTACGCCAAAGGCGCGCTGACGCCACGCGTCATTCGTGCCGTCATCGACGCCGCCAACAAGCTTGGCAAGCCGGTTTTGGTCGATCCAAAAGGCCGCGACTACAGCATTTACAAAGGCGCGACGATGATCACGCCAAACCGGCAGGAACTTGCCGATGCCACCCACCGCGTTGCGCATACCGATGATGAAGTGGCCGCTGCGGCGTTGGAACTCGGCCGCGCGCTTGGCACCAAAGCCGTTCTGGTGACGCGCAGTGAAGCTGGGATGACACTGGTGGGCGAGGGCGGCACGGTTCATGTGCCGGCCTATCCGGTGCGCGTGCGCGATGTTTCCGGCGCTGGCGACACGGTGGTCGCGGTATTGGCCGCGATGCTGGCGATAAGGGCCGATTTCGAGTCCGCCATGCGAGTGGCCAACGCGGCCGCAGCGGTGGTGGTGGGCAAACGTGGCACCGCGACACTTTCCATCGCCGAGCTTCGTTCGCGTACTTTGCCGGCAGCTACGCTCGCGCCCGAGGAAAAGATCGTATTCGACTGGGGGCTGCTCGACGAACATATGGGCGAATGGCGCAAGCAGGGTCTGCGCGTCGGTTTTACCAATGGCTGCTTCGATCTCTTGCATCCCGGCCACGTCAAACTGCTGGCTGGCGCTCGCGCGGCTTGCGACCGATTGGTGGTGGGCCTGAACGGCGACGCGTCGGTGACGCGGCTTAAGGGCGCCGGCCGTCCCGTGCAGCCTGTCAGTTCGCGCGCCGAAGTGCTGGCGGCGATGGAGGCGGTGGATCTGGTGGTTGTGTTCGACGAGGACACGCCGGAAAAACTGATCACCCGCGTGAAACCGACAGTGCTCGTCAAAGGCAGCGACTATAAGCGCGAGGATGTCGTTGGCCATGCCATCGTCGAGGCTCTGGGAGGCGAAGTGATCCTGATCGACCTCGTGCCCGGTCAGTCGACCACATCGATGGTCGAGCGTTCACGGGCGACGAAGACGCGCTGACGCGCCGGCGTTAGACTCATATTGCTGGAAGACGGCCGACGATCCGGAGTTTTTATGCCACGCCTGAGCGTCATCATCATCGCCAAGAACGAGGCCGCCAATATCGGCGCATGTCTCGATAGCGTGGCCTTCGCCGATGAGCGCATTGTCGTCGATTCCCAAAGTAATGATGCGACGGCGGAAATCGCAGCGCAAAAGGGCGCGCGCGTCGTTGCGCGGAAGTTTGACGGTTTCGGTTCGCAGAAAAACTTTGCGCTCACGCTTGCGCAGGGCGATTGGGTGTTGTCGATCGACGCTGACGAACGCGTGAGTCCGGCGTTAAAACAGGCGATTGAGACAGCGATTAGCCGGGCGGCTGCCGAGGCTTACGAGTTTCCGCGCTTGTCCAGTTTCTGCGGCCGGCAGATGCGCCATTCGGGCTGGTTTCCCGATCACGTGTTGCGCTTGTTCCGGCGCGGCCGCGCGCGCTTTTCCGATGATATCGTGCACGAGCGGGTGATCTGCGATGGAGCGGTGGCAAGACTTGACGAGCCGCTGGATCACGCTCCGGTTATCCGCCTCGAAGACGCGCTGTCCCGCATGGACCGCTATTCGACCGCCGGCGCCGAGATGCTTGTCGCAAAGGGCAGGCGCGTTTGGTTCATGAGCGGGATCGTTCATGGGCTCTGGACGTTCCTACGCACTTATTTTTTGAAAGCCGGTTTTCTCGACGGGCGCGAGGGCTTCTTGCTTGCGGTTGCGAATGCCGAAGGCACTTATTATCGCTACATGAAAACCTGGCTCGCGAGACGGCGCCTTGACTGAACTTATCTCCGTCATCGTCACCACCTATAATCGCGAGGATGCGCTCGAGGCGGTATTGCGGTCGCTAGCGCAGCAATCCGATGCTGAATTCGAAGTTGTCGTGGCCGACGATGGCTCGCGGTCGGCAACAGCAAATTTGATCGCGGCATTGAAAGTGAAAGTTGGGCCTCGGATCGAGCACGTCTGGCATGAGGATCGTGGATTTCGTGCCGCCGAAATTCGCAACCGCGCTGTGCTGGCCTCACGTGGCGCCTATTGTATTTTTCTCGACGGCGACTGCATCGTGCGGCCGGATTTTGTCGCCATCCATCGCCGCCTGGCCGAATCAGGTTCGTTCGTCACGGGCAATCGCATTTTGCTGTCACGCGAACTCACTGCGGAGGTTCTGCGGGAGAAGTTGTCGCCGCAAAGCTGGAACGTAGTGCGCTGGTTCGGCGAACGCTTGCGCGGCGGCGTCAATCGCCTATCGGCACTGCTGCGGTTGCCGCTTGGACCTCTCCGCCGTTTGCGCCAGAGCGCCTGGCAGGGCGCGCGGTCGTGCAATCTGGCGATATGGCGCAGCGATCTCGACCGCGTCGATGGCTTTGATGCGGACTATAGTGGCTGGGGCAAGGAGGATTCCGACATTATCGTCCGCCTGCTGCATGCCGGTGTGCGCCGCAAGGACGGGGCCTTCGCGACTGGCGTCATCCATCTCTGGCACCCCGACGCCGATCGCGTGATGTTGCCCGAAAATGAACAGAAGTTGGAGCGCGTCGTTGCCAGCGATCGCGTTCGTGCACAACGCGGGCTGTCGAGCTTGTGACCGGTCTCAGGCCGCTGTTATTTTTTCCCGTGAGAATGTTACGAGCAGCCAGATCACCGCGCCCAGCCCCAAGAGCAAAGCTGCGATCGCGATGCCCGTACCGGAAATTATGACGGTCACTATCGCCAGCGCGACGAGCGCAAGATTGACAGCGAAAACGCGGGCAATGACGTCTGGCACCGTATATCCACCCGCCGTCGCGCGCTGATAGAAATGATCGCGATGCGCTGACGTCATAGGCTCGCCTTTGAACAGGCGCCGGAACAATGTAATCGTTGCGTCGGCCACATAGTAAAGTGGTAGCAGCAAGGCCGCCGCGACATTTCCGCTGCCGGCGAGGAGCATCAGCATCCACGCGATCAAAAGGCCGACCGGCAGACTTCCCACGTCACCGAGAAAAAGTTTGGCAACCGGCCGATTGAAGGGCGCAAAGCCAGCCATTGCCCCGCAAAGGGCGAATGCCGTCAGCGTCGCGTCAAATGGCAGCGCTCCCATCAAACCGAGAATGGCGAGACCTGCGGTGATAGGGACGACCTCCGCAACCGTCATCCAGTCGATGCCATCCATGAAGTTGACGAGGTTGACGAACCAAATGCCGCCGATAAAGAGCAGGCCTCGCTCAAGCCACCAAGGCAATACAGAAATAACGCGCAAGCCATCGGGCAGTACCAAGATCACGGCTGCCACAGCAATAGCCTGAACGATCAGCCGCGGAATAATCTCAAGCGTTTTGATGTCGTCAAATCCGCCGAGCACGGCAAGCAGGATCGCGGTGGCGATAACGACGGTGAGGCGGAAAGGCTCGATCTGTGCGCCCGGATAGAGATACGCGGCCAATCCGATTGCAATCACAGTGCCGGCGATAACAGCGATTCCGCCGCCTTGTGGCGTGGGAATGGTGTGCGATGAGCGGGCATTGGGCCGCGCCAGCGCGTAGCGTTGCAGCACAGGGCGCAACAACAATATCAAGACCGCACTGGTTACGGCAGCAATTCCGGAGAGAAAAATCAGCCAAACGGCGCTTCCGGTCAATGCTAACTCCATGCTGTAGTCCGACAGAAATCGTGCGTCGGCATAGGGCAATTTCTTGCGGGAAAAATCAATGGCTTCGGGATTGAACGCAGGATTGTCGCCGCCGCGGTCCAAGCCGGTGCTGGTCTATCTCGTAACTGAAGACTGGTACTTCATGTCGCATCGGTTGCCGATGGCGAATGCAGTACAGGCTGCGGGCTTCGAGGTGCATGTCGCGACGCGCGTTGGCACAAGCGGCGCAGCCATCGAGGTGCACGGGTTTCAATTGCATCCGCTGCCCTGGCCTCGTGGCAGCTTCAATCCTTTTTCCCGCATTGCCATCTGGCGCGATGTAAGGGAGCTCTATAGGCGGCTTTCTCCCGACATTGTGCATCATGTTGCGCTCGAGCCGACGATCGTCGGCTCACTCGCGGCATTGGGATTGCCGATCGTGCGTCTCAATGCACTGGCCGGATTGGGGTTTGTATTCACATCCCGCACCGCCAAAGCCCGCGCGACTGGCGCGATCATAAGCCGTTTGTTGACGTGGTTGCTCAATCGGCCGCGCGCAGCAGCGCTGATTCAAAACAACGACGACCGTGCGGCGCTCGCGAGTCTTGGCGTATCGGCGGAGCGAATCTTTCTTATTCCTGGGTCGGGCGTTGACATCGACGTATTCACCCCGTTGCCGGAACCGCCCGGACCGATCACCGTAGCTTTCGTCGGGCGGTTGCTGGATGACAAGGGCGTGCGCACCTTGGTTGCTGCGCATGAAATGCTCGCCAGCCGCCCGCAGCCTATTCATCTGCTGCTGGCAGGCGAGATAGATCCGGCCAACCCAGCTTCGATCTCGATGGACGAAGTCGAGAGCTGGCGCTGTCTGCCGAACATTTCGGTGCTCGGCCACGTTGCAGACGTCCGCGATGTCTGGGCCCGGGCTCACATTGCCGTCTTGCCCTCACGCCGCGAGGGACTTCCGAAAAGCCTGCTGGAGGCAGCGGCTTGCGGCAGGCCGATCGTCGCAACCGATGTGCCGGGATGCCGCGAAATCGCACGCGCAGGCTTAAATGCATTACTGGTGCCTGCCGATGATCCTGCGGCTTTGGCGAAGGCCATAGACCGGCTCGCGAATGACGAGGCCTTGAGAGCGCAATTTTCCAAGGCGAGCCGTACCCTGGTCGAGCAAGAATTTTCCAGTGCGCGCATCGGCAGAGAAATCGTGAGCCTCTATAACCGCCTCCTTGGCAGGTCCCCATTGCCCTAGCCGTCGCGCTCCGGCAAAACAGTCGCGCGAACAAAGGGGCTTCTATTGGCGCATGGTCGAAAAATCGCGGTGATTGGCCTTGGCTACGTCGGCCTGCCTGTCGCCGTTGCCTTTGCGCGTTCCGGCGCCCCTGTCATCGGTGTCGACATCGATCGTAAACGCGTCGATGCATTGCGCGCCGGGCATGACCGCACGCGCGAAGTCGATCCATCCGATCTAGCCCATCCTTCTCTTTCCTACGAAAGCGATCCGGCCAAACTCGCGGCCTGCGATTTTTTTATTGTTACCGTGCCGACGCCGATCGATGAGAAGAATCGGCCGGATCTTGGCGCGATGCTTGCGGCCTCGCAGACTGTGGGAAAGGCACTCAAGGCCGGCGATATCGTCGTCTATGAGTCTACCGTTTATCCTGGTGCGGTCGAAGAAGATTGCGCGCCGGTGCTCGAGAAAGCTTCAGGCCTAAAATCCGGCAGCGATTTTACGCTCGGTTATTCGCCGGAGCGCATCAATCCGGGCGACAAAGCGCACCGGTTTGAAAACATCGTCAAAGTGGTCTCGGCGCAAGATCCTCGCACCTTGGACATTGTCGCCGATGTCTACGGCTCGGTGGTGAAGGCCGGTATCCACCGCGCGCCGTCGATCAGGGTTGCCGAAGCGGCGAAGGTAATCGAAAATACGCAGCGCGATCTCAACATCGCGTTTATGAATGAGCTTTCCGCGATTTTTGAGCGCATGGGCATCGATACCGGCGACGTGCTCGCCGCGGCTTCGACCAAATGGAATTTCCAGAATTTTCAGCCCGGACTCGTCGGCGGGCACTGTATTGGAGTGGACCCCTATTACCTGACCTATCGCGCCGAAAAGGCGGGATACCATCCAGAAATCATTCTCGCCGGCCGGCGCATCAATGACGGCATGGGTGAGCGGATCGCGCGCGAATGCATGAACGCCTTCTCGCGCCGCGGTGTCAGTGCGCCGACGGCCATAATCCTCGGAATGACGTTCAAGGAAAATGTGCCCGATATTCGCAATTCGAAAGTGGCGGATATCGCCCAAGCGCTAGTCCGGCTTGGTGTCGCCGTGCAGATTCATGATCCGCTCGCCTCATCCGAGGATGCGAAGAAGGAATATGGAATCGGGTTGATCGAGTTCGATAAGCTCAAACCCACCGATGCGGTCATTCTGGCGGTATGTCATAAGGAATATGTGACGGGAGGCTGGCCGTTGATCACCAAGCTGCTCAAGGGAGGGCAGGGCGCCGTGCTTGACGTCAAGGCGAAGCTCGATCGTCTGCAAAAGCCCGAGGGGATCGACCTGTGGCGGTTATAGAAAATGGCTGATGATCCAATTCTCGTTACCGGAGCGGCGGGATTCATCGGCTTTCATGTCGCCCGGCGGCTCTTAGATAATGGCCGCCAGGTTTTCGGGCTCGACAATTTGAATGCTTACTACGATCCGAAGCTGAAAGAGGCGCGGCTCGCGGAGCTGACTAGAAAATCCGGATTTCGTTTTGCCAAGCTCGATCTCGCCGATCGCCCCGGCATGTCGGCTTTGTTTGCGGAGCATCGTTTTCCGTTCGTGGTGCACCTCGCCGCGCAGGCCGGTGTGCGGCATTCATTGATTGATCCATACACTTACGTGGATTCAAATCTCGTCGGGTTCACCAACGTTCTCGAGGGCTGCCGACATAATGGGTGCCAGCATCTTTTGTTTGCGTCATCATCATCGGTCTATGGCTCGAATTCGCGGATGCCGTTTTCGGTTCACGACAATGTCGATCATCCGCTTAGCCTTTATGGCGCCTCGAAGAAAGCAAACGAGTTGATGGCGCATGCCTATTCGCATCTGTTCAAGTTGCCGACCACCGGCCTGCGCTTCTTCACCGTGTACGGTCCTTGGGGGCGCCCCGACATGGCCATGTGGCTGTTCGCGGCGGCGATCCTTGAAGGCCGGCCCATTAAGCTATTCAATCACGGCAATATGCGGCGTGACTTCACCTACATCGATGACGTGGTGGAGGCGATGGTGCGTTTGATCGACCGCGTGCCGCGAGGCAATCCGAACTGGTCCAGCGAAACGCCGGACCCAGGTTCAAGTTCAGCGCCTTGGCGGGTCTACAATATCGGCAACAACAATCCCGTGGATGTGCCGAAGGTCGTAGCCATTCTGGAGAAGGAATTGGGGCGCACCGCGAAAAAGGAAATGCTGCCGATGCAGCCCGGCGATGTTCCGGCGACCTATGCCGATGTCGAGGACCTGATGCGGGACGTGGGTTTCCAGCCAGCGACCCCGATAGAGGAGGGGATTGCGCGGTTTGTGAAGTGGTATCGCGAGTATGCCCAATGACCGATTGGTACGTGGTGCGCACCCATGCCCATGCGGAAGCCAAAGCCCTCGAGAATCTGGTGCGGCAGGGCTACGAGGCTTACTTGCCGACCTGCCGGCGATGGCGCAAACATGCGCGGCGGCGCGAGATTGTCAGGCGTCCGTTGTTTCCGAACTATTTGTTCGTTAGCTTCGAGATTGAATCGACCCGTTGGCGGCCCATCGTTTCGACCATTGGCGTTGCCAGTCTTATTTGTAACTGTGAAGTGCCGACGCGCGTTCCGGAGGGTACGGTTGAATCGATCAAGGATGCGGAAATCTCAGGCTTGTTCGATTACACGCATGCCGTCACGCAACTGAAACCGGGCGATCCGGTGCGGGTAGCGAGCGGCCCGTTTGCAGGTCTGATCGGACAATTACAAGCGTTAGCATCGCACGATCGCGTGCGAGTTTTGCTTGAAATTCTTGGGCGCCAAACCACAACTGTCTTTGTTTCATCGGAAGTAGAAGCTCTCTGACTGTATCTCTTCGGAATGTTTCGGATCTGAGGTTTTTAATGGCGAAAAAAATTGCATTCATCACCGGGGTAACCGGACAGGACGGCGCCTATCTTGCCGAACTCCTGCTGGCGAAAGGTTATATCGTTCACGGCGTGAAGCGACGGTCATCATCGTTTAATACCGGCCGCGTGGACCATCTTTACGCCGATCCGCATGAGCAGGACGTGAATTTTTTTCTGCATTTCGGCGATATGACCGATGGCTCCAATCTCATTCGCCTGATTCAGGAAACTCAGCCGACCGAGATATATAATCTCGCGGCGCAAAGCCACGTGCAGGTCAGCTTCGAAACGCCGGAATACACGGCTAACGCGGACGCGCTTGGCACGTTGCGTTTGCTGGAAGCAATTCGCATCCTGCGCATGGAAAAAACGGTTCGCTTCTATCAGGCCTCCACCTCGGAGCTTTACGGCAATGTGCCGGCTCCCCAAAATGAGAAAACGCCATTTGCGCCGCGCAGCCCTTATGCGGCTGCCAAGCTCTACGCCTACTGGATGACCGTGAATTATCGCGAGGCTTACGGCATCCACGGTTCCAACGGAATTTTGTTCAACCACGAAAGCCCGGTCCGCGGTGAGACTTTTGTGACGCGCAAAATATCCAGGGCGGTAGCGGCGATCGAGACCGGTCAGCAGCATCAACTGTTCGTTGGCAATTTGAATGCCAAGCGCGACTGGGGCCATGCCCGCGACTATGTGGAGGGCATGTGGATGATCGTGCAGCAGCAGAAGCCGGACGACTATGTGCTGGCGACCGGTGAAGCGCATTCGGTGCGCGAATTCGTCGAGCGCGCTTTCGCCGTCGTCGGCCGCCGCATCAAGTGGCGCGGCGCGGGCCTGGACGAAATCGGATTCGACGAAACCGGCGGCAAAGAGCTGGTCAAGGTAGACCCGCGCTACTTCCGCCCGACGGAAGTCGACGTTCTTGTGGGTGATGCCTCAAAGGCCCATTCAAAGCTCGGCTGGAAACACCGGGTTGGTTTCGAAGAGCTTGTCACTGAACTTGTTACCAGCGATTTAGACGCGGCCCGCGCCGGCAAGTCGTGAGTTGGATCGCGCGGGTCGTCGCCGCATAATCATTCGCGAAACGCATCGGGATAAAAGGCAAGACAGCTATGACGGCTCTAACGCTGGCGAAACTCAAAGTGAAGCTTTTCACGGACGGTGCCGACAAGGCGCAGATCGTCGAAATGGCCAAGCTGCCCTGGATTGCCGGGTTCACGACAAACCCGTCGCTGCTAAAAAAAGCAGGGGTTGGCGACTATGCCGCGTTTGGCCGCGACGTGGTGGCGGCCGTGCCCGACCGGCATATCTCGTTCGAGGTTTTTTCCGACGACATTCCTGAGATGGTCGCCCAGGCGGGTATCATCAAGACGTGGGGCAAAAACGTCTACGTCAAATTGCCGGTGACGACGACGCGCGGCGAGGCGTTGTTCGACGCGGTGCGTTTGCTGTCGCGCGACGGTGTAAAAATAAATTTCACCGCAATCTTCACTCCCCAGCAGATTGCCCGTGCGATCGAGGCGCTCGACGGCGGGGCGCCGGCCTGCGTATCGGTGTTCGCGGGACGATTGGCGGATTTCGGCTTCGATTACCGACCGATCATGCAAGACGCGGTCGCGCGCGCGCGAAAAACCAGCAACGTGGAGATCATCTGGGCATCGACGCGCGAGGCCTTCAATGTGGTGGAAGCTCACGACATGGGCTGCCACATCATCACGGCGCCCGCCGACGTGCTCAAAAAACTTCCCGATCTCGGCACCAAGACCGCGGCCGAGCTCTCGCTTGGCGCCGTCAAATCGTTCCGCGACGATGCCATTGCCGCCGGGTTGAAGCTTGCGGTGCCGGCTTCACGCGCCGCTGAATAGGCGTCCGCGCTGGCCATCGCAAGGTCGAAATTTAAGCATAACTTTTTACTTGTAACGCATTGAAGTAAAACGTGTTGACCCCGTTTCTTAGGGGTGGTCGCCAGCCGCCCATGACCGTGCTAGGGGATGGACGCGGTTTGGGGAAATCATCAAGCGATGTCGCAGGCTACAGTACCGGATACGGAACGAACGTTACGCGTGGGCGTCGTCGGTGTCGGCGTCATGGGCAGCAATCATGCGCGCGTTTTTGCCGGGTTGCCGGGCGTTGAACTCGTTGGCGTCGCCGATCCTGACCGCAAGCAAGCCGATTTTGTCGCCCGTGCTCTAGGCTGCACTGCTTTTGTCGATGTCGGCGAATTGCTCGACAAGAAAATCGACGCCATCACCATCGCTGCCCCAACTCATCTCCATCGCGACATCGCCCTTGCCTGTATCGCGCGCGGCGTCCACGTCATGGTGGAAAAGCCGATCGCGTCTTCGGTCGAAGAAGGCAACGAGATCATCCAAGCGGCGCGGCGCGCCCGTCTCACTTTGATGGTCGGACACGTCGAGCGCTTCAATCCGGCGGTAGAGGCGATCAAAGATGCCATCCGCAACGAAGATATTCTTTCGATCGCGATCACCCGGGTGGGGCCGTTCCCGCCGCGCATGTCGAATGTCGGCGTGGTGATCGATCTGGCCGTGCACGATATCGATCTGATCCGCTGGTTCACCGATTCCGACATCATCGAAGTGCAGCCCCAACTTTCCAGCGCCGTCGCCGAGCGTGAGGATATTGCGCTATTGCAGTTCCGCACGGCGTCCGGCGTGCTCGCCCACATCAACACCAATTGGCTCACGCCGTTCAAGGCGCGCAACGTTACGGTTGCTACGCGCGGCAAGTATGTCATGGGCGATCTGCTCACCCGCCAGGTCACGGAATGTTTCGGCTTCCAGCCGGACGGCAGTTATTCGATGCGGCACCTTTCGGTCGGTCACGCCGAGCCATTGCGTGCGGAACTGCTGGCCTTCACCAGCGCGATCCGTTCGGGTAAGCCTCCGGCGGTCACCGGCGAAGAGGGCGTGGCGAGCCTCGAAATCGCGATTCGCTGCCTTGACGCGCCCTCCACAGTTGCACCCGCGCAACGCAAAGGCCCGCGTGCTGTCGCGGGCTGATACGCGAATTGCTTCATTCCGGACGCTTTGATGAATCTACGCACCGATCTCCCGTCTATTCCGTTTATTGACGTCGCCGCCCAACGCCGGCGGCTGGGTCCGTCTATCGATGCAGCGGTCGCGCGCGTCTTGAATCATTGCCAGTTCATTCTGGGGCCGGAGGTGCGCGCCTTCGAGGCGGAGCTTGCGGCTTTCTGTGGCGCCAAGCACGCGGTCACCTGCGCCAGCGGCACCGACGCGCTGGTGCTGGCGTTGCGTGCGAGAAACATCGGACCGGGCGACGCGGTGATCTGTCCTTCCTTCACGTTTTGCGCGACCGCGGAAGTGGCCGCGCTGGTCGGCGCGACGCCAATTTTCGTCGATGTCGATGCAGATACCTTCAACATCAATGCCAAAGGGATAGCAGGCGCTATCGCAACCGCCAAAAGCGTGGGCCTGCGCCCGAAGGCCGTGATCCCGGTCGATCTGTTTGGTTTGTCGGCCGACCATGGCACGGTTGCCGAAGTGGCCAGGGCGGAAGGCCTGTTTATCCTGGACGATGCCGCGCAGGGTTTCGGGGCGACATTCAACAACCGCCGGCTCGGCACGTTTGGTCATGCCGCCGCGACGAGCTTTTTTCCGGCTAAGCCGCTTGGCTGCTACGGCGATGGCGGTGCGGTGATGACGGACGATGACGAGTTGGCCGATGTTATGCGCAGCCTGCGCATGCACGGCCACGGCGGCGATAAATACGACAACATACGGATTGGTCTGGCCTCGCGCCTCGACACGGTGCAGGCCGCGATCCTGATCGAAAAGCTGAAAATTTTCCCCGATGAAATCGAGGCCCGTAACAAGGCGGCGCGCCGTTACGCCGAAGGCCTCGGCGACGTTGTGGCCGTTCCCACTGTACCCGCCGGGTCAACGTCCGTTTGGGCTCAATATACCATTCGCGTTTCTGGCGGACGGCGCGGCGCGCTTGCGTCGTCGCTCAAGGCTGAAGGCATTCCGACGGCGATCTATTATCCGATCCCGTTGCACCGGCAGCAGGCCTACAAGCATTATCCGGTTGGCAAAGGCGGCGTGGCGGTCAGTGACCGTTTGGCGGCGGAAGTGATCAGCCTGCCGATGCACGCTTATCTCGATGGGCCGACGCAGGACCGCATTATCGACGCGACCCGTCGCGCGCTGATGGCGTAACGCTTAATCGCGCTTGTAGATATCCTCGATGCGCTCGATATCGTCCTCACCCAGATAGCTCCCGGTCTGCACTTCAATCAGCTCAAGTGGGATTTTGCCGCGGTTAGCCAGGCGATGGACGGTGCCTATCGGGATGAAGACGGACTCATTCTCATGGACCGCGCGCACATCTTTGCCGGTGGTCACTTCCGCCGTGCCGCGCACCACGACCCAATGCTCGGCGCGGTGCCGGTGCTTTTGCAGCGACAGAACTCCGCCGGAGTTGACGACGATGCGCTTGACCTGGAAGCGCTCGCCCATGTCGATGGACTCGTAATAGCCCCATGGCCGATGTACGCGCTTGTGGTCGGTCGCCTCGGCGCGCTTGTCGGCCTTGAGTTTGGTTACCAGCTCGCGCACTTCCTGCGCGCGCGCGCGCGGCACCACCATCACCGCATCGGACGTGCTCACGACGACAAGATCTTTGACGCCGATTACGGCGGTGAGCTTTCCGTCGGAATGAATCACGCTGTTGGTCGTATCGACAGTCACGACCGGGCCCTGCACGACATTGCCTGCCGCGTCACGCGCCGTGATATCGAATAGGGCGTCCCAGCTTCCAATGTCCGACCAGCGGAAATCGCCGGCTACCACGGCGGCCCGGTCGGTCTTTTCCATCACCGCATAGTCGATCGATTTCTGCGGCGCGCGCGCGAAAGCGTCAGGCTGCAAGCGCAGGAAGCCGAGATCGTTGGTTGCTTTCTTGACCGCATCTGCGATGGCAGCCGCCATCTCCGGTTCGAGGCGTGAAAGCTCGGCGAGCAAAATATCGGCGCGGAAAAGGAAGTTCCCGGAATTCCACAAGTAGCCTTCGCGCACATAGCCGGCCGCGGTCGCGGCGTCCGGCTTTTCGACGAAGCGTTTGACCGCGTGCACACCGTTCTTGCCGATGGGCTCGCCGGGGAGGATGTAGCCGTAGCTGGTCTTGGGTTCCGTCGGCTTGATGCCGAAGGTGACAATGCGTCCGGCGTCGGCGGCTTCGCGGCCGGCGAGGCAGGTGGCGCGGAATTGCGGCACATCCAGAATGATATGATCGGCGGCCAGCGCCAGCACCACGGCATTCGGGTCGCGAAGTCTCGCGACTTCGGTCGCCGCTGCGATGGCTGGCGCTGAATCGCGCCGCATGGGCTCGATCACGACGGAGACTTCGACACCTATGTCCTCGGCCTGGCGGCGGGCAAAGAAATGGAAATTTGGTCCGGTGATGACGATGGGTGCCGCAAACATCGGGTCCTGCACCCGCAACAAAGTTTCCTGATAGGTCGATCGCGTGCCGACCAAGGGCAGGAATTGCTTGGGCAAAGCATCGCGCGAAACCGGCCAAAGCCGCGTTCCGGCGCCGCCGGCAAGGATAATAGGGATGATCGGCAAGGGCATGGCTATGGCAGGGCTCGGCGTGGCTCTATGTTTGGGCCGGGAATCGTCTTAAGGCAGTTCCACTTGTCTGACTACCGGTAGCGTTGCGGAGGCTCTAAGTCCATTCATCCACGGCTTTTTCACCCCGGTAACCGATGATTCAGCGAATCCTCACGGTCGGCGGCTTTACGCTGCTCTCGCGCATCACCGGTTTTGGCCGTGACATAATCCTTGCGGCAGTGCTCGGCGCCGGTCCGGTTGCCGACGCCTTTTTTGTTGCGTTGCGCCTGCCGAACCACTTCCGCGCCATTTTCGCCGAAGGGGCCTTCAACGCAGCCTTCGTTCCGGCCTATGCCCGCATTCGCGAGCAAGCCGGGGCGGAGCGAGCCGGGCAATTCGCCGACCGCATTTTCACGCTGCTGCTCGCGAGCCAAATTCTGCTGCTGGCGGTCGCGCTGATATTTACGCCGGCGGTAATCGATGTCTTGGCGTCGGGCTTTGCGCGCGACCCCGGCCGTTACGCGCTCGCGGTCGATCTCACCCGCATCACGTTTCCATATCTGTTGCTGATAACGTTGGTCACTCTCTATGGCGGCATCCTCAACTCGCTGCAGCGTTTCGCCGCCGCCGCCGCTGCGCCCATTCTTCTCAATATATCGCTCGTGATGGCGCTGATGCTGGCGGCATTCTTCCCGACCGCAGGCCATGCCGCGGCATGGGGCGTGCTGGTTGCCGGCATTCTCGAATTTCTATTGGTTGCCGGCGCAACGTACCGCGCCGGCGCGATGACGGGCTTTCGTTGGCCGCAACTCGACGCCGACGTCCGGCAATTTTTCCGCGCGCTCGGCCCCGCGACCGTAGGCTCGGCCGGCGTGCAGCTCGCGCTGTTCGCGGATACAATCATCGCGAGTTTTCTGGCGTCCGGTGCGTTGTCTGCGCTCTATTACGCCGACCGGCTCAACCAGCTTCCGATCGGCGTCATCGGCATCGCCGCCGGCACAGTCATTTTGCCCGAAATGTCGCGCCGCCTTGCCGCGGGCGACGATATGGGCGCGTCGCATGCGCAGAACCGGGCGGTTGAATTCACGCTGCTGATGGCGATCCCCTGCGTGGCCGCTTTTTTCGTCATTCCGGAATTGATCATGCGCGCCATGTTCGTGCGCGGCGCATTCACCGCAACCGACGCCATCGCTGCCGCTCAAACGTTAACGGCTTACGCGTTCGGATTGCTGCCCTTCGTGCTGATCCGCAGCGTGGTTGCGACTTTCTTTGCGCGCGGCGACACCGCAACGCCGGTGAAGGCCGCGCTTATCGCCGCCGCCGTCAACATCGGCTTCAAGGTCTTGCTGATGGGGCCGCTCGCGCAAGTAGGCCTTGCGCTGGCAACGTCGATTGGCGCGTGGATCAACCTTGGACTGGTGGTCTGGTTTGGGATGCGTGCAGGTTACGTTCAAATCGACGAGCGGCTTGCGAAATCGTCACTCAAGCTGGCCGGCGCGGGGGTGATACTCGCAGGCGCGTTGTGGTTCTGCGCCGCGCCGGTCGCACGTCTGTTCGATGCCGGGAAACTGCACGACGTTGCGACGTTAGCATTGCTGATCGCAATTGGCGGCGCGGTCTACGGAGGTATTGTTCTTGCCTTGTTCGGCCGCGGCTGGATCGCGGCATTTAGGACACGGTCACGCTGAACAAGCTGCGGCGGCGGTTGCTAAAGCCGTGAGGTAGACATAACTGCAAGCCGACGATATGGGACGGGTTCCCAACCCTCGGCAGAGACTTGATGAATAGCCCCCAAAATCCGAAATCATTGACGACGCTTGCCTTTTTAGCCCGTAGCGCCTCTGCGCTGGTGCTTGCGACTTTGGTCGCAAGCTGCGGCGAGAGCCAGCCGCCCGCTGGCCCGCCACCGCCGGCGGTGACGGTTGCCCCGCCGGTCAAGCGCACGGTTTCCGATTTCGACGAATATGTCGGACGCTTTGTTGCCGTGGATTCGGTGGAAGTGCGGGCGCGCGTTTCGGGCTATCTCGAGTCCGTCAATTTCAAGGACGGACAGATGGTCAAGCAGGGCGATCCGCTGTTCACGATCGATAAACGTCCGTTCCAGAATGCACTCGACCAGGCCCGCGCCAATCTGGTTCAGGCGAAATCCAATTTGTCTTATACCGAGGCGGATCTCGCGCGCGGACAGCAGTTGGTGCGCGACAAGACCATTACCGAGCAGACCTTCGAGCAGCGCTCGCAGGCCTTCCGCAATTCGCAGGCTTCGGTCAGCAATGCGGAGGCCGCGGTGCGCCAAGCCGAACTCGACATAGAGTTCACCGAGTTGAAGGCACCCGTCGCTGGCCGCATCGGCGACCGCCGCGTTTCGCCGGGCAACTTGGTCACCGGCGGCACCGGCGGCAACACGACCTTGCTTGCCACCATCGTATCGACCGATCCGATCCGTTTTGAATTTACGTTCGATGAGGCCTCCTATCTACGCTACGAGCGTCTTTCCAAGGGCGGACAGGACGTCGCCAGTCGCGGCGCCGGGGTGAAGGTGGCACTCAAGCTCATCGACGAAAAGGATTTCGATCATGAAGGCAGCATCGATTTCGTCGACAACGTGATCGACCGCTCAACCGGCACCATTCGCGGGCGCGCCGTCTTCGCCAATGCCAACGGCGTCTTCACGCCGGGCATGTTCGCGCGCGTGCGGGTGCCGGCGTCGCCGCCCGCAGAAGGCTTGCTGGTTCCGGATAGCGCCATCGGCACTGAGCAGGCGCGCAAATTTGTGCTCACCGTCAACGCTGAGAATACCGTGGTGCCGAAATACGTGACGCTGGGCCAGGTGACATCGGACAACTTGCGCATCATAAAGGACGGGCTAGCCGCTGACGACCGCGTGATCGTCAATGGCGTGGTGCGGGCGCGGCCCGGCCAAAAAGTGACCCCGCAGCAACAGGGCGCTGCGCCTGCCGCCGGCGGCCCGCCGCCAGCACCGAAATAGCGGCGGCAAAAGCCCATGCGTATTTCGCATTTCTTTATCGACCGGCCGATCTTCGCATCGGTAGTCTCCATTATATTCGTGATCCTGGGCGGCGTCGCGTTCCTGCGCCTGCCCGTCGCGCAATATCCGGAAATCGCGCCGCCGACCATCACCGTCGCCGGTCAGTATCCTGGTGCCAGCGCCGATGTCGTTGCCTCAACGGTGGTGACGCCAATCGAGCAGCAGATCAACGGCGTCGAAAACATGATCTATCTGTCGTCGAACTCGACGGCGGACGGACGGTTTTCGATTGCGGTCACATTCGACATCGGCACCAATCTCGATATCGCGCAGGTGCAGGTGCAAAACCGCGTCGCCATCGCTCAGCCGCGGCTTCCTAGCGACGTCCGCAACATCGGCGTCACCGTCACGAAGGCTTCGCCCGACCTGATGATGGTTGTGCATCTCTACTCGCCGGACAAATCGCGCGATACATTGTTTATTTCCAACTATGCCACGCTCGAAATCACCGACGCCGTGACGCGCGTCGATGGCGTCGGCTCCATTACCGTGTTCGGCGCCCGCGACTACGCGATGCGCATATGGCTCGACCCGGATCGTCTGCAATCGGTCGGTCTGACGGCGAGCGACGTCGTGGTCGCGATGCAGGGCCAGAACGTGCAGGTGGCATCGGGTGTCCTCAGCGCGCCGCCGGTGGACCAGCCCGGGGCGTTTCAGATCTCGGTGCAAACCCAGGGACGGCTCGCCAACCCGGACGAGTTCGGCAATATCGTCGTCAAGCAGACCGCCAACGCGATCGTGCGGATCAAGGACGTGGCGCGGGTTGAACTCGCCGCGCAGGATTATTCGACGAATTCCTACCTCGACCGCGATCCGGCGATTGCGCTTGGCGTCTTTCAGCGGCCTGGTTCGAACGCGCTGTCGACCGCCAAGGCAATCATCGCAACGATGGACGATCTGGCAAAACGGTTTCCGCCAGGCCTGAAATACACCATCGTCTACAACCCGACCCAGTTCATTCAAGATTCGGTCGACGCCGTCGAGGAGACGATCGCCATCGCGATCATCCTGGTCGTTCTCGTGGTCATTCTGTTCCTGCAGACATGGCGCGCGGCGATCATTCCCATCGTCGCCATTCCGGTATCGCTGATCGGCACGTTCTTCGTGATGTCGATGTTCGGCTTTACGCTTAACAACCTATCGCTGTTTGGCCTCGTGCTGGCCATCGGCATTGTCGTCGACGACGCCATTGTCGTCGTGGAGAATGTCGAGCGCAACATCGAGGTGGGATTGAGCCCGCACGATGCGGCGATCAAGAGCATGGATGAAGTCGGCGCCGCGCTGATCGCGATCTCGCTCGTTCTCACGTCGGTTTTCATACCGTCGGCTTTCATACCCGGTATTTCGGGGCAGTTTTACAAGCAGTTCGCGCTTACCATCGCCGGCGCGACGATTATTTCGCTGATCGTTTCCTTGACGCTGTCGCCCGCGCTTTGCTCGCTGCTGCTCAAGCCACACCGCGAGACCGAAGACGGCTACTGGTGGAGCAAGCCGCTCAAAACGTTTTTTGACGGCTTTAACCGCTATTTCGACATGCTGACGCATTGGTATGGCTGGCTGTCGGCGCGCACCGTGCGTATCGCGGTGCTGATGCTTGTGGCCTATGCCGGCATCATCATTGTGGGCCTCAACGAGTTTCGCAAGACGCCCATTGGGTTCATTCCGCAACTCGACCGTGGTTATCTGATCATCGTCGCCCAGTTGCCGCCGGCGTCGTCGCTGGCGCGCACCGATGAAGTCAACCGGCGCGCTGTGGAAATTGCTTTGAAAGTGCCGGGTATCGCCCATGCAGTGAACATTGTGGGCTTCTCAGGGGCGACCTTCACGAACGCGCCAAACGCGGGCGCGATCTTCGTGACGCTCGATCCGTTCGCCCAGCGGGCGAAAGCTGAGGGGCAATCAGCCGCCGCCATTCAGGGACAGCTGTTTGGCCGTCTTGCTGCCATTCAGGACGGTCTTATTTTCGTCGCCGCGCCGCCGCCAGTGTCGGGCATCGGCAATGCCGGCGGCTTCCGCATGATGGTGGAAGATCGCGCCGGTCGTGGCTCGGCCGCGTTGCAAGGCGCGGTCTATGCAATGATGGGAAGAGCGGCGCAGACGCCGGGCCTCGTCCAGGTCTATTCGCTATTCGAGAACACGACTCCGCAGCTTTATCTCGATATCGATCGCACCAAGGCGCAACTGCTTGGCATCAATGTGCCGGATGTGTTTGCTGCGTTGCAGATCTATCTCGGTTCGGCCTACGTCAACGACTTCAATTTGTTCGGCCGCACCTATCGCGTGGTCGCGCAGGCCTCCAGCGAATACCGTACCGAAACAAACGATGTCTTAAATATTCGCGTGCGCAACAGCAGTGGCGACACCGTTCCGCTCGGCTCATTCACCACCGTGAAAAGCATTACCGCTCCCTACAGGGTGCCGCGCTACAATCTCTATCCGACCGCCGAACTCGACGGCTCCGCAGCCCCCGGCTATTCGCAGGGCCAGGCGATCAAGATTATGGAGAAGCTGGCTGCGGAAACGCTGCCGGAAGGATTCTCCTACGAATGGACGACGCTGGCATTCCAGCAATTGCGCGCCGGCAATACGGCCTTATTCGCCTTTGTGCTCGCGGTCCTGTTTGTGTTCCTGGTTCTGGCTGCGCAGTTCGAAAGCCTGACGTTGCCTCTGGCGGTCATCATGATCGTGCCGATGTGCCTGATTGCATCCATCATCGGCGTCGTGATACGCGGACAAGATAATAATATTCTGACTCAGGTCGGCTTCATCGTTCTTATCGGCCTTGCCGCCAAGAACGCCATTTTGATCGTCGAGTTTGCCAAGCAGCTTGAAGATGCCGGGCGCGATCGCTTTGCTGCCGCCGTCGAAGCGGCGCATCTGCGGCTACGGCCGATCCTGATGACCTCGTTTGCCTTCATCCTGGGCGTCGCGCCGTTGGTCTGGGCGACCGGCGCCGGCGCGGAATTGCGGCAAACCCTCGGAACCGCGGTGTTTTCCGGCATGATCGGCGTCACCCTTTTTGGTCTGATCTTTACGCCGGTGTTCTACGTGGTGGCGCGCTGGATCGCATTGCGCGCAGGCGGGGGCCGGACAGCCCCGGCGAAGCCAGCTAAAATACAGAAATGACTTCGATGAAATTCGGCTTCGGTCAGGCGCTTACCCGCAAGGAAGATGATGCTCTCCTGCGCGGCGCCGGGCGATATATAGCGGATATCGCGCCGGAGAAAACGCTGCACGCGGTGATGTTGCGCTCGCCGCACGCGCATGCCCGTTTCAGCATTTCCGATCTTGAGCGGGTGCGCGCCATGGCGGGCGTGCGTCTCGTGCTTGCTGCCGTCGATGTAGCTACGCTGGGGCCGCTGCCGACGCCCGGCGTGCTCGATCCCGAGACAAAAGTCCCGGTGTATCCAATTCTCGCCAAGGACATCGTACGCCACGTCGGCGATGCGATTGCCTTCATTGTCGCCGACACGCTCAATCAGGCCAAGGACGCAGCAGAAGCCGTGACGGTCGACTGGCAGCCGCTGCCGCACGTGATCGGCGGCATGGCCGCGCTTAAGGCCGGCGCGCCGCAGGTCTGGCCCGACCGGCCGGGCAATCTCGCCTTTGAGAAAGAAATGGGCAATGCCGCCGCGACCAAGGCCGCTTTTGCAAAAGCTGCCAGCACGGTGTCGCTGACGATCATCAACCAGCGGCTTGTCACAAACTATATGGATACCCGCGGCGTGATCGCCGAACATGACGGTAAGCGCTACACGCTGACGCTGGGTAGCCAGGGCAGCCATATCATCCGTGACATTATCTGCGGCGCCGTGCTCAAGCTGCCGCTCGATAAGATGCGTGTCATCACGCCCGACGTTGGTGGTGGCTTTGGCACGAAACTTTTCCCCTATCGGGAATATGCGCTCGCGGCGGTCGCGGCCGAGAAGTTGCGAAAGCCGGTGAAGTGGATCGCGGACCGCAGCGAGCATTTTCTCGGCGACAGCCATGGCCGCGACAACATCTCGAGCGCGAACCTTGCGCTTGATGACAAGGGCCGCTTCCTGGCGCTGGAACTCGACATCGTTGCCGATATGGGCGCGTACCTGTCGTGCTACGGGCCTTACATTCCCTGGCTCGGCGTCGGCATGGCGACTGGGACCTACGATATCCCTGTCTGTCACGTGCGGCTGCGCGGCACCTATACCAACACCGTTCCTGTCGATGCCTATCGTGGCGCCGGCAGGCCGGAAGCGTCCTATCTGATCGAGCGGCTAGTCGATGCGGCGGCGCACGATCTCGACATGGCGCCGGACGCTCTGCGCCGCAAAAATCTGATCAAGCCTAATTCGCTGCCCTATAAGACGCAGACTGGAAAGGTCTACGACTCGGGCGATTTCGTAGGCACCTTGGCGCGCGCGCAGGAGCTTGCGGACTGGGAGGGTTTTAACAAACGCGTCGCGGCGTCCAAGCGCGCCGGCCGCCTGCGTGGCATCGGTATCGCGACCTATATCGAGGCCTGCGGCAATAACGGGCCGGAAACAGCGGTGGTGCGGCTCGATCGCGACGGCAACGTCACCGTGCTGATCGGCTCGCAATCGACCGGGCAGGGCCATGCGACGTCTTATGCGCAGCTTGTCGCGGAGCGACTCGATCTGCCGCCGGAGCGCGTGCGCGTGGTGCAAGGCGATACCGACTTGATCGCGACCGGCGCCGGCACGGGCGGATCGAGTTCTATCCCGGTCGGTGGTGTCTCGGTCGACCGCGCCAGCAAGACACTGGCCGAGCAACTCAAGGAAATTGCTGCGGACGCGCTTGAGGCCGCGAGCGGCGATCTGGAAATTGCCAATGGGGCTATCCGCGTGGCCGGCACCGATCGCGTCATTTCATTCGCCGATTTGGCCGCGCATCCGAAGGCGAACCCCGACAAGCTGCGTGCCTCGAGCGAATTCGCCACAGAACTGCCGACATTCCCGAACGGCACCCATATCGCGGAAGTAGAAGTCGATCCTGGCATCGGAGCAACGTCAATTCTGCGCTACGTCATCGTAGACGATTTCGGAGCAACGCTTAATCCGCTGATGCTCGCGGGCCAGGTTCACGGCGGAACCGTGCAGGGCATCGGCCAGGCGCTGATGGAAGATACCGTTTACGACGCCGCTTCCGGCCAACTGCTCAGCGCGAGCTTCATGGATTACGCCATGCCGCGCGCGCAAGACGCCCCCGATTTCGTGTTTGAAACCCGCAATACGCCATGCAAGAACAATCCGCTGGGCGTCAAAGGCGCGGGCGAGGCCGGCGCCGTCGGTTCATGTCCGGCGGTCATGAATGCGGTCATCGACGCTCTGTGGCGCGCCTACGCCATCCGCCATATCGACATGCCGGCGACCCCGCAGCGGGTGTGGCAGGCGATTGAGAAAGCCCGCAAAAGCGGTGCGGCCTGAAGGGACTGGAATAATCCGGCTGCGCCGGGGTATTTTTGATTAGCGCCATTCAAAGAAGGTGGGACGCGATGTTGCTCCGTACGACGGTTATTACCCTCGCGATTGGTCTTGCTGCCGGCGCCGCGCTGGCCCAGCCGGACCCAATCGCAGCGCGCAAGGCGTTGATGAAGGAGAACAACAACAACGCGCGCGCCATGGTGCAAACCATGCGCGGTCAGAAACCGTTTGATGCCGCGGCGGTCGAAGCCGCCTTCCAGCAATGGGCCGATACCGCGCAAAAACTGCCCGGCCTGTTTCCGGATAATTCCAAGACCGGCGGTGAAACCCATGCTTCGCCGAAGGTTTGGCAAAACAAGAAAGATTTTGACGAGAAATCCGTCGAGTTCGGCAAGGCCGTGGCGGATACGCGGGAGAAAGCCAAAGCGTCACTCGACGGCCTCAAAGCCGCGATCCCAGTCATCGGCAAGACATGCGACAACTGCCACGAGGACTATCGGCTAACTCAGCAGTAGAGTTCCCCCGGCTCCGAGTGTTCCGCCGGCGTTTCGTTTGCTGTATGACAGGCGCACGATTATCCGCCGGGAATGCCGATGTTCAAGAAACTCATTGCGTTGGCGGCTGCTGCCATTGTGCTGGGGCTCGCGGCATTCTGGTTCCTGACCAATCCGAAAAGCATACCGCAGAGCGTGCTCGGCGCGCACACTCCTGATCTGGCTAATGGCAAGGCGATGTTCACGGCTGGCGGTTGCTCATCCTGCCATGCGGTGCCGAAGGCGCAGGACAAGACCAGGCTCGCCGGCGGACTGGCGCTAAAATCGCCGTTCGGCACGTTCTACGTTCCGAATATTTCACCCCATCCAAAAGACGGCATTGGCGCCTGGACCGAAGCGCAGTTCGTAACAGCGCTTATCAAAGGCACGTCGCCCGCGGGCGATCACTATTATCCATCGTTCCCCTACACGTCGTACCAGCGCATCACGCTCAACGATTTGCGCGATCTGTTTGCCTATCTCAAGACTTTGCCGCCGGTCGCCGGCCGCGTGCGCGATCATGATCTGCCGTTTCCATTCAATATCCGGCGCGCGCTCGGCCTGTGGAAGTTTTTGTTTCTGGACGGCGAGACGTTCAAACCCGACCCATCGAAATCAGTGAACTGGAATCGCGGCGCCTATTTAATCAACGGCCCGGCTCACTGCGCGGAATGCCATTCTCCTCGCAACATCCTTGGTGGGATCATCGTGAGCCAACGGTTTGCCGGAGGACAGAGTCCGGACGGACAGGGCGGCGTTCCCAACATCACCCAATTCAAGCTCAAAGACTGGTCGGTGTCCGATATCGCCGAAACCCTCACGACCGGCATGACGCCCGACGCCGACAGGGTTGGCGGCAGTATGATCGATGTGGTGCGCAATACGTCGCAACTGAGCGCGGCGGATCGCACCAGCATGGCGACTTACATCAAGTCGCTGCCTTCGGTCGAAACCCGTGCGCAGCAGAAGAAATAAGGCATGAAGAGCGCGCCGGGATTGTCGGGATGAATTTGTTCAAGGCGATCGGTTTCAAGTTGATCTCGGCATTGCTGTTCGCCGCGATGTCGGCACTGGTGCGCCAGCTCGGCGACGTGGCTCCGGTCGGACAATTGGTGTTCTTCCGCAGCGCCTGTGCGATTCCCCCGGTCCTGTTGATCTATGCCTTGCGCGGCGAGTTGATGACCGCCGTGCGCACCAGCCGGCCGCTCGGGCAGCTGGGCCGTGGCGCGCTCAGCGTCGGCGGCATGTTCACCAATTTCTCCGCGCTTACGCGGCTGCCGCTGGCGGACGCCACCGCGATTTCCTTTGCCTCGCCGTTGATTACGGTTGCATTGGCCGCCGTCATCCTGAAAGAGCGCGTGCGCATGTATCGCTGGACCGCGGTGCTGGTCGGCTTTGCCGGCGTGATTGTGATGCTGATCCCGCACCTCGATGTCAGTCATTATGCCGCCGCAGGCGCTGCGACCGCCACCGCCGGCTCTCTGTTTGCGATAACGGCGGCTTTCTGCAACGCCGGCACGGTGATCCAGACAAGGCGGCTCGCGCAAAGCGAGACGACATCCTCGATCGTGTTCTATTTCTCGCTGGTCACGGCGCTTGCCGGCGCCGTGACTTTGCCGTTTGCCTGGCACACGCCAACGGCCTCGGAACTCACCGCATTGATTATGTTAGGGGTGCTCGGCGGCATCGCGCATATTTTTCTGACCGAAAGCTATCGTTACGCCACGGCGTCGGTAATCGCGCCGTTCGACTACAGCGCGATGCTGTGGGCGCTGCTGCTCGGCTACTGGGTGTTCGGAGAATTGCCGAGCACGCTGGTTTACATCGGCGCCGTTATTGTTGCTGGCGCCGGGCTGTTCGTGATCTGGCGCGAACGCCAGCTCGGCCTGCAGCGTGCGCGCGCGGCGGAAGGGCCGCGCCGGCCTGAGATTTAAGCTTGAAATGCCTTGAACGTAATGATGGTGCGCGTGTCCTTAATGCCGGCCATGCAATGCACCTTCTCGTTGACGAAGTGCCCGATATCGGTGCCGGCCTCGACATAGAATTTCACCAGCAGGTCGAAGTCGCCAGCGGTCGAATAAATTTCGGAGGCGATTTCGGCCTCTGCCAGTTCATTGGCCACCTGGTAGGCCTTGCCGAGTTCGCATTTGATCTGAACGAAAAACGGGGTCATCGGAGCGCCTCCGGCCGCGACTTCAGCCGCCTGCAATCGAGCAAAAAGGTGGCTCGCTTGCAAGTCTGACTTGCCATGAAACTCACCGCGGATTAGGTAATGCGGAGCAATCTCGTGGGGTGTCCGGCTACTGCCGGACTGAGAGGCGATCCTCGCCAACCCAACGAACCTGATCCGGGTCATGCCGGCGGAGGGAGCAGAGATGCATATACCCCACGCTTTATTGCGCGACGAAGCGCAGACCGCGGCTGCGTTGCTCGATCGTCTGCGTGAATATACTCAAAGCAAATTTGCAAAGGTCATTTGATGAAAGTCGATCTCCGTCTTTACGCCCTCATGGACCCAGCCGTCGCCGGGGGGCGCACGCTCGCCGATCTGGCGCAGCGCATTGCTGGCAGTGCGACGCTGGTGCAGTTGCGCGACAAGCATGGGTCGACCCGCGCGCTGGTGGAAGAAGCGCGTGAGCTCACCATCGTGCTGGCGCCGCTGGATATTCCGCTCATCATCAACGATCGCGTTGATGTGGCGCTGGCCGCTGAAGCCGACGGCGTGCATATCGGGCAGGACGACATGTCGCCTGCTGATGCGCGGCTGCTGCTCGGTCGCACAGCAATTATTGGGCTCAGCATCAAGACAGTAGAGCAGGCCAAGGCCGCGCCGCTAGAACTTCTCGATTATGTAGCGATCGGCGGGGTCTACGGTACGACTTCCAAGGAAGATGCCAAGGCGCCGATCGGGCTTTCGGGACTGGGCGCTGTGGTGCAGGCGATCCGCGCACGCGACCAAAAGATTGCGATTTGCGCCATCGCCGGCATCAACGAAAGCAATGCCGGCGACATCATCGCGCAAGGCGTCGATGGCGTCGCGGTGATCTCCGCGCTTTCACTGGCATCGGACCCTACACTGGCCGGCCAGAATTTGCTGTCGGCGGTCGACGCCGCGTTGGCGCGGCGAGGACGAGCATGACCGCCATTGCCGTCACCATAGCCGGTTCGGATTCGAGCGGTGGCGCCGGCATTCACGCGGATCTGAGGACATTCGCGGCGCTCGGCGTTCATGGTGCCACGGTGCTTGCCGCGCTGACGGCGCAGAATACGACGGCCGTGACCGCCATTCACGACGTGCCGGCCGATTTCATTGCAGCGCAAATCGACGCCGTGTATTCCGATCTCGATGTCGGCGCTGCAAAAACCGGCATGTTGTCGCAGGCTGTGGCGATCGAAGCAGTAGCAAAAGGACTA
>JAYTFS010000037.1:0-11796 GCA_043734185.1 Pseudolabrys sp. | reverse complement strand
ATTGTTGAACACGTCCTGCGCCGCCAACGACCAGCCCGAGGTCTGGCAGTGCGTGCGCAGCGACAACGAGCGCGCATCCTCCGGCTTGAACGGCTTCATCAGTTTCGCCCAGATCATGCGAGCGGCGCGGAGCTTCGCAATCTCCATGAAATAATTCATGCCGATCGCCCAGAAGAACGACACGCGCGGCGCGAACTGATCGACCGTCAATCCCGCCTTGATGCCGGCGCGCACGTATTCGACGCCGTCGGCGAGCGTATAGGCAAGCTCGAGATCCTGCGTCGCGCCGGCTTCCTGCATGTGATAGCCGGACACCGAAATCGAATTGAACTTCGGCATCTCTGCCGAGGTATAGGCGAAAATGTCTGAGATAATGCGCAGGCTAGGCGTCGGCGGATAGATGTAAGTGTTGCGCACCATGAATTCTTTGAGGATGTCGGTTTGGATCGTGCCCGACAGCTTGGCGTGCTGCACGCCTTGTTCCTCGGCGGCGACGATATAGAGCGCCAGCACCGGCAGCACCGCGCCGTTCATGGTCATCGACACGCTCATCTGGTCGAGCGGGATGCCGGAGAACAGCGTGCGCATGTCGTATATCGAGTCGATGGCCACGCCCGCCATGCCGACATCGCCGGACACGCGCGGATGGTCGCTGTCATAGCCGCGATGGGTGGCGAGATCGAAGGCGATGGAGAGACCCTTCTGCCCGGCCGCGAGATTACGCCGGTAGAAGGCATTGGAATCTTCCGCCGTCGAGAAGCCGGCATATTGCCGGATAGTCCAGGGCTGCGTGGCATACATCGCCGGATAGGGTCCGCGCAGATAGGGCGCCTTGCCGGGATAAGTCTCGAGGAAGTCGATGCCGGCGAGATCAGCCTCACTGTAGATCGGCTTTACCGGAATGCCTTCGGGCGTTGCCCAAGGTGCGGCCTTTGCGCCAGCCGGGACGGAGCCGGCATCGGCGAATTCAACCTTGGAGAAGTTGGGAATCTGAGTCATTTGACCCCCAGAATATCATGGGCCGCCTGCAAGGTCGAAACCACATCGCAGCCCATGAATACGAAGGATTTGACGCCGGCATCCTGCAGCGCGGCTTCCAGCTCGCCCGGCCTCCCGGCCAGATGCACAGTGGCGCCAGCGGCGGTCAGCGCCTTGGCGGCCTCTACCGCTTGTTCCGCATAAATTGCATCCGAGGAACATAGACACGCAAGCTTGGCCCCGGACGCCTTGAACGCGGCGACCATCGCGGGCACGTCCTTGAAGCCGTCATGCATCGGCGCCTCGATGCCGCCGGCCTCGTAGAAATTCTTGGCGAACATCGCGCGCGCGGTGAAGTCCGGCAGCTTGCCGAGCGTTGCCAGAAAAACCTTCGGCCGTACGCCGATTTTGGCGAGCCTGCGGTCGGAAGCGTCGCGCAAAGCTTCGAAGGGCTCAGCCATGCGGATGCGCGGCAAAGCTTCCGTGACGACGGCGGTGACTTGATCTTTCGGCCGCACGACTGGCGCCACATGGAGCACCGTTGCCTTTTTCTCAGCTAGATTGGGAAATTCGCTGCTGCCGGTCAGCGCATCCTTGCGGCGCGCCGCCGCCTTTTGGCGCTCGACGCGCACAGCAGCGACGTGGCGCTGAATAACCCTGTGCTCGATTGCAGCCCAGGCGCCGCCATTGGCCTCGATCTCCTGAAATTGCTTCCACGCGGCAACGCAGAGCTGGCTGGTCAGGTCCTCGATCGCGCCGGAGCCAGCCGCGGGATCCGCGACTTTCGCCAGATTGGATTCCTCGAGCAGAATGAGTTGCGTGTTGCGCGCGACCCTTCGCGCAAATGCGTCGGGTAGGCCGAGCGGCGCGGTATACGGCAGCGTGAGAATGCTGTCGGCGCCGCCAAGGCCCGCCGCGGCGACTGCGATGGTCATGCGCAGCATGTTCACGTAAGGATCGCGCTTGGTCATCATCCGCCACGCGGTCTCGGCGGCGACGTAAGCGGGCTTCGGGGCAACCCCGCAGGCTACTTCGATGCGTGCCCATAGTTTCCGCAAAGCGCGAAATTTCGCGATGGTGAGAAATTCGTCGGCATCGGCAGCCAAGCGGAAATAGATCATGCCGCGCGCGGCATCGAGCGGCACGCCGCCTGCTTCAAGCGCGCGCAGATATTCCACCGCGCTGGCGATCGCAAAGGCAAGTTCCTGCGCTTCCGAGCCACCTGCACTATGAATGACGCGGCCGTCACCGACCGCGAAGGGGCCGCGAAAACCCTGGTCGGCCAGTTCGCGCACCAGGTCGGCGAAATACTTCGATAGGTTACTCCAGGGGCGCGGGCTGGTGCCCGAAGCAGCAAAGCCGCCGAGCGGATTAAGCGCGGCGCGCAGTTCGACGGTGGCCGGCAAAATTTTTCGGCTTTTCACCAGCGCAGCGAAATGCTGGATGGCGGCGCGGGTCGCCTGGCTGACATTGAAGTCGATGGTGATGCCGGCATCGAGTTCGACGCCTTTCAGCACGCTGTCAATCACGGCTGGCGTTGAATCGAGGCCATAGCCATTCGCGTTCAAGGAGCCGGCAAACACCAGCGTCAGCCCGGTCGCGCCATTCTCCAGATCCTCCAGCGCCTGCTTGTTTGCCGCCACCGGATCGGGATGGTCGACGCGCTGCATCAAGGCCCACGCCGCGCCGGGTGTACGGCCGGCTACCGGACCGGCACCAGCCGCGCGCGGGTAGAGCGGCTCGATCCTCAAGCCGTCATAGGTCTGGGTGACAAGGCGCTTCTCGAACGAGGCCCCCTTGAGCGCGACCTCGACGAGCTTGCGCCATTCCGCCTCGCTGGTCGGCGGAAACTCAGTCGCGAGGATGAATTCGTCGGTCATGGGCTCTAAGAAAATGGCACGTTCCGCAGGGGGGCGCCATTGAGAGCAAGCAAATTACATGCCCGCCAGCGGGGGCAAACGCTTGATCCCGGCGGTATCGACGGCGGCCAGCGCGTCGCGCACCTTCTGGCCGGCGATGACCCGGTCGGGCGCGATTTCGGCGAGCGGACGAAGCACGAAGGCGCGCTCGAACAGCAGCGGGTGCGGCACGGTCAGGCCCAATTCATCAATCTTCTGGTCACCATAGGCGATGATGTCGATGTCGGCAGTGCGAGGTCCCCATCGTTTTTCATGCGCGCGGTCACGCCCGAGCTGCAGCTCGATCGCCTGCGCCCGCGTCAGCAGATCGCGGGGACTGAGCTTGGTCTCGACGGCGATGCACAGGTTGATGAACGGCGCCTGGTATTTGAAACCCCAGGGTGGGGTGAGGTAGTCGGCCGAACGCGAGGTCAGCCGCACGTCCTGGCCGTCGCAGAGCAGGGTCACGGCGCGATCGAGGATGGCGCGGCTGTCGCCGACATTGCCGCCGAGCGCCAGCAGCGCTTCCGTCATCGGGATGCGGATCGTTTGCGCACTAGCGTGACGCCTACATCGCTGAAGGTGGCCGCGATCGGCGCGTGCGGCTTGTGGATCGTCACCGCGATGGAGCTCACGCGCGGGAACTGCGCAAGCACGGCGTCGGCGACGCTGCCGGCGGCGGCTTCGATCAGTCGGAAGCGCTGCATGTTGAACGCCCGCGTCGCGCATTCGACCACTTTGTCATAGGACACGGTGTCGACGACCTTGTCGGAACGTGCGGCCGCCGACAGATCGATGTCGAGTTCAAGGTCGATTCCGAAGCTTTGCCCAACCTTGGCCTCGTGCGCCATGACGCCATGATAGGCGTGTAGCGACAGTCCCTTTATGAAAATGCGGTCGGTCATTTCGCGGCTCCGATGGCCGAGGCCACCCGCAGCGCCTGCACGGTTTCCTTGACGTCATGCACGCGCACGATGGCCGCGCCATTTTCCACTGCCAGAAGATGGCTGGCGATCGAACCGCCGATGCGATCGTCCGGCTCCGACGGCGTGACCGAATTGATAAAGCGCTTGCGTGAGGCGCCGACGAGAAGCGGGAGCCCAAAGCGCCGGAATTTCGACAGCCGCGCCAGGCACAGAATGCTTTGCTCCGGCGTCTTGCCGAAACCGATGCCGGGATCGAGCACGATTTTCTCGCGCGCGATGCCGGCGCGGGCGGCGATTTCCAGCGAGCGGTTAAAAAACGCAACGACGTCGGCGATGATGTCGATGCTTTCATCGGCGTTGTCGCGATTGTGCATGACGATTACCGGCACGCCGCGTGCGGCGACGAGCTTTGCCATCTCCGGATCGCGCTGCAGGCCCCACACGTCGTTGACGATCGTAGCGCCTCGGTCGAGCGCCCAGGTGGCAACACTCGCCTTGATGGTGTCTATCGACACCGGCAGGCCAAGCTTGACGATAGCGGGCAATACAGGGGCGAGCCGCGCCAATTCGTCATCCGACGAGACCGGCTTTGCGCCGCCATAAGGCCTGGTGGACTCCGCGCCGATGTCGAGGATGTCGGCGCCCTGTTTGGCCATCTGGCCGGCGTGCGCAATCGCATTGGCCGGATCGATGAATTGGCCGCCGTCTGAAAAGGAATCCGGGGTGACATTGAGGATGCCCATGACCAAAGGCCGGCCCAACGTCAGCAGCGCAGAAAGCGCATCATTGCTGGGATTTTGCGTCGGTTTTTGCGCGGTTCCGGCAGGACTGAGAGTGGTCTGAGCGATGCCCATGCCGGTCGCTTTGCGCGGTCCCGGAAACGCTGTCAAGCCGGTGCAAAAGCCTCAATAAGTGATCTTGAGCGACAGCTTCTGGGCGCTTTCGATCCAGCGGCCGACCACCTTTTCGGAGGGCAGTAGCCGAACCATTTTGCGCCTCTGGTTGGCGTCGGCCATCGCCTTAGCGAGATTGGCGGGGCTGCGATAGCGAAGTTCTTTGACGGTGTTGACGCCGGCGGCCTGCAATAGCTCCGCATATTCCTTGCTGATGCCTCGAATGCGCATGCGGTCGGCGCCGTTGGCCCAGCACAGCAGTTGCTTCTCGTCGATGCCGGTTTTTTCGGCGAGCGACTTGCGGCCCTTTACGGTGCGCGCGGCTTCGAGCAGGCGCTCGGTCGTGCGAATTCGCACCGACTTGAGGATCGCGGCCTTTTCGCCTTCGATGCCTTCGATATCGGTGATGGGGTAGGACATTCGGGTCTCCTGATCTCTTCTCTAGTCCGTCGTCTCAAGCAAACGCAACGTTCAAATGAACGCACTCAAGCCGGGAATCGCACCGACAATTTCGCCGATCGCGTCTTCGCCGGCTTTTGCCCGGGCGTAGGCAATGACTTCCTTGGTGACGCCCTGCACCTGGCCCATGCTTAGTCCTGCCGCCATCATTTTAGTGCCGGCGCCCATGATCCCGCCCATAGAGAACTTGCCGCCGCCGGCATCGGAACCTTCTTGGGCTTTCAAGAGGGCCTCCGCGCCGGGAAGCTTGTCGATGAGGGCTTGTACTTTATCCGCGGGGCCTTCTTTGCGCAGGAAGTCGAGGATGATGCCGACGGCTTTTTCCGCAGCAACCCGGTCGACGCCAACTTTGGCGACGAGAAGCGCAACCAATTCATCCATGATTTCCCTCACGGCCCCGCACTGACGGCAGGTTGTCTTCATATTGAACGTCGTTAACGGCGATGACAAGTACGATGCATCGTCATGTGCGATTGTTTTTTCCTGTGCGCGCCTCTTCGCGCGCGGCCAAGTCAAGTAGTCTGTCGATAAAATTGATTGACCGCCACCGGCCAAAAAACTTTTTGCCGTGCACCAAGCCAGCCGGCTATGTCGCCGTCCGCGCTTAGTGTTCACTTGTAATTCAGGAGCGCTCAGCCGGGGTTAGGCAGAAGTTTTGAAAATTAGCCATGGCGTCAAGAAGTACCATCGCCTTGAACGGAAGAATTACCGGCGACGAATGGCCGGTTCGGCTGACGAGCGGCTCGTATATGCTTGCAAATTCATGGTGCTAAATGGCAAAGAACACATAAAGGGAGCCCATCATGAGCAATCTTGACGCTGTGCTGAGCCGCATCGACCAGGATATCGACCAGAGCGTCGAGCGGCTGTTCGCGCTGCTCCGCATTGCCTCGGTATCGACCGACCCCGCTTTCGCGCCGCAGTGCCGGCAAGCCGCCGAGCACGTCGCTGCCGATCTCAGAACCATCGGCTTTGAGGCGACCGTCCGCCCAACCGAGGGCCATCCGGTCGTGGTGGGCAAGTCCAACGGCGTGTCAGGCCCGCGCGTGCTGTTCTATGGCCATTACGACGTGCAGCCGGTCGATCCGCTGAATTTATGGAAGACGCCGCCATTCGAGCCGCGCATCGAGACGCTGCCCGACGGCCGCAAGATCATCGTGGCGCGCGGCGCCTGCGACGACAAAGGCCAGGCCATGACCTTTATCGAGGCTTGCCGGGCTTTCAAGGCGATCAACGGCAAGCTGCCACTGCCGATCACCATGATGATCGAGGGCGAGGAAGAATGCGGCTCGAAAAGCCTGTTCAAATTCGTGCGCGACAATGCGGCCGAGTTCAAGCTCGATCTCGCGCTGGCCTGCGACACCGCCATGTGGGACCAGAAGACCCCGGCAGTCACCACCTCGCTGCGCGGGCTGGTCTATGAAGACGTGAAAATCATTTGCGCCGACCGCGATTTGCATTCCGGTGTGTTCGGGGGGGCGGCGCAGAACCCGATCCGCCTGCTGGCCAAGATTCTGGGCGCGATGTGGGACGACAATGGCCGCGTCACTATTCCGGGCTTTTACGACGGCGTGAAGGAATTGCCGGCTGACATCAAGGCCGATCTTAGGGCGCTCGATCTGACCGCGGACAAGTTCTTAGGGCCGATCGGACTTAAAATTCCTTCCGGCGAGAAGGATCGCATGGTGATCGAATTGGTCACGACGCGGCCGACCGCCGAGATCAACGGCATCATCGGCGGCTATACAGGGGAGGGCGCCAAGACCGTCATTCCGGGCGAAGCGTCGGCAAAAGTGTCTTTCCGCCTGGTTGGCGCGCAGGACCCCGCCAAAATCCGCGATGCTTTCCGTGCCTTCGTCAAGGCGCGGCTGCCCTCGGACTGCAAGGTCGAGTTCGGCAACTTTGGATTGGCAGCAGCCCTGCAACTATCGTTCGACAATCCGGCGCTCAACAAGGCACGCGACGTGCTGGGCGTGGAATGGGGCAAGAAGGCGGTGGCGGTCGGCGCCGGCGGCTCGATTCCGATCGTGGCGGATTTCAAGAGCGTGCTTGGAATGGATTCGCTGCTGGTTGGCTTTGCACTCGACGATGACCGGGTGCATTCACCGAACGAGAAATTCGACCTGACCTGCTATCACAAGGGCATCCGCAGTTGGGCGCGGATACTTGATGCGCTTTCGGAAAGCTAGGCGCCCTTCGTCTGTCTTTCCGCTTCTTCTTGCTCCTGCCGCAGTTTTTCCGCCTCCTCAAGCAGGCGCAAAAGGACTACGCGCCGATTTTCATCGGTTTCGTTCGCGATCAATCCGTTGAAATACTCGACATCGCGTTGGGCTTCGGATTTATCGACCATGTCCTGCACTCGATTGAGGCGCCGTTCCAGCGTCGACGTGATTTTAACTCGCGGAAGCAGCTTCAGTCCAGAGTGGGCGCTGCCTCGCACCCATCGTTGCGCTGCGTCGTCTTCAAAGTGGTAATTTGAAAATAACGGCCATTTAGGCAATCATTTGGGTAATATCGGTAAAAATCGCATCCGCTTAAGACGGAACCTGAATACCGGTCGGGCGGCATCACGGCGATTGCTTCGAGACAAACGAGGGGAGGATTCGATGAAGCAGATTGGAAAATTCTGGGCCGCGGTGGGGGCTATTGCGTTAGCCTGCTCTGGTGCGCTGTTTCAGGCGTCGTCCGAGGCGGTCGCGCAGACCTATCCGGCCCAGACCGTGACCATTGTCGTCCCGTTCGGCGCCGGCAGCATCACCGACAGCCTTGCGCGCGTGTTGGCCGACAAATTGGGCAACATGTGGAAGCAATCGGTCGTCGTGGAAAACCGTCCGGGACTGCCGGGGACGACCGCCGTCGCGAAGGCTGCGCCCGACGGCTACACCTTGATGTTGACGTCCAACGGCCACACGATCGCGGGCGTCATCAACAAGGGGCTGCAATTCGATCCTGTGAAGGATTTCGCCGGCGTGACGGTCATCGCATCGGTGCCGCTGGTTGCAATCATACCCGCTGACTATCCGGCAAAAACGCTGAAGGAATTTATCGCGGCTGCAAACGCCGCGCCGGGCAAGCTCAACTTCTCGTCGGCCGGCATTGCCAGCACCTCGTATCTGTCCGCCGAGATTTTCCGGCAGAGCGCCAAGATCGACATGCTGCATGTTCCTTACAAGGGTGTGCCGGATGCGACGACCGCGGTGATCCGCGGCGATGTCCAGATGTATTTTGCGCCCATTCCCAACGCTCAGGAACTGAGCATCGCCGGCAAGGTTCGGGCCATCGCCATCAATACGGAAAAGCGTTCGCCCCAACTCCCGGACGTGCCGACCATCGCGGAAGCCGCGGTGCCGGGTTACAAATATGAATCCTGGTTCGGCATGATGGCGCCCACCGGAACGCCGAAGGCGGTCCTTGCCAAAGTCAGCCAGGATATCGCCCACGCGCTGAAAATGCCGGACGTGGTCGAAAAGCTGACGACGTTCGGCTCGATCCCCGCGCCCACTTCGCCGGAGCAATTCGACGCGATCATAAAAAGCGACACGGAACGCTACGGCAAGGTCCTCAAGGACGCGGGCGTCGCCGCGAACTAACGGACTCAATCGTAATTGATGAGTCTTGTTGTCATGCCGCCGCGCACCTGCTAGGGCGCGGCGGTAACAACGCGCAATTACAGGCGACAACTCACGCGATATGGCTCCTCCTCCGCTTCTGCAACTCAAAGACATCGCGCTGACTTTTGGCGGCACGCCGCTTCTCACCGGAGCGGAGCTGTCGGTCTCGACCGGCGAGCGCGTTTCGCTGGTCGGGCGCAATGGCTCGGGCAAGTCGACGCTGCTCAAGATCGCCGCCCAGCTAGTCGAGCCGGACCGCGGCTCGGTATTCGTGCAGCCGGGCGCTCTTGTGCGCTATCTGCCGCAGGAGCCGGATTTCTCCGGGTTTACCTCAACGCTGGCCTATGTCGAGGCGGGATTGCGGCCGACCGACGATCCTTACATCGCGCGTCATCTGCTGGAGGAGCTTGGCCTCACCGGCCAGGAAGATCCGGCGCACCTTTCCGGCGGTGAATCGCGGCGTGCCTCGCTCGCCCGCGTGCTGGCGCCGTCGCCGGATATTCTGCTGCTCGACGAACCGACCAACCATCTCGATCTGACAACCATTGAATGGCTGGAGCGCGACCTCGACGCGCGCCGCACCGCGCTGGTGATTATCAGCCATGACCGGCGCTTTCTTTCGACGCTGTCGCGCTCGACCGTCTGGCTCGACCGTGGCTGCACGCGCCGCATAGAACGTGGCTTTGCCCATTTTGAGGAATGGCGCGACATGCTACTGGCCGAGGAAGAAAGCGCGCAGCACAAGCTCGACCGCAAGATCGTCGCCGAAGAACATTGGATGCGTTACGGCGTCACCGGAAGGCGCAAGCGCAACATGCGCCGCGTCGGGCATTTGCAGGCGCTGCGCGAGGCACGCCGCACCTATCGCGCCAGCGCCGGCGACGCCACGATAACCGCGGGTTCGGCTGCGCCGTCTGGAGCGTTGGTGATCGAGGCCAAAGGCATCGGCAAGAGCTATGGCGACCGCGCGATCGTGCGCGACTTTTCAACGCGCATCCAGCGCGGCGACCGCATCGGCATTGTCGGGCCGAACGGCAGCGGCAAGACGACGTTGATCAGCATGCTGACCGGCATATTGACGCCCGACATGGGCGAGGTCCGCCTCGGATCGGCTTTGTCGATTGCAACGCTCAATCAGCACCGCGACAGCCTCGATCCAAATATTACCGTTAAGCAGGCGCTGACCGGTGGCGAGGGCGACACCGTCTCGGTCAATGGCGTCGGCAAGCACGTCATCAGCTACATGAAGGACTTTCTGTTTTCGAGCGAGCAGGCCCGCACCCCGCTCGGCAAGCTGTCGGGTGGCGAGCGCGGCCGCCTGATGCTGGCGCAGGCGCTAGCCAAACCCTCGAATTTGCTGATCCTCGACGAGCCGACCAACGATCTCGATATGGAGACGCTGGACGTGCTGGAGGACATGATCGGCGAATATCCCGGCACGGTTCTCTTGATCAGCCATGACCGCGATTTTCTCGATCGTCTGGTGAGCGGCGTGATCGCGCCCGAGGGCGATGGCAACTGGACTGAATATGCCGGCGGCTACAGCGACATGCTCATGCAACGCCGCGCGGACCTCACGCGCGAGCAAGTCAGCCGCGAAAAGGATAGACCGGTGAAGGCGGCAGCCGCCGAGCCGCAGGCCGCCAAGCGCAAGATGAAGTTCAAGGAAAAGCACGCGCTGGAAACGTTGCCCAAGACCATGGCCGCGCTGATTGCCAAGGCCAACGAGTTGCAAGCCAAGCTTGATGATCCGCAATTTTATCTGCGCGACCGCACCGGGTTTGAAAAAGTCACTACCGATCTGAGCGAAACCCAGCGCAAGCTTGCTGCCGCCGAAGAGCAATGGCTGGAACTGGAAATCTTGCGGGAAGAACTGGCGAACTGATTACTTCTTCAGCTTATAGCCGGTGCGGAACATCCAACCCACCACGGCGAGACAGATCGCCAGGAACAGCAGTGTCATGGCGATGCTGATACCGTGGCCGACGTCTGCGACCTCGAAGAAGCTCCAGCGGAAGCCGCTAACCAGGTAGACCACCGGATTAAGCAGCGCGATTTTCTGTCAGAGCGGGGGCAGGACGCTGGTGGAATAGAACGTGCCGCCGAGGAAGGTCAGTGGCGTGATGATCAGCAGCGGAACGATCTGCAACTGCTCGAAGCCTTCCGCCCAGATGCCGATGATGAAGCCGAGCAGGCTGAAGGTCACTGCCGTCAGCACGAGGTAGGTCACCATCCAGAATGGATGCGCGATGTGCAGCGGCACGAACAGCCACGACGTTGCGAGAATGATCATTCCCAGGATGATCGACTTGGTCGCCGCCGCACCGACATACCCGAGCGCGATCTCAAAGCCCGAAATCGGCGCCGACAGGATCTCGTAAATCGTACCGGTAAAGCGCGGGAAATAGATGCCGAAAGAGGCGTTCATCGTGCTTTGCGTAAGCAGCGTCAGCATGATCAGCCCCGGCACGATGAAGGCGCCATAGGCGACGCCATCGATCTCGGTGATGCGCGAGCCGATGGCCGCGCCGAACACCACGAAATAAAGCGAGGTCGACAGCACCGGCGACACGATGCTCTGCCAGATGGTGCGCCCGGTGCGCGCCATTTCGAATTTGTAGATCGCGCGGGCCGCCCGGAGATTGATCATCGCTCGCTCACCAATCCGACGAAAATGTCTTCCAGTGAACTTTGCGTCGTCTGCAGATCGCGGAACCGGATATCGGCATCGCTCAGCGCGCTCAGCATGCGCGTGACGCCGGTGCGTTCGGACTTGGTGTCGTAGGTGAACACCAGTTCGGTGCCATTATTGGCCAGCGTGAGGTTGTGGGCGGCGAGTGCTGGCGGCAGCTTTTCAAGTTTCTTCTGCAATTGCAGGATCAACCGCTTCTTGCCCATTTTGCGCATCAGCTCGGCTTTTTCCTCGACCAGGATGATCTCGCCCTTGCTGATGACGCCGACGCGGTCGGCCATGTCTTCGGCTTCTTCGATGTAATGCGTGGTCAGGATGATGGTCACGCCGGAGGCGCGC
>JAYTFS010000036.1:0-6037 GCA_043734185.1 Pseudolabrys sp. | reverse complement strand
GCCCCTCTCGGCAACCAGCATGATGGGTCGCTCGCCACATTCGGCGAAAGTGATGTCACTGACGGGGCTACTGTGGCCGAACCGCGCAATGTCTTCAGGTTTCACAAAGAAGTCCGGCAATTCGAACTCTCGACGAACGTCGGTCGGATCAAACGCGCCATCCGGACCGAGCCGTACAGACCAGACCGAATTTCTCTTCGCATCGTCTCCTTCGCTCGCCCATGTTGAATTGCCAAAAGCCGGGCTGCTCCATACGGCATAAAAGGCGCGCGCCTGATTTTTGTTCACATCGTACCAGACACCCACACCCCAGATCCGCCGGCCCGAGGCGGCGAAGTTCCAGCACTCAGGATTCCGGTCGAAGCGGGCTGCTCCGCAGTTGCTTGCTGGCGTGCTTGCCGAACGATCAAATGTCTTCGGTGGCAGCGACTTGGTATCCTTACGCAACACATCGTAGAACTTTGGCCGGCCCTGGGTACCATGGTCGAAATGGCCGAGATCGCGACCGTCTGATGCGTGAATGCGGTGCAGCATACCCGTCTCCATATCCGAGACAAGGAACTGATTGTTGAAGCGGTCGAACGCAATATTGCCTAACGCCGGACCACTGTTTCGGCGCCCATTGAGCATTATTCTAGAAAACACCGAAGCCCGGTAGCCATTGGCCTGGTCGAGCTTGTAAATGGTGCCGGGGCCGCCATCCCTGCCCCACATGCCGGTCATCCAGTCCGATGATGCACTCTTGTGATGCAAGCCGAATGCCGAAGTGGCACTGACGTAGATATTCGGCGGTGAGGCATTGTCGAGAGCGACGCCAAACACCTGCCCAACATCCTTTGCCTTAAGTGGCAGACGCTGCGGCTCGTCGATCCAATGTTGGCCCTGTGGCGGCAGTTGGGGTGCACGAATGTCGATGATACTGCCGACGGTTCCGTCGGGATTAATGATGCGAACTTTATTGCCGTCATCGTCTTCTGCAGATTTTGTGCCGGAGAACCGCGTGACGAAAGCTTCACCTGGTCTCAGTGCCGCGGCGGCGTCGCTCGATTGGGCAACTGCCGCAGTCACGCAAATGGGCGTTGAGAAACAAACAGACATGGCGACCGCAAAGCGAAACATAGAAGGTCGCCGTTGCAACGCTCTCGGCCCAGCGATCCGGACTTCTGGGCGCCAATTCCGGATTTGGCCGAGAGTACACCGAGAGAAAATTCGCATCCGCGTCGCTCCGCCATGGGCAATTGCAAGCAACCGTACTCTCGCACAGCGCGTTTGTCATTCATCACGAACCACCCGCCGGGTTTCCTTTGAGGGGCGGGTCACGGCTGGCCGTCGTTCCGAGTTGAAACGGTATTTTCTTAGCCAGGTTACGGCAGATCGACGATCGTCAATTCAAGGCGCTCGTACCAACGGCAAGTCCGAGCTGACGCGGTCGAACGATCTATACTGGCACGTCCGAGCCATGCCGCGGTACTCGGGCCCGCCCCGTCGCGTCGATTTAGTCGATCACGGTTTTACCGGCGATGGTTTGAGGCGTTTAATGGCAGCAAGAATCGATGGAAAAAGGCGCATCGGATTGGGCTGGTGGCTGGTTCAATTTGCATGCCGATCCCCGATCGTCAGGCCACTTTTGCCTGCTGATCCCCCGATACCGACCGGTGCGGCGTCAATGCTGGTTCGGCAAGGGTGGGCCAAGAACGCCACAACTCAGACGCGGACAATCAGTTTCAGTGTGCTTTCATGACCACGTTGATAGACGCCTGGACAACGGGTTCTGCGCAGCGCATTTCGGTAAGACAATCAGGCGGATCAGATTGCTTTACATCCTCGGAATTGGGCGGCTTCCGTGGAGACTCGAGAATTTTCTCGTCGCCATTGGCGGCCCTGACGGCGGCGGCGCGCGCGCTCTTCCTTTGGAAGGCCCCAGATCTTGCCTGCAATAACTGGGATACCGTAGAAGGCGGCGCATAATGGATGAAAACCTCGCTCCATGTAGGAGATGGCGTCATTGACACGCGCACTGACTTCGTAACCGGCGACAATGGCCTCAATCAGATCGCGGCCGCTCAGTCCACGCTCCTCACAGAGTGCGAGCGCGGTCGGTAGGACTTCGCTCGGATGCAGTGGATCGGTGCCAATGTAGGTATCATTCAGGTCGAGAGAACGAACAAGAACGCCATTGACGAATAGCGCGCCCTCAACGGTAGCAGCGCGTGGATATCCGATGACTGTCGCCGCTTCACCTTCGCCGAACATTTTGCGGATAGTCGTCTCAGCAATGGCGGCGGGTTCCGACCCCACAGCGCCAAGTGCGCTGCCGAGGGAGTCGAGGAGAACGCGCTTCGCCGCGTCAACCACGTCTTTCGGGAGTTCCCCGTATTCGATGCCGAGCGCGAAGTCGGCAAACTTCAGTTCGAGGGCATCGCCAGTGCCACTGGCCGCCAAAGCTTCCCCGCCCCGACCTATTCCAGACGGCAGGCCGCCTACAAGTAGGCCGCCCGTAACTGCTGCTCCGTGGCTGAGTGAGAGAAAATCTCGACGGTTCATGTCGTCCTCCGGATCTGCTAGCGGGCCATATGAGATCCATGACCGGGTTGGTTTCGGCTTTTTTGAATGTCCGCGGCCCTAACTCCGGAGACTATGGCGACGGGCGGATCGTCGGGTGAGTCGAAAGATTGCGGAACCGGTTCGCAAAATTGCATCCGGGCGCTATGAGCACTTTTGAATGGGACGATCTTAGGCACTTTTTGGCATTCGCACGCGCAGGCAGCATGCAGGCGGCGGCAAAGACTCTTGGCGTCAATCAATCGACAGTGCAGCGTCGGATTGCAGTGCTAGAGGCGCATGTGGGCCGTCGGCTAGTTGAACGCCATCTTGGCAGCTATCGATTGACCGAACTGGGGGTGGAACTGGGTCCCGCTGTCGAGGACGTCGGTTCCGCTGTAACGGCTTTCGAGCGGCAGGTCGCCGCATGCGACAAGGGCCTGATCGGCACACTCCGCCTAACCTGCGGATCGAATTTGGCGGGTCGTCTCCGACGAGCCCTGCTCATCGATGCGTTTCATACACGCTATCCCGGCCTACGAGTTGAGTTGGTAATCAGCGACCGGTTTCTTGATCTGTCTAAAGGAGAGGCCGATATCGCGATCCGCCTCGGTGAACCTAGGGATGAAGCTCTCGTTGGGCGCAAGATCGCTGATGCGTCCTGGTCTGTGTACGCCAGCCGTGCCTATGTGGAACGTCATGGTCGGCCGGATAGCCCTGACGACTTAGGCGGCCATCTTGTTGTTGGTTGCGATGGCTTGATCGCAAATTATCCCGGCGCTCGTTGGGCACGGTCGGTGACTCCGCCAGCCGTCGTCTCTACACGCAGCGACAGTGTCCGTAGCTTTTGAACTTGTCCGGTTTTCGTAGCACATCAGTTGTCCGCTTCGGGGTCTACGGATGATCACGGGCGGAAGCGGGGGACGCCGGTGAGCATGTGGGTGTTGAAGGTGGCACGGCCGACGGCCGTGCACACCTCAGCTTAACGGCATGGCAGCCCTTTGACCTCGCGTCGAGGCCCGGTCAAGGTTGGCCGTCGCGCCGGAGGTGAGACAGGCGCAAATGCCTCCAGGCCACACCTTGACGGGGCCGAGCGCGGGGTCACGATGGACGACACCGGAGCTTTCTTTTTCGTCGCCACAGGTGCGACCTGTGCCGGTGGGGCAGCACCCACCAGCGCGCCCTCAGCGGTATACCGGCCGATCACCCGTGGCCCGTGCAGCACCGCAAGCGTGCCGTCCGGGTAGGTGTGCACCTTCACTTTCGCCTGCACGTAATGCCGCCGGAGCGGGCTTTCTGGAATCTGCAACCGCAACCCGTCCCAGGCGATCGTGTTGTCGCGGCCGACGGTGCGCTCACCCTCGATGCACAGCGCTTCGGTCAAGCGGTCCGCAGCGACAGCCACGAAGGCGCTGTCGGGCAGCGTCGGCACCACCATGAAGCGCGCATTATGCACCGGCAGGTAGTCCTACTGCGTCAGGCGCATGCTGCGCTGCGCGGTCTGACAGCAGCAGGGGCAACGGTCAAGTTTGTGCGCGAGGCCGACCGTCAGTCGGCGGCGCAACGTGGCAATTGAGTTGACGACGTGCCGCTCAGTGCGCAGCGGCGGCACCTCGGGGTCGATAATTTTCGGAAATGAAAGATTGCGCGCCGAATAGTCGGCGTCTGGTTTCTGAGGGGGGAAAAGTGGCCTTTTCCAAGACCAGGAATCCATAAGCTGCAATGCATAGGGTGGCGTGGTGGTGGAATCCCCGCCAGCCTCGGCCCTCGTAGTGTCCGAGGCCGACTTCCTGTTTCAAGTCCAGGTAATCACGCTCGATGCGCCAGCGCAGTTTTATCGCACGGACCAATTCTGTAAATGTGATCGTTGCGTCCAAAGTCGAGAACCAGTATTTTATCGGTTCCGCTTCGTCTTCCGGCCATTCAATGACCAACCATTCTTCCTGAATTTGATCGGTCGGTGTTTTTGAATCATGCGCCGCACGCACCCTGACGCGTGCGAACCGCGAGGAAAGTTCGGTATTCGTGCCTTCGCGCCATGCGATTGAGTGCCAGCATTTCGCGGCTAAATCCAGCGCCAGCCGATTCAAGGCAACGGGCTGATGCGTATCGTCTCGTAACGGTGTCACCGCGCGACGACCGCGGCCCTTGTAAGGCTTGGGCGGCAAGGCTTGCGCGCCTGCTGTCCAGACCGTCGCGTTGGGTGAGACGCCGACAGCATATTTCAATCCAAGCGCTGTGATTTCGCCGCGAAGATCGGTGTTGACGCCATAACCGGCGTCCATCAGCACGACGCCGCGCGGCAGCCCTGTAGCACAGGCCCATTTCAATTGATCGAGTGCCATCTCGGGTTTTGTCTTGAACGTGACATCGTTGGGAATGCCCGCTTTATCGCGGCGTTCGGTATCGTCGATCCAAGCTTTCGGCAAATACATGCGATAGGCAACGGGTAAACTGGCGTGTTCATTGGCAATCGATAAAGACACGGCGACCTGGCAATTATCCTGCTTGCCGATCTGACCGCAGTATTGGCGAGCAACACCAACCGAATGCTTTCCTTTTTTCGGAAAACCTGTGTCGTCTATGATCCAAGCGGCGATCAGCCCGTGCGCTTCAATTTTCGGCAACACGATTTCGCGTATTTTTTCCAAAATCGTTTCGTCCGACCAGTTTCCCTGGCCGACAAAATGAAGCAATGACTGATGCTGCGCCGCTGTCCGTGTCGGTGCGGTCAATGCGGCCATCGGTTCGACGCTCTTGCGTTCGGCGGGCAACAAAAGTCCCGTGCAATAATCGCGCAGCGGACCCACGCGATTTGCCGGTCCTATGACGCTTGCCAGTGCGTCGAGATACGCCGAAAAGCGTCGAACGTGTTCGCCTGTGGTCTGCAGATCCATCCGAGCCCTCGCGCGCAGAGTGAATCGACAGCCTCATCTGAGTCGCAAGTTCTGCGGGATGCGGCAGGGTGACTCAGTAGGACTAGGCAATCGGAAACGACTATGGTTGCTTCCGCGCGAAGTGGGTTTCGAGTAGTGGCGGAAAAAACGCACGTTTGGAGATGGGTAGCGATGGGTGATGATATTGCGCGGGCAACGACGGCCGGCATGGCGAGTTCTCATGCGTCGATGAGACTGAGTGATTGGCGAGGCCGGGTTGAGCGAAAATACGCTACCGCCGCGAGCAGAACACTTGCGGATGAGGGCGAACCCAGCGATGCCGAGCTTACAAATTTGCGCAATAGGTACATTGAGTTTCGCGCCCTCGATGACAACAGTAAGGCCCTATTGGCTCTGGCAAGAGCTGACCACTGGATTACCGGCGTCACGGCATCAATATGCTCCGGCGTATATCGATTGACGCTTTTCGTTGCCGCTCTGATCGTCATCTATCGTTGGCACTACGGCGTCTAATGGACGCCGCCGCGCTTAAGGACATCTACGGCGTGGCGCGAAAACCCTAATCACCTAGCCACATGTGATCCGTCATTGAGTTCGAC
>JAYTFS010000035.1:0-6756 GCA_043734185.1 Pseudolabrys sp. | reverse complement strand
GTGCAGGCGCAGGCCGGCTGCGACATCATCGCGCCCTCCGACATGATGGATGGCCGCGTCGGCGCCATCCGCCATGGCCTCGATGCGGCGAATTTCACCGACGTGTCGATCATGGCCTATGCGGCGAAATATGCTTCCGCCTTCTACGGCCCGTTCCGCGACGCGGTCGGCTCGGCCAAGACGCTGACCGGCGACAAGCGCACCTATCAGATGGACCCCGCCAATACCGACGAGGCGCTGCGCGAAGTCGCGCTCGACATCGAGGAAGGCGCCGACATGATCATGGTCAAGCCCGGCCTGCCCTATCTCGACATCGTCGCGCGCGTCAAAGAGACCTTTGGCATGCCAACCTTCGCCTATCAGGTGTCGGGCGAATACGCGATGATCATGGCTGCCGCGCAAAATGGCTGGCTCGACGGCGAGCGCGCCATGATGGAAAGTCTCATCGCCTTCAAGCGCGCCGGCTGCGATGGCGTACTCACTTATTTCGCGCCTCGCGTGGCGGAAAAACTGAAACAAATCTGATCCCTTCCCTCCTCGTCACGTTCCGTGACGCCTGACATCGACAGGTCGACGCTTCCATGGGTGAATTCGCAATCGGTCAGGGCGTGCCGCGGTTTGAAGATCCGCGGCTGGTGCAGGGACGCGGCCGCTACATCGACGACGTGGTCTATCCCGATATGGCCTTCGGCCTCGTGCTGCGCTCGCCGCACGGCCACGCCAAAATCAACTCGCTCAATGTCGATATCGCAAAGGCTGCTCCCGGCGTGCTGGCGGTCATCACCGCCGCCGACTGGAAGAAGGCGGGCTTGGGCGAACTGCCTTCGCATCCCGGCCTCAAGCGGCGCGATGGCTCGGCGATGTTCAAGCCACCTTATCCGGTGCTGGCCGAGGATCGCGTGCGTTGGGTGGGCGATGTTGTCGCTTTCGTGGTCGCGGAAACCGCAGCGCAGGCGGCCGACGCCGCAGAAATGATCGAGGTCGATTACGAGCCGCTGCCGGCGGTGGTGTCGACCGCCAAGGCGATGGAGCCGGGCTCTGCGAAAGTCTGGGAGGGCTGCCCGGACAACGTCAGCTTCATCGAATTGATCGGCGACAAAGCCGCGACCGACGCCGCCTTCGCCAAGGCCGCGCATGTCGTCAAGCACCGCTTCGTCATCAACCGCGTCACCGCCGCGGCCATGGAGCCGCGCGGCGCGGTCGGCGTCTATCTGCCGGTGGAAGATCGCTACATCATCCACTCGCCAGTGCAGCGCGCTCATCCCTATCGCAGCGAAATCGCCAGGGTGATTAAGGTGCCGGAAAGCAAAGTCCGCGTCATCTGCATCGATGTCGGCGGCAGTTTCGGCATGAAGACGCCGGTGTTCAATGAAGCGCCGCTGACGATGTTTGCCGCGAAGCTGACGGGCCGCGCGGTGAAATGGATGAGCACACGCACCGAGGCCTTCTTGAGCGACGCGCAGGCGCGCGACAATGTCACCGAGGCCGAGCTCGCGCTCGACAAAGACGGCATGTTCCTCGGCATGCGCGTTAAAACAATCGCCGCCATCGGCGCTTATCTGCAGAACAACATGCCGGCGTTTTTCCTCAATGCCGGAACGCTGGCCGGCACGTACCGCACGCCGGCGATGTTTGCCGATATCACCGGCGTGTTCACCAATACCAATCCGGTCCGCCCCTATCGCGGCAACGGGCGCCCCGAAGCGGCCTACATCATCGAGCGCATGGTCGATCTGGCCGCCGACGAACTCAAGATCGATCCGGTGGAACTGCGCCGCCGCAATTACATCGCGCCCAGCCAGATGCCGTTCAAGACCGCGCTTACTTTCACCTATGACTGCGGCGAGTTCGAGAAGACCATGGACCTCGCGCTGGAGATGGCCGACGTCAAAGGCTTCAAGGCACGCAAGGCGCAATCGCACAAGAACGGCAAGCTGCGGGGTTTAGGCATTTCCAGCACCATCGAGCGTGCGGCGGCCGGCGGCACCGAGGGCGCCGAAGTGCGCTTCGACCGGGGCGGCAGCGTGACATTGTTCTCAGGCTCGGTGACCGCCGGCCAGGGCCACGAGACCGTGTTCAAGCAACTGGTCTGCGACCGCCTCGGCCTCAATCCGGATGAAGTGCGTTACGTGCAGGGCGACACCGACGAGGTGTTTTACGGCGAAGGCACCGGCGGCTCGCGCACCTCGACGATGTCAAGCGCGGCGTTTCTGATGGCGACCGACAAGGTCATCGAAAAAGCCAAGGCCATCGCCGCGCATGCGCTCAAGATCGAGAAGACCGATGTGAATTTTGCCGACGGCGTGTTCTCCTCGCCGAAGACCAACCAAACCATGACCATCAAGGAAGTCGCAATCGACGCCGCCAACCCCGCCAAGATTCCGGCGGCTATGGAACCGGGCCTGTTCGCCACGGCCACCTACAAGGCCGGGCTGCAGAATTTTCCCAACGGCTGCCATATCTGCGAACTGGAGATCGACAAGGAAACCGGCGAAGTCGAGATCGTGCGCTATTCCGTCGTTGACGATGTCGGCACCGTGCTCAATCCGATGCTGCTGCACGGCCAGATCCACGGCGGCGTCGCGCAAGGCGCGGGGCAAATTCTAATGGAAGACATCCATTTCGACGATTCAGGGCAACTCATCACCGCTTCCTTCATGGATTATGCGATGCCGCACGCCCACAACCTCAGTAACATCGAGGTCGAGAGCAATCCGGTGCCCACCAAGACCAATCCGATGGGCACCAAAGGCGCGGGCGAAGCCGGCAATGTCGGCGCCATGCCGGCGGTCGCCAATGCGCTGGTCGACGCTCTGTCGGAATTCGGCGTCAAGCACATCGAGATGCCGGCAACGTCCGAGCGCGTCTGGCGCGCGATGCAGAAATAATCAGGTGATCTGCGCGGGATCGTGGCGGATGCACGGCCCGTCAACCGAATAGCGCCCTGCTCCAACCGCAGCCAGCATCACCAGACCGCCGAAGATCGACAGGTTCTTGAGCGCGTGAATCATGTTGTTGGTCTGCTCGACGCCCGTCATATGCCAGAAGTCGTGGTAAAGATACGCGGTAACCAGCGTGAATAGTGCGAGCGCCAAGGCAACAATCCGCGTCTGCCAGCCGACCACGATCAGCAGACCGCCGCCAAGTTCAAGCGCGGCGGTGGCGACCGCCAGCACTTGTGGCAGCGGCAGGTTTTTGGAACTGATGGCCGCGGCGGTGTCGGGCAGGTCCATGAATTTCTCGATGCCTGCGAAGATAAACAGCACGGCGAAGACAATGCTCCACTTACCGGTTACTCCACCGCGCTGCCACTCTCGATGCGCACCGGATGGTAACCGTCGGCGGCCAGAGCGCCCATGATTTCCTTCGCATGGGCGCCATCGCGGGTCTCGATGGTGACGTCAAGCTTGGCGCCTTTCGCCGGCACGTCGAGCAGCAGGCGGCGGTGCTCGACCTCGAGAATATTAGCGCCGAGTGCGCCGAGCCGCGTCGCAATGATGCCGAGCACACCCGGCCGGTCGGGAATAGTGAGGCGGAACGCAACGATGCGGTTCTCGCGGTCAAGCTCGCGCACCATGATGGAAGCGAGAATGCGTGGATCGATATTGCCGCCGCACAGGATCAATCCGACTTTCTTGCCTTTGAAGCGTTCGGGTTTCGCCAGCAAAGCGGCAAGGCCCGCGGCGCCCGCGCCTTCCGCCATGGTCTTTTGCAAAGTGAGGTAAGCGTTGACCGCGCGTTCCAGATGCGCCTCGTCGACCAAAATGACTTCCGCGACCAGTTCGCGGATCACCGGCAGCGTCAGCTTGCCGACATTCTGCACCGCGATGCCTTCGGCCAGCGTCGGCCCGCCGACCGGCTTGCTCGCGCCCTTGAGCGCATTCCACACCGCCGGATAAAGCGCGGCCTCGGCGCCGATGATCTCGATATCCGGCTTGATCGAGCGCGCCGCGATGGCGCTGCCGGCGATCAACCCGCCGCCGCCAATCGGGATCACCATGCAATCGAGCTCGCCGACGTCCTCCAGCATCTCGAGCGCGATGGTCCCCGCCCCCGCCATGATCTGCGGATCATCATATGGATGTACCAGCGTCAGACCGCGTTCGGCCTGTATGGCTTCGCAGCGTGTCTGCGCCTGCGCCACGCTGTCGCCGTCGAGCACGACTTCGGCGCCATGCGAGCGCGTCGCCGCCACTTTCACGAACGGTGTCGTCACCGGCATCACGATGGTGGCCGGAATGCCAAGCCTTGCGGCGTGGTAGGCCACCGACTGGGCATGATTGCCGGCCGACATGGCGATGACGCCGCGCTTGCGCTCGGTGTCGCTCAACGAGGTGAGCTTGACCAGCGCGCCGCGGTCCTTGAACGAATTGGTGACCTGCAGATTTTCGTATTTGACGTAGACCTCGGCTCCCGTCAGCGCCGAAAGCCTCGGCGCCGGCAGCATGGGCGTGCGCAGCACCGCGCCTTTGATGACGCGGCGGGCGGCCTCTATATCGGCGATTGTGATGGTCAACGTCAGGTCTCCGGAACGACTGGCCGCACCATGCCGCTAAGGGCCCTCTTGCGGAAGGCCGATTCTTTCGCCATCTCGTTAGTTATGTCGATGGACTTCAAGCCGCACGCCTACGACCCGGCCACCAGCCCCGAACTGTTCGAGGGCGTTTTGGCGCGCCGGATCGTGGCTTTCATGATCGATTTTATCGTCATCGCCGCACCCATCGTGCTGGGGTCCATGTTCATTTTCGCCTTCGGGATCGTCACTTTGGGGCTGGGCTGGGCGCTCTATTGGCTGCTGCCGGGCGCCTCTGTCCTCTGGGCCATCGCCTATTTCGGCTTCACGCTTGGCGGCCCGCGCTCGGCCACCATCGGCATGAGGGTCATGGATCTGGAATTGCGCACCTGGTACGGCACGCCCGGTTATTTTGTGCTCGGCGCGGTGCACGCCGTCGCGTTCTGGTTCACGGTGTCGTTCTTCACGCCGTTTGTTCTGCTGGTTGCGTTCTTCAATGCCCGTCGAAGGCTTTTGCATGACATCATGCTGGGCACGGTCATCATTAACAACGCACAACGCGCCGCCATGCTGCGTTCACAGATGCCGGCCGAGAGGGCTTAAACGCGGAACTTTAGCCTTTGACGAGGTCATTACGGCGCGCAATGCTAGGAGCGAATCCTGCGGCATAGTTGAAATGGCGGCCTGATTAGTGACCCAGCACTCCCGCGACACTCCGCAATTCTATCTGACCGCGCCTTCCCCTTGCCCCTATCTGGAGGGCCAGGAGGAGCGCAAGGTTTTCACCCATCTGGTCGGCGAGCGGGCGGCCGAGATGAACGACCTGCTCACCCATGGCGGCTTCCGCCGCAGCCAGTCGATCGCCTACCGACCGGCCTGCGAGAGCTGCCGCGCCTGCGTCTCGGTGCGCGTGGTGGCTGCCGAATTCGAGCCGTCGCGCACCATGCGCCGCATCGCTGAGCGCAACACCGACATGATCGGCGACCTGCGCACGCCCGCCCCGACCTCAGAACAATATTCGGTATTCCGCGCTTATCTCGACGCTCGCCATCGCGACGGCGGCATGGCCGACATGACGGTGCTCGACTACGCCATGATGATCGAGGACAGCCACGTCGACACGCGCCTGATCGAATATCGCCGGCGCGGGCCGGATTCAGGCATCAACGGACGCGGCGCCGGACAACTGCTGGCGGTAGCGCTGACCGACATCCTCAGCGACGGACTGTCGATGGTCTATTCGTTCTTCGATCCGGAGGCCGCCGACCGCTCGCTCGGCACCTTGATGATCCTCGATCATATCGAGCGGGCCAAGAAGATGGGCCTGCAATACGTCTATCTTGGCTATTGGGTGCCGGGCTCGCGCAAGATGGATTACAAAGGCCGCTTCCTGCCGCAGGAACGCCTGCTGAACTCAGGCTGGAGCCGCGTGGAGCGCTAGCCGAAAATCGTCTCGAAAAGCAGCTTGATATTCAGCGCCACGATCAGGCTGGCGACAGCCCAGGCCAATACGGCAACGGGCTTCGAAATCGCGAAATTACCCATTTTCTTGCGGTCGGACACGAACTGCACCAGCGGTATCACCGCGAAGGGCAACTGCATCGACAGGATGACCTGGCTGAAGATCAAAAGTTGCCCCGTGCCGCGCTCGCCATAGAGCGCGGTCACGATAACGACCGGGACAATGGCGATGGCGCGGGTCAGGAGCCGCCTTGCCCAATGCGGCAGACGGATGCGCAAGAAACCCTCCATCACGATCTGGCCGGCCAGCGTTGCCGTCACGGTCGAATTGAGGCCCGACGCCAGTAGCGCGACGGCAAACAAGGTCGATGCAATGCCCACGCCGAGCATCGGGGATAGCAATTCATAGGCGGTCTCGATTTCGGCGACGTCGGTCTTGCCGCTGGCGTGGAACGTGGCGGCCGCGACAATGAGAATGGCGGCATTGATGAACAGCGCCAGCATCAACGCGATGGTTGAGTCGGTCGTCGCCCAGCGGATGGCGTGACTGCGGCCTTTGTCGGTCTGCTCGATCTGGCGGGTCTGCACGATCGAGGAATGCAGATAAAGATTATGCGGCATGACCGTCGCGCCGATGATGCCGATGGCGATGTAGAGCATCTCGGGATTGGTCACGATCTCCTTCGACGGGATGAAGCCGCCAAGCATCGCGGCAACCGGCGGCGCGGCGAGAATGATCTGAACCAGGAAACATCCTGCGATGACGATCAACAATGCGATGA
>JAYTFS010000034.1:0-11596 GCA_043734185.1 Pseudolabrys sp. | reverse complement strand
CGTGTACGAGAATTCCCATTCGAAGATGCCGCTGATCTACAAGATCACCAGCGTCTGGGGAAACCACGAAGGCTCGATGCTGCTGTGGGTGCTCATTCTCTCGCTGTTTGGCGCGATGGTGGCGCAGTTCGGCAATAATTTGCCAGCGCCTCTCAAGGCGCATGTGCTGGCGGTCCAGTCGTGGATCGCCGGCGCCTTCTATTTATTTATTCTGCTTACCTCGAACCCCTTCCTGAGACTTACGCAAGCGCCGCTGGAGGGCCGCGACCTCAATCCGATATTGCAGGACATCGGCTTGGCGATCCATCCGCCGCTGCTCTATCTCGGTTATGTCGGGTTCTCCATTTCCTTCTCGTTTGCGATTGCCGCTTTGATCGAAGGCCGGATCGATGCCGCCTGGGCGCGCTGGGTGAGGCCATGGACGCTGGCCGCCTGGATGTGCCTGACGGTCGGGATCGCGATGGGCTCGTACTGGGCCTATTACGAACTGGGGTGGGGCGGCTTCTGGTTCTGGGATCCGGTCGAGAACGCTTCGCTGATGCCGTGGCTTGCCGGCACCGCGCTGTTGCATTCCGCCGTGGTGATGGAAAAGCGTAGCGCGCTGAAAATCTGGACGCTGCTATTGGCGATCCTCGCCTTTTCCCTGTCGCTGATCGGCACCTTCCTGGTGCGCTCTGGCGTGCTCACGTCGGTGCATACTTTTGCCAGCGATCCGGCGCGTGGCGTGTTCATCCTTATGATCCTAGTGCTGTTCATCGGCGGCGGGTTGGCGCTGTTTGCCTGGCGCGCGCCGATGCTCAAGCAAGGCGGATTGTTCGCGCCGATCTCGCGCGAGGGCGCGCTGGTGTTCAATAATTTGTTTCTGACCACCGCATGCCTGACGGTGTTCGTCGGCACGCTCTATCCGCTGGCGCTAGAAGCCCTCACCGATGAAAAAATTTCGGTCGGCGCGCCATTTTTCAATCTCACTTTCGCGCCGCTGTTCATTCCGCTGTTGTTCGCCATGCCGTTCGGGCCGCTGCTCGCCTGGAAACGGGGTGATGTGGCGGGGGTGGCGCAGCGGCTGATGGCGGCCTTCGGCGTGGGACTTGTCGCCATTGCAGTGGCTTTCGCGGTGGCCGGCGCTAGTTCCGTGCTCGCCCAATTCGGCCTCGGGCTCGCGTTGTTCGTGATGACCGGAGCGATGACCGATCTGGCAGAGCGCACCGGATTGTTTCGCGCGCCGATGGCGAGCGTTCGCCTGCGCACGCGTGGCCTGCCGCGTTCGGTCTGGGGGACGGCAGTGGCGCATTGCGGCATGGCGCTGACGCTGTTTGGCGTCGTGTGCCAGACCTGGGCTACCGAACGCATTGTCGGGCTCAAGCAGAACGAGAACGTCGCCATTGCCGGTTATGAACTGAGTTTCGACGGCCTGGTACAGCACACCGGGCCGAATTTTCGTGAGCTGTCGGCAAAATTCACGGTGCGCGAGGGTGGCGTTGCGATCGGGGCGATGGAGCCATCGAAACGCACCTTCAGTTCGCGCACGATGACGACGACCGAAGCCGCTTTGCTCACGCGCGGCGTGAGCCAGCTTTATTTGTCGCTCGGCGATACCAATGATGACGGCTCGATCGCAGTCAGGCTGTACCACAAGCCGATGGTGCTCCTGATTTGGCTGGGTGCGGTGGTGATGATGCTCGGCGGCGGTCTGTCGCTGTCTGACCGGCGGCTGCGGGTCGGCGCGCCCAAGCCGGCGACGAAATCAGCACTGCAGCCGGCGGAGTAGGGCATGCGGGCATTTGCGTTGATCGCATTGCTAGGAACGCTGGTTGCTTCGACCTTTGCGTTTGGCGTGACGCCGGACGAGATGCTGAAAGACCCCGCGCTTGAAGCGCGCGCGCGCGATCTGTCGCACGAACTGCGTTGCATGGTGTGCCAAAATCAGTCGATCGACGATTCCGAAGCGCCGCTGGCCAAGGACTTAAGAGTGCTGGTGCGCGAGCGGCTGACCCGAGGCGACAGCGACAAGCAAGTGCTCGCCTTCATGGTGGCGCGTTACGGAGAATTCGTGTTGCTCAAGCCGCCGTTCCAATGGCGCACGCTGCTGCTGTGGGGCGTGTCGCCTTTGGTGCTGATTGGTGGCGTAATCGGGCTCATTGTCGTCGCCCGGCGACGCAGAAGCGGAACTCCTGCGTTGCTGTCGCTTAGCCAGGAAGAAGAGCGTAGGATCGGGGCGCTGCTCGATCGCCAGCGTATTGAATAGTCTAGCGAATTGGCGCTTATCTGAGTTTCCCCACCTTACAAAAGTTTAATCCCTCCGACAGGACGCCGTAAGGCTCATCACCCCATCTTCCGGTTCGAACGGCGCGGCCCTCGCGTCAGGATTCGAAACCTCAATTGAGATGGAGATTTCACGATGAGCTCGAGCGTCATTCCCGCTCCCAAGACTTCCAAGCGAGTGCTCTCTGCGCGCCGCATGATTCTACTCACTACCACCATCGCCAGCCTCGGCGCTGCAGCTTTGGTCGTCGCCCCCGGCTTGAACCTCCAGGGCGGCTACCCGGCTGCGCTCGCGCAGAATCTGACCGAGCAAGCCAAACGCGTTGCTGCTCCGGTCGGGTTTGCCGACATCGTCGAGAAGGTCAAACCGGCGGTGATCTCGGTTCGCGTCAAGCTCGACGGCGGATCGCAGACCACCGGGCTGAGCGGCGAAAACATGGAAAACGTTCCTCCGGGGTTGCAGGAATTCTTCCGCCGCTTCGGCATGCCGAACGGCCAGAACGGTCCGGAAGGTCTGAACCCGCGTGGACGCGGCGGCCGTAACACGGTCACCGGCCAGGGCTCCGGCTTCTTTATTTCCGGCGATGGCTACGCGGTGACCAACAATCACGTGGTCGAGAAAGCCGAAAGCGTTCAAGTCACCACCGATGACGGAAAGATCCACGAAGCCAAAGTCATCGGCGTCGATCCGCGCAGCGATCTCGCGCTGATCAAGGTCGAAGGTGGCTCGTTCCCTTACGTGAAGCTGTCCGACAAATCGCCGCGTATCGGCGACTGGGTGATCGCGGTCGGCAATCCGTTCGGTCTCGGTGGCACCGTCACGGCCGGCATTGTCTCGGCACGCGGTCGCGACATCGGCGCCAGCGCCTATGACGACTTCATCCAGATCGACGCGCCGGTCAACAAAGGCAATTCGGGCGGACCGACGTTCGACACCGAAGGCAACGTAATCGGCGTCAACACAGCGATCTTCTCGCCGTCGGGCGGCTCGGTCGGCATCGCGTTCGCCATTCCCTCCGACACCGTCAAGACCGTGGTCGCGCAGCTCAAGGATCACGGCTCGGTCACGCGCGGCTGGATTGGCGTCCAGATCCAACCGGTGACGCAGGAGATTGCCGACAGCCTCGGCCTCAAGAAAGCCGAAGGCGCGCTAATCGCCGAGCCGCAAGCCAATGGTCCTGCGGCGAAGGCCGGCATTGAAGCCGGCGATATCATTACCGCGGTCAACGATGACCCGGTGAAGGATGCGCGCGATCTGGCAAAGAAGATTGGCTCGCTGGCTCCGAAGGCTACGGTCAAGCTCGCTGTCCTGCACAAGGGTTCGGAGAAGGCCATCAGCCTGACGCTTGGTGAGTTGCCCAGCGCCAAGGAGGCGCGCGCGAGTTCGCCGTCCGACGGTAGCGACAACGGCGCCGCCGATATGGGCAAGTTCGGCCTCACGCTCGCTCCGGCCGCCCGCGTCGCGGGCGCTGGCTCCCAAGGAGTGGTGGTTACCGGTGTCGACTCGACCGGTGCTGCCGCCGAACGCGGTTTCTCGACCGGTGACGTAATTCTTGAAGTCGCGGGTAAGTCCGTGTCGACGCCGACCGACGTGCGCAATGTCGTTGCAAGCGCTCGTACCGAAGGCAAGCGCAGCGTTCTGCTCAGGGTGAAAACCGGCGAGAACACGCGGTTTGTCGCCCTGCCGGTTGGCCAAGGCTGAAGATGAGTTTGGGGACGTCCTGCCGGCAACCGTCGCCCCCGCTGGCAGCCGACCTCAACGGGACGGGCCTTGTGCCCGTCCCGCCCTTTTATCGGTGGCCGCTTCGCCTCCGAATTGGTTGAAAATGGTGTGACCGATGGCCACTTATGCGAATATTCAAGGGCCTCGCGCGTTCGGCCGGCCGGCCGATGCGCAACCGGATCGTGTCACCATGCGCCTTCTGATCATCGAGGATGACCGCGACGCCGCCGACTATCTGGTCAAGGCGTTCCGCGAGGTCGGCCATGTGGCGGATTCCGCCGCCGATGGCGAGGACGGCCTGTCGATGGCGCTCAACGGCGATTATGAAGTGCTGATTGTCGACCGCATGCTGCCCAAGCGCGACGGGCTTTCGCTGATCGGCACGTTGCGGGCCAAGGGCATCCAAACGCCCGCGCTTATCTTGTCGGCGCTCGGCCAGGTTGACGACCGTGTCAAGGGACTGCGCGCCGGTGGCGACGATTACCTGCCCAAGCCTTATTCGTTTTCCGAGTTGCTGGCGCGGGTCGAGGTGCTGGCTCGCCGTGGCGGATCACGGCCGGAAGAAACCGTGCTGCGCGTCGGAGATCTCGAGCTCGACCGGCTGTCGCACCAGGTTCGCAGGGGCGACACCGAGATATCACTTCAACCGCGCGAATTCCGCCTGCTGGAATACCTCATGAAACATGCGGGACACGCAGTGACTCGTACCATGCTGCTGGAAAGCGTGTGGGACTACCATTTTGACCCGCAAACCAATGTGATCGACGTTCACATCTCGCGTTTACGTTCGAAAATCGATAAAGGTTTCTCCCAGCCGCTTCTTCATACGCTCCGCGGCACGGGATACATGATACGTGACGGCGCTCGGTAAACTCTTCCGCACCACCACGTTCAAGCTGACGCTGGTCTATTTGACCGTGTTTGCGCTGTTCGCGGCGTTTCTGCTCGGCTATTTCGCGCTCAACACCCGCCGCCTGGTTACCGAACAAATCAACGAAACGGTCGATGCCGAAATCATCGGCCTGCAGGAGCAATACCGGCTCGGCGGCATAAGGCGCATTGTGATTGTAGTAGACGGGCGCGCGCGGCGTCCGGGCTCAAGCCTCTATCTGGTCACGACCTTTGCCGGCGAGGCGCTGGCTGGCAATGTCACGGCACTGCAGCCCGGCATTCTCGACAAAGAAGGCTGGACCGAAACCGCCTACCGGCGGCTCGACGAAACAGAGTCGGCCGAGCACCATGACCACCACGCACTGGTGCGGGTGTCTCAGCTTCCCGGCGGATTCCGCCTGCTGGTTGGGCGCGATCTCGAAGAGCGCGAGCGGCTCTATCGCATCATTCTCGGCGCCGGGCGCTGGTCGATCGCTATCGTGATCGTGCTGGGCCTTGCTGGCGGGTTGTTCGTCACCCGCCGCGTTTTGCGTCGCGTCGACGCAATGACCGAAACCACCCGCAGCATCATGGCTGGTGATCTCGGCGAGCGGCTGCCGGTCGCAGGCACCGGCGACGAGCTCGACCGGCTGGCGGAAAATCTCAATGTCATGCTGGAGCGCATCGAGGCGCTGATGCGAGGCTTGAAGGAAGTTTCCGACAATATCGCGCATGACCTCAAGACGCCGCTCACGCGACTACGCAATCGCACCGAGCAGGCGCTGCGCACCGCCAAGAGCGAGCCGGACTATCGCGCCGCCTTGGAGGCGACCATTGAGGAATCCGACGATTTGATCGCGACCTTCAACGCGTTGTTGATGATCGCGCGTGCCGAGTCCGGGCAGGCGCGCGACAATATGACGGAGTTCGACGCTGCCGAGATTGCCAAGGATATTGGCGAACTTTACGAGCCGCTAGCCGAGAAAAAAGGCCTTGCGCTCAAGGTCGAAGCTGGCACCGTGGCGCCGGTCAATGGCAACCGCGAACTGGTCAGCCAGGCGCTCGCCAATCTGGTCGACAACGCCATCAAATATGCCGAGCCAGAAGACCCGCCCGTCAACGGCGCGATGGCTGAAATAGTCGTGCGGGCGGACAACGAAGGCGACCGCATCCTGCTCACGGTTGCCGACAACGGCCCCGGAATTGCGGAAGCCGACCGGGGCCGCGTGGTCGAACGTTTTGTGCGTCTCGAGCAGAGCCGCTCAAAACCGGGTTCCGGACTTGGGCTGAGCCTGGCTTCGGCGGTGGCACGGCTGCATGGCGGCGAACTGACGTTGGAAGATAATCATCCAGGCCTCAAAAGCATCATTGCCTTGCCGCGCGGGGGGCCGGTACAAAGTGGTGGATGAGGCCGCCGGGTAAAAAGAAAGCCGCCGCCGAGAAGGCTGGAAAAAAGGCCGTCCGCAAAACGGCCGCGCGTACCAAATCCAGTGGCACCGACAAACTACAAGCGCGTGGCGGCACGGCGTTGGCCGGCAGGATCGTGACGGCGCCGCATCTTTTCGATCCGAAACTTGCGCGGGCGCGCGTCAACGAATGGCTTGCCGGCTTGGCGCCAAACGAAGCCAAGCCGCTCAAGGCGTTGCTAGCCGATTACCAAACCGTTGGCACGCTGCTAGCGAGCCTGGCCGAGAGCTCGCCATACCTCTGGGACCTTGCGAGCAACGATCCGCAGCGCTTGCTTCGTCTGCTGGACACGGATCCCGACCGACATCTTACTGAATTGCTGGCCGAGTATGGCCGCGCCATTGCGTCATGCGACGAAGACGCGCAAGCGATGCAATTGCTTAGACGCATGAAGGCGGAATCGGCTTTGCTGATTGCGCTTGCCGATATCGGTGGCGTGTGGCCCGTGACGTGGGCAGCGCGTGCCCTGACGGAGTTAGCGGACACGGCTGTCGGTGCGGCGGCTCGTTTTGTATTGGCCGAAACCACGCGCGCGGGCCGTCTCACGCCGAAAGACAAAGCACAACCGCAGATCGGCAGCGGCTACATTGTGCTGGCGATGGGCAAGATGGGTGCGTTCGAACTCAATTATTCGAGCGACATCGATCTCATCGTTCTGTACGACGCGGCCGCTCCGGCTTTGCCGAAGGACGCAGTACCATCGCAGTTATACGTGCGCATATCTCAACGTCTTGTGAAACTTTTGCAGGAGCGCACGGCGGACGGCTACGTATTTCGCACCGATTTGCGATTGCGACCCGATCCGGCATCGACCGCGATTGCGATTTCTACTGCGGCCGCCATTTCCTACTATGAGAGCGCCGGTCGGAATTGGGAGCGCGCGGCCATGATCAAGGCGCGTGCCTGTGCCGGTGATATCGCAGCGGGCGAAGCGATCCTCAACGAACTGTCACCCTTCGTCTGGCGCAAGTATCTCGACTTCGCCTCTGTGGCCGACGTGCATGCCATGAAGCGGCAGATCAACGCGTTTCGCGGTCACGGCAAAATCGCGGTCGAGGGCCACAATATCAAGCTCGGCCGCGGCGGCATCCGCGAGATCGAGTTCTTCGCGCAAACCCAGCAGTTGATCGCCGGCGGGCGCAATTTAGAGCTACGTGATCGCGACACGCTTACTACGCTCAACAAGCTTGAACGTGATGGATGGATCGATGCGACGGTGCGTGACGACATGAAGGCTGCTTATTGCTTCCTGCGAACCGTCGAGCACCGGCTGCAGATGGTCAATGACGAGCAGACGCAGGTTCTGCCGGCCGAGCGTGGCGAGCTTGAGCGCTTTGCGCGTTTTCTGGGCTTCGCCAGCCGGGACGCCTTTGCCAAGGTTCTACTGGATCACCTTGAAAATGTGCAGCGGCAATACGCCCGCTTGTTCGAAACGGCGCCTGGGGGCGATAAACCGGCTTTGGCATTTCCGCCGCATGCCGACGACCGCAAAACGCTGGATCGGCTGGCCGAGCTTGGCTTCCGTTCGCCACTGGAGGCGTCCGCAACCATTCGCCAATGGCGTGCCGGAGAGCGGCGCTCACTCAAAGGCGAGGTCGCCCGCGGCCATCTTGAAGCGCTGCTGCCGGCGCTGTTGGAACATATAGGGCGGACTGACAACGCGAACGCCACTCTGGTCCTGTTCGACCATTTTCTGTCCAATCTGCGGGGCGGGGCGCGGCTGCTGTCGCTGCTGCGGCAAAAACCGAATCTCATTGCTCTCATCACGCTGGTGCTTGGAATTGCGCCGAGGCTTGCCGATACGCTGGCACGCAATCCGCAGGTCATGGACGCGCTGGTCGATCCAAGCTTTTTCGGCACATTGCCGGACGACGCCGAACTCGGCAGGCGGCTTAACGCAGCGCTGGCGCAATCGCGTTACGACGAGGACTTTCTCGAACGTATTCGCATGTTCGGGCTTGAATACATGTTCCTCATCGGCGTGCGCATTTTGTCCAGCACGGTCACCGCGCGGCAGGCCGGTGAAGCCTTTGCCCGCTTGGCAGACGCAGTCATTCGTGCCGTCCATCATGCCGTCGCTGAAAATTTTGCCGAGACCTATGGCCGCATGCATGGCGAGCAGACCGCGGTCCTTGCCATGGGCAAACTCGGCGGCCGCGAGATGACGGCGACCTCGGACCTCGATTTGATCCTGGTTTATGACTTCGACGAAAAGCATCCGGAGTCGAACGGCAAACGAAAGCTCTATGGTGGGCATTATTTCGCGCGGTTGACCCAGCGGCTGATCAATGCGCTGACCTCGCAGACCAATTACGGCGCACTTTATGACGTCGACATGCGGCTGCGTCCGTCCGGCCGGGCTGGGCCGTTGGCAACGCATATTGGTAGCTTTACCAGCTATCAAGCAACGGAGGCGTGGACCTGGGAGCATATGGCGTTGACCCGCGCGCGCGTGGTGTCGGCATCATCGGGTTTCGGCGGGCGTGTCGAGAAGTCCATCCGGAAAATTTTGTGCCGGCCGCGTGATGCTACGATCATCGCGGGCGATGTGGTCGAAATGCGGGGAGCGATTGCCAAGGAGAATAGCGACCGCCATCGCTGGGACCTCAAATATGCCGCTGGCGGCCTCATTGATCTTGAGTTCATCGCGCAATATTTGCAGTTGGTGCATGCCAGTCGCGTTCCCGAGATTCTGGATACCTCGACGGCGCGCGTGCTCGACAAGGCCTGGCAGCTGAAAGTGTTGCCGGTTGAAGAGGCGGAGATCCTGCGTCCCGCGATCCAGCTTTACCAGGATCTCACACAGATCCTTCGGCTCTGCCTGGCAGGGCCCTTCGATCCCAAGAAGGCAGGGGCGGGCCTGCTGCGCCTGCTGGCGCGCGCCGCCGACGTGCCGGATTTCGCCACGCTCGATGCCACGCTAATCGAGACGCAGGCCAAGGTCCGCCAGAGTTTCATCAGGATTTTGGGTAGAAGACCTTAGGCAGCTTCCTCTTTCGGAAGCGGGCATTGCGGCTGAAGCGGCAGCCGGACCACCACGAGCGTTCCTTTGCCCAGCGCCGAGCGGATGCGCATGCGGCCGCCATGCAGTTCTACGAGTGACTTGGCAATCGCCAGCCCCAGTCCCGAACCCTGATGGCTCTTGGTGTGCTGGCTTTCAACTTGCTCAAACGGGCGGCCAAGTCTTGTCAGCGCGTCCTTGGCGATGCCGATCCCGGAATCGGCAATGCCAAGGACGATGTGCTCGTCGGAAGTACGTCCGCGCACGGTAATGCGGCCACCGGCGGGCGTAAACTTAACCGCATTGGACAGGAGATTGAGGGCAATCTGCTTGATGGCGCGCCGGTCGGCCCGCAAATGAAGATCGGACGATATTCTGGCGGTGACCTTAAGCTGTTTCTCTTGGGCCTTGGCAGAGACGACGCGCATGGATTCCGCCAGCAGCGTGTCGAGGTCGAGGTCTTCGAAATCGAGGCGGATGCGGCCGGCTTCGATTTTCGACATGTCGAGAATGTCGTTGATGACCTCAAGCAGATATTGCCCGCTGTCACGGATGTCAGTGCAATATTCGTTGTATTTTTCGGCGCCGAGCGGGCCAAACATCCCGGATTCCATGATCTCAGAGAATCCGATGATGGCGTTGAGCGGCGTGCGCAGTTCGTGGCTCATATTGGCCAGGAATTTTGATTTCGCCTGGTTGGCTTCCTCGGCGCGGGTCTTTTCCTCGGCGTATTTCTCGGCCAGTTCCGCCAGCCGCTGTTGCGAGGCGCGCAAGTCCGAAATGGTCGCGATTTGGCGTTGTTCGCTGTCGACCAGTTTTTCTTCGTGGGTTTTGAGCGCAGTGATGTCGGTGCCGACCGAGACATAGCCGCCATCCTTGGTGCGCCGCTCGCTGATGTGCAGCCAGCGGCCGTCCTCGAGTTGGGCTTCGAAGGTGCGCGCGCCGGGAACAGCGGGTCCGCCGGTGACGACCTTGTTGCGCACCACGGGCTGGCTGCCGGCAGCAACCAGCGATTCAAATGACGCGCCGACGGTAATGGCCTCGTCGGGCAGATCGTGCAGCTCCTGGAAATTCGAGTTGCACAGCACCAGCCGATTATCGGCATCCCACAGCACGAAGGCTTCTGGAATGGTCTCGATGGCGTCGCGCAGGCGCATATCGGCGGCAACGGTCTTTTCGACCAGGCTTTTCTGCTCGGTGATATCCACCGCGATGCCGATCAGATGAAGTCCCGGCTCGCCGCGCTGGCGCACCAGTTCGCAACGTGCGCGCAGCCAGACCCAGTGACCGTCGGCGTGGCGCATGCGGAAGGCGTGGTCGATAGCGGTCATCTTAGCGTCGGCGAGTTCGGTAGCGAGTTCGTAGAGTTGGACGTCGTCGGGATGCACCAGCGCGCTAACATCGCCGAAGGGCATCAGGTTGTCCTTTGCCTCCAGCCCAAGAATGTCGAACATCGATTGCGACCAGAAAATGCGGCCGCGCGCCAGGTCCCAATCCCACAGACCGCAACGGCCACGGTTGAGAGCGGTATCGATGCGGCTGCGGACCGTTTCATAGATGACGTCGGCCTCGCGCGCCCGCGTGGCCTGCCAGTGGAAGGCAAAGCCGAGGATCAGAACCACGAAGCCGGTGGTAGCCGAAAGCGTGATGGTCAATGTGGTGAGCGAGCGCCAGGACGCCAGCGCTGCGTCGCGCGATTGCACGACCGCGAGTTGCCCGAATGGGGCTTTGAGCATGCGCACGGTCGCCAGCGCTCTGGTCTGGTCAGGCAGGGTGATTTCGAGAACGCCAGCGTCGGCGCCGAAGGTGGTAAGGGGTTGTGTGGCGCCGAGAAGATCGATCAGGCGGCGGCCGATGGTGGAGTCGGAGGCGGGCGTAGCAGCCGTAACGACGCCGTCTGCGTTCGTCAGCAGGTAGTGGCGCCCGATACCGATTGCCCAGACCGGCAGCGCGCGGGCCAGCACTTCTTGCGTCTGTTCCAGCGCGTCGGCAGGCCGCTTGAGCGGCTGTTGCAGACGCTCGGCGGCGAGGTCGGCGACCGCGTCGAGCGAAATGACCATGGTGTTGAGGGTTTGCCGGCGCTGGTCGAGTACCTGCACTACCGCGCCGACGCAAATGGTGACGAGAAACGCGATAATCAGCACCGGAACCGCGCGCCGGAGCAGGGGCTCGGCCGTCAGCAGCCGCCGATACGCCGGTTTGGCGATCGATTGCGCGAGGCCTTTTATCGAATCCGGGTGCGCAGACGCACTCGCCAGGCTGGCGCGCGCCAT
>JAYTFS010000033.1:0-1558 GCA_043734185.1 Pseudolabrys sp. | reverse complement strand
CGGGGTGAACCGAAATTTCTCCCGATCGAGGTGTCGGAGACGATTTCGAAGAAACACCCGGTCTACGAGTCCGAGGAGATTCCTGGCAGCATCTTCGGGTCATCGCCGGCCCGGCCGGAAGACAAGGTCGAGACCGTCAGCGTCAACCATCTGATCATCGCGCCGAAGTCGCTGGCCGACACCGCGGTCGGCGCCTTCGCGCGGCAACTGTTTACGGTGCGCCAGCAGCTCGCACGGGAATTGCCGACCGCCGGGCAAATCGAGAAGCCTGACACCGACAAGGACGCAGCCTTACCAGCCCATCAAGGTGCCGCCGCCTATATCGACGGCAATGAGCGCACGTTCCTCGAGAGATATACCGACTACCTCTGGGGCGCGATCCTGGTTCTCTCCGGCATCGGCTCGGGATGGGCCTGGCTGCAACATTACTGGAAACGGGACGAGCGCGAGCAATACTTTGAGCATCGCGACAGTCTGCTCGAGCTGATTTCGAAGGCGCGCGCGGCGGAGACGCCGGAGGAACTGGTGGAGATGCAGGGCGCGGCGGACGCGCTGTTACGCGAAGCGCTCGATTGTTACGAGGACGGCGCGATCGAGGATGGCGATCTGTCCGTGATCGGGCTGGCGCTCGAACAATTCCACCATGCGGTGACCGACCGCCGCGACATCTTGGGCACCACCGCGCCCGACCAGCAACGGCTGCGGGCGCTGCAGAGCTAAACAAAACGGCGGCTTTTTCCCAATTTCTTTAATGCTTTGCGCACCGATTGCGCCGCGCCGCCCCCTTGGCTCCAAGGTTGGCTTCGAGTCCGGCGACGAAGCCGTCCTGAAACAAATCCCTAACGCGATGAAACCATTTTGGCGAAATCGTGCAAATGTCCTGAAACGGTTGATCTGTACTGGTTTGTGCAACGACGCGCTGGAACTGGCGCGACAAGGGCGCAAACTGAAGGGGACGACCGATGTTCAACGCATTCAAGCTGAAGCCTCGCAAGCTGAAGCCTCGCAAGCTGAATACCCGCAAGCTGAATACCCGCCTCGCTGCCGCCGCTTTCGGCGCAATCGCGATTGGCGCAACCGTTTTTTCCGCATCCGCAACGGCAGCACCGCTGCCGCTGTTTCCGTTCTTCATGGCCCCCCCGGTCGAAGCGGCTCCGCCGCCGGTGCAGGTCGCGCCCTCGGATGAAGGCACCGTGGTCGAGATGCCGGCGCGCCTGCGCCGCCAGGTCGTCAACTACACCACCCGCGAAGCTCCCGGTACCATCATCATCGACACCCCCAACACCTATCTTTATCTGGTGATGGGCAACGGCCAGGCGATGCGCTACGGCATCGGCGTCGGCCGGGATGGTTTCACCTGGTCCGGCACCCAGACCATCACCAGGAAGGCGGAATGGCCGGCCTGGACCCCGCCCCCGGAAATGATCGCCCGCCAGCCCTATCTGCCGCGCCACATGGCCGGTGGCCCCGGTAACCCGCTCGGCGCCCGCGCCATGTATCTCGGCGGCACCATCTATCGCATCCACGGCACCAACGCCCCGGAAACCATCGGCACCCA
>JAYTFS010000032.1:0-9376 GCA_043734185.1 Pseudolabrys sp. | reverse complement strand
CAACCGGGGTACGAAATGGAATTGCTCGAAAAAGAAATGCACATGCTTTTCCCGACGGCGTTGTTTACGGGGAAAGTCTCCGATTATTCGCTGTGCGACCGGGCCGAGAAAAAGCTGCTGGAGATGCGGCAAGCCGGTATAGGCGCCAGGGACGAAGACGGTGTCTACATCACGCCGGATGACATTCAGCGCCTGCCGGAATTCCAAGAGCTGTCCACCCTGATCCTGGCCGAAGCCAATGAAATTTTGAACGTCTACCGGGTCAAAAGAGACTCGCACTACATCACCAATATGTGGGCGAATATCACGCATCCCAATCACCGGCATCACATGCACATCCACCCGAACTGCCTGTTGAGCGGCATTTTTTATGTGCGCATGCCGGACAAATGCGGCCCGACGGTTTTCGGCGATCCGCGGCTGCATGCGCGCATGATCGAGCCAACATTTACGGAATTGAATATCCACAATTCCAGTACCTTCATCGCCGCCCCGGAGAAAGGCCGCATGCTGATCTGGCCGAGCTATCTTTCGCACGGCGTCGAGATCGGCCGTGCCGCGCCGGGCGAAGAGCGCATCGTCATCGCGTTCAACATCATGATCCGCGGCACGATCGACCGGCCGACGGCGCGCCTGGAATTGCGGTAGCGCGGGGCGCTCCCCGCCTTGGCTTGTCCGGCAAAATCAACTCTAATTGGCCAACGAGGAAACCCAAAAACAAGAGCGAGGCGAAATATGCCTAATCTGCTGTCGCACCTCACCAAGGCCGCGGTTGTGCTGCTGGCGCTGACATCGCTGGCTTGTGCCGCCGACGACTATCCAAACCGGCCGGTGCGCATGATCATTCCGTTTCCGCCCGGCGGCAGCAATGACGTCGTCGGCCGCCTGGTTGCCAAGCACCTCAGCGACAAGCTGGGCCAACAGGTATTCGTCGACAACCGCGCCGGCGCCGGCGGCACGATCGGCAGCGAGGCTGCGTCCAAGGCCGACCCGGACGGCTACACGTTGCTGGGCGTGTCGCTCGCGCACGCGGTCAATCCGGCGCTATACAAGCTCAATTACGACCCGATCAAATCCTTCACACCGATTGCCATCTTCGCGACCGGGCCGAATGTGCTTTGCGTCAATCCGGAGATGCCGGTCAAATCGGTCAAGGAATTGCTCGCGCTCGCCAAGCAGAAACCCGGCGAACTCAACTACGCTTCCGCCGGCATCGGTAGCTTCCAGCATCTCGGCGGCGAATTGTTCAAGCTGATGTCGAAGGCCGACATCGTGCACGTGCCTTACAAAGGCGGCGGGCCGGCAATGCAGGACGTGATCGCGGGCCACGTCAAAATCATATTCAGTTCTCTGGTGCAGACCACGCCGTATATTAATTCCGGTCAGCTCCGCGCGCTGGGAACGGGCGGCGCCAAGCGCAGCACCGTGCTGCCGGATGTACCGACGATCGCGGAGGCCGGCGTCGAGGGTTACCTAGCGGACAATTGGTGGGGCATCGTCGGGCCAGCCAACATGCCGGCGCCGATAGTCGAGAAAATCTACAAAGACGTCCAGGCGGCGCTGCAAACGCCGGAGTTGAAAGCAGTGTTCGACCGCGAGGGCGCGTCCGTTGTTGTGATGAGTTCGGCCGAATTTGGCGAATACATCAAGACCGAGATCGTCAAATGGGGCCGCGTCGTCAAGGAAGGCGGCATCACCGCGCAATAACGAAACAAGCAGGCCGCAACGACGGTCTGCGCTCGTCAGAAAATAAAACCGGGAGGACGAAGTGGGAATAGGGATATTGGGCGTCGCCGTCGCCATATATGCGGCGATCTGGCTGGTTGTCATCGTGGGGTCGCAATTTTTCGGTCCAAAATAGGCTTGAGATAGCCGCAGCCCCACGTTTGCGCAGAAATTTTCGATGGCGAATAGCGACACCGAAGTCGTGATCATCGGCGGCGGGGCGGCCGGCATTGCCGCGGGCCGACGGCTGGCCAAAGCCGCGATCAATTGCCTTGTGGTCGAGGCGCGGCCGCGGCTTGGCGGGCGATCTCATACCGTCATCGACCGTTCTGGCTTTGCGCTCGACCTCGGCTGCGGCTGGCTACACTCGGCCGACCGCAACCCTTGGGTCGCGGTCGCACAGGCGCAAGGGCACACCGTCGACATGTCGCTGCCGCCCTGGAAGCGGCCGACAATGCCAAACGGGTTTCCGCCGGCCGAGCAGGCGGAGTTTGACAAGGCGCTGCGCGCTTATTTCGATCGCGTTGGCGAGGCCGCGGCCAAGGAGCCCGACGTCGCAGCGGCCGCCGGGCTTGAGCCGGGTTGCCGCTGGAACAATCTGATCGGCGCGGTCACTACATATATCAGCGGCGCCGAACCGGAACGCGTTTCGGCGCGCGACTTCGATAATTACGCCGGCAACGACGTGAACTGGCGCGTGACCGAAGGCTACGGCACCACGATTGCCTCGCATGGCGAGGGGCTTGCCGTGATGCTCGATTGTCCGGTGCTGCAGATCGACCACAGCGGCCGGCGCCTGAAGATCGAAACCGCCAAGGGCATCATCACCGCCGACCGGGCCATCGTGACGCTGCCGACCGCGGTTCTCGCGGACAAGGAATTTTTGTTTTCTCCGGCGTTGCCGGAAAAAACCGAGGCGGCGAGGAGCCTGCCCCTGGGGCTCGCCGATAAATTGTTTTTGTCGCTGGAGAGCGCCGAAGAATTCGAGACCGACACCCGCGCCTTCGGCCGCACCGATCGCACGACGACCGCGACCTATCAATTCCGCCCGCTCGGCCGGCCGCTGATCGAAGTTTATTTCGGTGGGCGTCTGCCGGCAGAACTGGAAACTGGCGGCAAAGCTGCGTTCTTCGACTTCGCCGTGTCCGAGTTGACTGGCCTGTTCGGCGCCGATTTCGCACGCCGGGTGAAGCCGTTGCATGTGCATTGCTGGGCGAGCGACCCCTTCGCGGGCGGCTCATACTCTTATGCTTTACCGGGCAAGGCGGACTGCCGGGTCAAGCTGGCAGCAGCGGTCGATGACCGGCTGTTTTTTGCCGGCGAGGCCTGCTCGAAGAACGATTTTTCCACCGCGCACGGCGCCTATCTTACTGGCGTCGCCGCCGCCGAACAGGCGATCGCCGCACGCCAGCGCAAACGTTAGCTGCCGACCTTCAATTCCGACACGAGGCCACGCAGCGCGGCGATGACGGACGGCGCCACCAGTTTTCCGGTGCGCGGATTTTCCGACGGCACGCTTTCGATGGTCATGGTGAAGCGCGTGGTGTCAGCCTCGACCGTGATGGTGTGGATGTTGCGGGTCACGCCGGGGTCGGCCCAGATTTCCAGATGCGTGCGGTCCGGCCCAATGCCGGCAAGACTGAGCGCGGCCGCGACATTCACGTTGGTCGGAAATCCGAGCGCGCCTTCGCGCGCCGTGCCATCGAACACCTTCAGCGGGCTTTTAAGTCCCTTCACCGAAATGTTGCGCGAAACGAGATAAGGCGCGCCGTCCAGGCCCGCGGGCGGCTTGCGTGTTACCATGTTGACCGAATGGATGGTGCCTTCCGCCGCCGCACGCACGGCGTCAAAACCGATCAACGCGCCGCTCGGCACGAGGATGCGCGCGCCTTTGTCCTTGGCGCGCTCGATCAGGTCACCATTCTGCAACAGTTGCGCGACCGAAAGCGGCATGAAGAGTCGGCCTTTGTCGATCGCCGCGATGGCGACCTCGCGGAACAGCGCCGGCGGCAGGCATTCCACCACCACGTCGCAATCGTCGGCCAGCGCCGTCGCCATGCGCAGTGCGATCATGTCGCCGATCTGCGGCAGCGCGCGCCGCGCCTTGTCGGCATCGCGCACTGCCACGGCGGCAAGCGTGAGTCCCGTCACGCCGCCATCGATCAGGCGCTTGGCCACATCGAGCCCGACAGCGCCGAGGCCGGCCAGACCCACGCGCAAGGATGGTTTGTTCGCCACTTAGTGCTTCTCCTTGCGGCCGGTGAAGCTCGGTTTACGCTTTTCCATGAAGGCGCGCACGCCTTCCGCATAATCGGGTGTAAGGCTTGCGGCGCGTTGCAGGTCGCGCTCGAGATCGAGCTGGGCGTCGAACGTGTTGCCGGCTGACGCATCGAGCGCGCGCTTGATCAGCGCCAGCCCTTGCGTCGGCGCCGTGGCGAAGTGCTCACATAATTTATGCGCCTCGGCGAGCAGAGAAGCGTCGTCGATGCATTTCCAGATCAGGCCCCAGGCTTCGGCTTTCTCGGCGGGCAGCGGCTCGGCCAGCATTGCCAGGCCGCGGGCGCGGGCGTCTCCGACGAGGCGCGGCAGAATCCAGGTGCCGCCGGAATCAGGCACCAACCCGACGCGGGCGAAGGATTGGATAAAGCTCGCCGAGCGCGCCGCCAGCACGATGTCGCAGGCGAGCGCGATATTGCAGCCGGCACCGGCAGCGACGCCGTTGACCGCCGCGACCACGGGGAAGGGCAGCGCGCGCAATTTGCGCACCAGCGGATTGTAATGCGCCTCCAGCGTTCCGCCGAGCACGACTGTCTCGCCGGGCTTGGCGAGCCGGTCGCTGAGATCCTGTCCGGTGCAGAAACCGCGTCCGCTGCCGGTGATCAACAGCGCGCGGCAGCTTTCGTCGGCTTCCGCGTCAGCCAGCGCCAGGCGCAAGGCGTCATGCATCGCCTCATTAAATGAATTGAGCCGGTCCGGCCGGTTGAACGTAATGACGCGATAGCCGGCGCGCTGCTCGGTGAGGATAGGTTGCTCGCTCATGGCTTGAGAAACTTGTCGAGGTCGCCGACCTCTTGCTTGTCGCCGTCAACGTCGGCGGCGATGCGCTCATAGAAGCGTGCGGCGGCTTCCAGCATAGCGTTTTCGGGGTGGTCCTTGCCGACGAAGGTGGAAATCTCGTCAAGCTCGGCCACCCAGCGATAGGCTTTCGAATACATGGCCGGCACCTGGTTTGTCAGGTAGCGCAGCAAGTCGGGTCGGCTTTCGGCGAGTTCGGCTTGCAGCGCTTGCGCCGAGCCGCCGCGGGTGGCGGCCAGCATCATGGCAGCGCCCAGTGCGGTGAATCCCTTGGTGATGCCGGCATAAGACATCTTCAGCGCGGAGGCGGCGGTAATCGGACCTTCCAGCACGCGCACGATCAGTCCGTAATCGTTCAGCTTGGCGAATTCGGCCGCGCTGGGCCCTGCAGCATAGATTTTGGTGTTGGTTGTGCCGGACTTGGGCGGTGGGCCAATGATACCGGCGCCGACAAAGGCGCAGCCGGTCGCGGCAATAACTTGCGCGATTTGGTTCATGGTCTGCGGACTGACCGCATTGCATTCGACATAAATCGGCTTCTTGTTGGCAGCCGTCAGCACGCCTGAAAGGCGCTTGGCCAGAGCCAGGGCGTCGCCCGGCGGCACGATCGACATCAAATAATCGGCTTCGGCCAGTTTGCGGTCATCGACGCCCTGCATTCCGGCGTCACGCGCGCGTTTGGCGCTGGCTTCGCTGCGCCCGGCTAGCGACGTGAGCACCGTGACCTTGTGTTCGGACAGGCGCTTTGCTACCGCGGCACCCATGTTGCCAGGCGCAATAACGGCGACGGTTGGCGTCACAATTGGTCTCCCGCAGTTCCATGACCGGACTGTTGTGCCCAATTATCACTATGTCCGGTAGCAAACATAAAAAAACCTCGATAGTCTGCGAACCAGTGGTTATCCCGAATCGCGAACTTGCGTAAACCGCAGCAGCCGGGGGCTGAGCGGCAAGTACGCACTACATAGCCATAAAGGACATCAGCTTGAACATCGCACAAGGCCCTGCCGTCGTGGCGGGCGCGAACGAGGCGCGCGGCTGGACGCAGATTTTGCTGCGCTACCGCCAACCAAGCCTGCCGCGCAGCATCTTCGAGCTTGGCATCACCTTTGCGCCGCTGGCGGCGCTCTGGACGCTGATGTGGTTGTTCTATTCGCTAGGCTATTGGTGGGTCAGCCTGCTGCTGGCAGTGCCGGCCGCCGGTTTTCTGGTGCGCCTGTTCATGATTCAGCACGATTGCGGGCATGGCGCGTTTTTCCGTCATAAACTCGCCAATGACTGGATCGGTCGCGTCCTCGGCGTGCTGACGCTCACGCCTTATGATTTCTGGCGCAAGACCCATTCGGTTCATCACGCGACCTCCGGCAATCTCGAGCGTCGCGGCATGGGCGATATCGACACGCTGACGGTGAACGAATATCTGGCGCTGTCGCGCTTGGGCCGTCTTAAATACCGGCTGTATCGTCATCCGGCGGTCATGTTCGGCATCGGCCCGGCTTATCTTTTTATCGTGCAGCACCGGCTGCCCGTTGGCTTGATGCGGGCGGGCCTCGTCCCGTGGCTCTCAACACAAGGCACCAATGCCGCGATCGCGCTGATTGCCGGCATCCTGATCTGGCTGATCGGACCCGGCGCTTTTATCCTGGTGCATCTGCCGATCATGCTGCTGGCGGCCACCATGGGTGTGTGGCTGTTCTACGTGCAGCATCAGTTCGAGCACACGCAATGGGATAATAACGAGACGTGGGATTTGCATGAGGTCGCGCTGCACGGCAGTTCCTACTACGTGCTGCCCGGCTTCCTGAGCTGGTTCACCGCCAATATCGGTATTCATCATGTGCATCATCTGTGCAGCAAGATTCCGTATTACCGCTTGCCGCGCGTGCTGCGCGAACATCCTGAACTCGGCTCGATCGGCCGGCTTACGCTTTGGGACAGCATCAAATGCGTGCGGCTGGTGCTGTGGGATGAAAGCGCCAAGAAGCTGATCTCGTTCCGTGATATGCGCAAAATGCTGGCGGCGGCGCAGCCCGTTTAATTTAAGAAGACGTCACGCCGCCATCGAGGTTGATATTTTGCCCGGTGACGAAGGCTGACGCGTCGGACGCCAGAAACAGCGCTGTGCCGATCAGGTCTTCGGGCACTTCCGCGCGCGGTACGCACTGCATGGCGATGATGCGTTCCTTCTGCGCCGGCGTTACCGTCTTGCGCTCGATCTCGGTGAAAGTCGCGCCCGGCAGGATGGCGTTGACGGTAATGTTGTCGGGGCCCAGCTCGCGCGCCATCGACAGGCTCATGCCCATCAACGCCGCTTTGGTGGCGATGTAATGCAGGTAATTCGGGCGGCCGAGCCGGACCGCGCCGGAGCCGAGGTTGATGATGCGGCCCCATTTGGCGCGCCGCATTGCCGGCAGCACGGCGCGCGCGCACAGGAACGGCCCGGTCAGGTTGATGCGCAGCACCTGCTCCCATTCGTCCAGCGGAATCTGATCGAACGGGCGCATCTCCAGCGTCGAGAAAATGCCGGCATTGTTGATCAGCACGTCGATGCGATCATATTCATCCTCGACAACCTCGATCATCTCGGAAATCGAGGCGGGATCGCTGACATCCGTTGTCACGGCCAATGCCTGGCCGTCGGCCTTGAGAATTTCAGCGGCGACTGCGGCAGCGGTCTTCTCGTTGCGCTCGGCGATCACAACACGCGCGCCGGCCCTGGCAAACGTTTTGGCGAAGACGCGGCCAATGCCTTGACCCGCGCCGGTGATGAGGACGACGCGGTCCTTCAGTGACGGAAACACGATGTTTTGCGAAATTTCTGTCACGCGGCGCCTTTTCCCAGTTGTGGCAGCATTTCCAGCGCCTCACGCGCATTCCAGGGCGTCCACCACGGCTTGATGCCGAGATCCTCGGCGATGATCGAGGCGGTGATGTAGCCGGCGCCGCCGGAGATCGCGCCGCCGGGATGACCAGCGGACCCGGCGCTGTATAAATTCGGGATCGGCGAGCGATAGCCGAAATGATTGTACATCACCTGTTCGGCGTTGAACGCGCCCATGAATATGTCGCCGCCGCGCATATTGATCATTTCCTCGACGTATTCGCGGCCGGTGTAGATGTAGCGGCCGAGAATGTTTTTGGCTGTCATATTGGGACAGAACCGCGCGAAGGTCTCGACGATCTTGTCGGCGAACTCCTCCTTGAATGTCTCGTAGCTCCGCGCGCCGATAACGGGGTCAAGCGGCATCACATGCCAGCAATAGGTGGTGTGCTTGCCAGGCGGGGCTTGCGTCGGATCCAACAGGCTTAACGGACCGGAACCGAACTGCACGATCTTCGGCACGCGGCCGGCTTGCACGTCCTGATGCGCGGAAAACAAATCCTGCATCGTCTCGGCGCCGATGCTCCACTTCATCGAGCAATTGATATTGGGATCGAATTTCTCCGCCGTAAACCGCGGGCTCTCGTTGAGTGCCAGATGCAAGCCGAACAGGCTCCAGGCCGTGTATTGGAAAGCGTCTAGCTTTTTTAGAAACGCGGCTGGTAGCTGCGCCCGCCCGACCAGATTTTCGAACGTCTGGTGCACGTCCAGTGTCGAGGCGACGAACTGTTTGGCGCGCACCGTGCGACCATCGTCGAGCTCGATGCCGGTGGCCTTGCCTTTTTCGATCACTATTTTTTCGATACGCACCTGCGGCTGATAGGTGCCGCCATTGGCGATGAAGCTTTCCATCAACCCGCGCGCCAGATTGAACGAGCCGCCCTCGCAAAGCTGATAGCCGCTCTCAAGATCGAAGGCGCGGATCACCGAGCCAATCGGTGAGGTTTTCGACAGAGTATCGGTGAGCCAGGTGCCGAACAGCGATACCTTGAACAAGAACAACAGCCGTACATGCTCGTTCTCGAACAGTTCGCGCACGACTTCGAGCGGCTGACGGCTCGCCATTTCGAGGAATTCGCGGCCCATCGCGGCGCGCGACAGCAGCGCCTCGCGCTCCGCTTTCGGCAGCGGTTCGGCATATCGCTCCGGCAAAAAGATTTCGCGCGTGATCTTTTCGGCCTTGCGATTCCATTCGCGGAACGTCTGCGCATCCTTCTTGGAAAAGCGCGCGATATTGGCGACCGATTCTTCCAGATCACGCCCCAGCACCAGCGCTGAGCCGTCCTGGTGGGCCTGGCCGAATTCGTAGCGCGGCGTGATGTAGGTTACGCGCTCGCCCAGCCCGAGGTCCTTGAACCACGGCGTCTCGCTGATGTGGAAATGATTGATCGAGTGCAGGTTGTGATAGAAGCCGGGCAGGGTGGCTTCCTCGGTGCACAGGCCCCCGCCATAGGTCAGCCGCCGCTCCACCAGCAGAATCTTGAGCCCGGCCTTGGCGAGGTAACTGCCGAGGATCAGCCCGTGATGCCCGGCACCGATGATGATGCCGTCATAGTTTTTTTCGAGGGCTTTCGACAAAGCGACGCTTCCTTGGGTGTTGGGCCAGTATATGGCGGCGCGCTAGACTGCCGGGTGGCCGGCGATGAGGTCAAGGATGGACCTTTTGGCCGCGAACCCGGTACATTACAGTCTAGT
>JAYTFS010000031.1:0-4192 GCA_043734185.1 Pseudolabrys sp. | reverse complement strand
CGCGTTCCTGGCCTCGTCGGTGCTGGGACTGTTCGAAGGCTCGCTCGAGAAGATGGTGGCGCTCGCGGTGCTGGCGCCGATCGTGGCGAGCCAGGGCGGTAACGCCACCACGCAAACCATGACCGTGGCGGTGCGCGCGCTCGCCACTCGCGAACTAACCGACGCCAACGCCTGGCGGGTGATCGTCCGCGAATTGCTGGTCGGGCTGGTCAACGGCATCGCCTTTGCCGTTATCACCGGCGTCGCGGCCTGGGCCTGGTTCAGGGTCCCCGGGCTCGGCATCGTCATCGGGCTCGCGATGATGTGCAATCTTGTGGCCGCGGCGCTCGGCGGCATCCTGATCCCGCTCGGGCTCAACCGGTTGCGGGTTGATCCAGCGGTGGCGTCGAGCCCGTTCGTCACCACGGTGACCGATGTGGTCGGCTTCCTCGCCTTTCTGGCTATCGCCACTGTCTGGTTCGGGTTGAAGTAGGGTCGGCCAGGTAGAACGTAAAAAGCGTTACGCGCCCGATCGAAATCAGAGGCTTTTGATTAACGAAACGTTGATACGGTTTTACCGGCTCCACTAATCAAATTTTGAAACTTTCTCCGGTACGGTCGGTCTGACCGCAATTGCGAGTGCGTTTTGCGTTTGAAATGCGCCGGAAAGAGATTGAAAAGAGATTGAGATGTCCATGTTCGGCAGGATTGGAAGCATTGGCGCCCCGCTGTTGCTGGTAATGTTTACCGTGCTTTGTGCGGGCTCGGGTGAGGCCGCGGAGAACGTCTGGCGCGTCAGCAAGTCGTCGGGCGACGTCTCGGTGACCACGTCGGAAGGGCAGCAGACGGCGCTTACGGATGGCGCAATCGTAAAACCGGGGGACAATATCCGCACCGGTCAGACCGGCCGCGTCCTTCTGACGCGCGGCGAAGAGACCATCCTGATTTCGCCAAACTCCGCTATCGGCATTCCTGCCGAAAAAAAATCGGAGCTATCGACGACCATCATTCAACAGGCCGGCTCGATTTTGCTTGAGGTAGAAAAGCGCAACGTCAAGCATTTCGCCGTCGAGACGCCGTATCTCGCCGCCGTGGTGAAGGGCACTCAGTTCCGCGTCACCGTGAACAAGGATGACTCCCGCGTCGATGTGGTTCGCGGCCAGGTCGAGGTGAGCGATTTCAAGTCCGGCAAGTATGCGCTCGTTCAGCCGGGGCAGACGGCGCAAGTCTCGGCGCAGGGATCGGCTGGCCTATCGCTGAGCGGCGTGGGCAGCTTGAGCCCGATCCAGCAGGGGACTCCCCGCGTTGCTATGATGAACATTCCGGCGCCCACTATTGCGGCGGGCGCACTGCCTGCGCGCGCCGCGCCCGCGCCGGCCGAGGTCGCCGCGCCCCACACTTGGTCGAGTGCAAGCTCGGCCAAGGACACAAGCTGGAGTTCGCAGTTGCCGTCGTGGAGCAAGGGTGCGCTTGGCGGCGGTAGCCGGAGCAATCGCCAGGACGACATAGTCGTCGCTGCGGCCATTTCCTGTGCCGTCGGTTTTGTCGTTGCCATCGGCGTCGGCGCGCAGCGCCGCCGGAAAAGCAGGAAACTGGCCAAGGGCTGACGTGACCAAGCGCTGACGCAGTCGTTCGTTGTTACGACCGCCTCATCGGGCGCCGCTTTTGTTGAAATCCGGTGGGCGGCGGGGGGCGGGGTGAGACGGTATCGACCGCATATTCTCGTTTCGTGCGTCCTGGCAATCGTTCTGCTGACCGGGATGCAGCAGGCGTTGCAAAACGCGCTGACCGACTTGCGGTTCGGCTGGTTTCCCCGACAGGCCAGCGGCGACATTGTCCTGGTGGCGATCGACTCACCTTCGATCGAGAAGGTTGGCGTCTGGCCGTGGCCCCGGCAAAAGCATGCAGAACTGATCGGCAAGCTGGTTGACGCTGGCGTAAACGACATCGTGTTCGATGTCGATTTCAGCTCCCCGTCGAATCCGGCGTCCGATCAAGCGTTCGCCGATGCGCTGCAAAGGGCCGGTGGATCGGTGGTGTTGCCGGCATTCAAGCAATTGGTGAGTACCAGCGAAGGCGGCAGGACGATCCATGTGAATCGTCCGTTGCCGCTGTTCGACCGTAACGCATGGTCGGCGATCGTGAACGTCGTGGTCGAGCCGGACGGTCTGGTGCGCCGCTATTCTTTCGGTGAATCGCTGGACGGCAAGTTTCTGCCCTCGGTCGGCGCACTGTTGGCGGGCAAGTACACGAGCAAGGACGCGCCGCTTCGGATCGATTTCAGCATCCGGGCCGATTCATTGCCGACGGTATCCTATGTAGATATGCTGGGTGGCGATCCCGCCGCCGCCAGGGCGATCAAAGGCAAAAAGGTCATTGTCGGCGCCACCGCGATCGAACTCGGCGACCGGTTCAGTGTGCCGAACGGCCGCGTCATTCCGGGTCCCCAGCTTCAGATGCTGGCCGCAGAATCGATCGTACAGGGCCGTGTGCTGCAGCCGGTATCCGGCGTCACGACGCTCGGCGGGCTCGGCTTGATATTGCTTCTGATGGTGATGCTCTGGCGTCGCCTGTCCGCGGGGTTGCGGGTTCTGGTTCTGGTCGGTTTGGCGGTCACGGCTGAATCGTGCGCCATGCTTTTGCAGGCCGAGTGGGCCATTATCCTCGATACCTCGCTTTGGCACTTGGCGATCGCTGCCTATCTCGCCGCGATGGCGCTCGATGAGATCGATTTCCACAGCCTGTTGGGCGGCGTTGCCGAAAAGCGTTTCCAGCAGATCGCTATGTCGCTCGGCGATGGCTTGGTGTGTGCCGACCACAACAGGCTCATCACGGTCTGGAACCCTGGCGCCGTGGCGATTTTTGGCTACGACGCCGGTGAAATGATCGGCCAGCCGTTCAACCGGATCTGCACGTTGGACGAACTGCCGCTCGCGGCGCTTGAGGTATCCGGCGGAACGGTCATGGAGCTCGATGGCCGCCGCAAGAACGGCGAGGTGTTCCCGCTCGAAGCCTGTTTCTCCAAATGGCAGGGCGTCGAAGGCTTCCAGTATGGCGCGGTGATGCGCGACATCTCGGCACGCAAGCGGGAAGAGGAAAGAATACAGTACCTGGCCGAGCACGACACGTTGACCGGTCTCGCCAATCGCAACACGCTGTACGAACAACTCGGCGTTGAGCTTGCCGAGGCGACTGCGGGGCAGGCCAAGGTTGCGCTGCTGATGCTGGACCTCGATAAATTTAAGCAGGTCAACGATACGCTGGGCCACGCTTGCGGCGATCAATTGCTTTGCGCGGTTGCCAAGCGACTAACCGCTTTGGTTGATGGCGGTGGATTGGTTGCCCGGCTGAGCGGCGACGAATTCGCCATCGTCATCGGCGGCGCCGACGTGGCGGAGCGGGCGAAATCACTCGCGGAACAAATATCGATTGCGTTCGGCAAAATCCCTTTCGCGATCGGCGAACGCCAGCTTCGCGTCAACGCCAGCGTCGGGGTGGCTGTTTATCCAGAGCATTGTGCAACGGCGGACGAACTCTTTGGCAATGCCGACCTCGCGCTTTACCGGGCCAAGACGGCCGGCCGCGGCCGCCACGTTTTCTTTGAGCGCGCGATCAGGGATGAGCTTGAAGCGCGGTCGTTGCTTGAAGCCGAACTTCGGCGGGCCGTCGACCGGAAAGAGCTGGAGCTGTTCTATCAGCCGCAGGTTAGTCTCGACGATGGCCGGCTCATGGGCGCGGAAACTCTCATTCGCTGGCGGCATCCGGTCCGCGGCCTCGTGTCGCCTGCGGATTTCATGCCGCTTGTCCATGCGTCCTCGATTTCAGGCCGTATCGCGCTTTGGGTGATGGAGGCAGCATGCAAACAAGGCCGTGCCTGGCAGCAGCAGGGCCATGACGTTCGCCTCGGCGTCAATCTTTCGCCCGCCCAACTGCAATCAGGCGACCTGGCGACGAACGTTGCTGCGGTGCTGAACGACACGGGCTATTCGCCGTTCCTGCTCGAGTTGGAGGTTACAGAAAACATCCTGTTGGAGGACGACCAAGGCGCGCTCGAAACCTTCAACCGGATCCAGGATCTCGGGGTCCGCATCGCGTTTGACGACTTCGGCACCGGCTATGCGAGCCTCACCTATCTGAAGAAATTCCCACTCGATCGGCTGAAGATCGACAAATCCTTCGTGAGCGAAATTCGCGTGAATTCGGACGACGCGGC
>JAYTFS010000030.1:0-17407 GCA_043734185.1 Pseudolabrys sp. | reverse complement strand
ACCCGCGCCGAGCAGCGCCAGGAACTGGTGCAGAATCTCGAAGAGGGCCAGGTCATCGACGGCGTGGTCAAGAACATCACCGATTACGGCGCATTTGTGGACCTCGGCGGCATCGACGGCTTGCTGCACGTCACCGACATTGCCTGGCGGCGTGTCAATCATCCGACCGAAGTGCTCAATATCGGCCAGTCGGTGAAGGTCAAGATCATCAAGATCAACCACGAGACCCACCGCATTTCGCTCGGCATGAAGCAGTTGCTCGACGATCCGTGGCAGGGCATCGAGGCCAAGTATCCGGTCGGCACCAAGTTCAAGGGCCGCGTCACCAACATCACCGACTACGGCGCCTTCGTGGAACTGGAGCCCGGCATCGAAGGCCTGATCCACGTTTCCGAAATGTCTTGGACCAAGAAGAACGTCCATCCCGGCAAGATTGTCTCCACCTCGCAGGAAGTCGAAGTGCAGGTCCTGGAAGTCGATCCGGTCAAGCGCCGCATTTCGCTCGGTCTCAAGCAGACCATGCGCAATCCGTGGGAAGTGTTCGTCGAAAAACATCCGCCAGGATCAACGGTCGAAGGCGAGGTCAAGAACAAGACCGAGTTCGGCCTATTCCTCGGCCTCGACGGCGATGTCGACGGCATGGTCCATTTGTCGGACCTTGACTGGAAGCGTCCGGGGGAGCAGGTGATCGAGGAATACAAGAAGGGCGACATGGTCAAGGCGCAGGTTCTCGATGTCGACGTCGAGAAAGAGCGCATCTCGCTCGGCGTCAAGCAGTTGGCCGGTGATCCAATGACGCAGGGCGCGGCTGGCGAACTCAAGAAGGGTTCGGTGGTTACGTGTGAAGTCACCGCGGTCACCGACGGCGGCCTCGAAGTGAAAATCGTCGATACCGATCTCACCTCGTTCATCAAGCGCAACGAACTGGCGCGCGAGCGCGGCGATCAGAATCCCGAACGCTTTGCGGTCGGTCAGAAGGTCGACGCCCGCGTCACCCAGTTCGATCGCAAAACGCATAAGGTTGCCGTCTCCATCAAGGCGCTCGAAGTTGCCGAGGAGAAGGAAGCCATGGCGCAATACGGCTCCGCCGATTCCGGCGCTTCACTTGGCGATATCCTGGGCGCTGCGCTCAAGCAGCGCGATGACGTGCCCGAGGATGCCGGCAAGGCCGAGACCGAAAAGGCCGGTGAATAGGCCCTTAAAGCGCCATTTTACCTCACTCAATAAAACCCCCGGGCTTGACCCGGGGGTTTTTCTTTATGAATGGTAGGGCTGGGGCGCAGACTGATCCGGCTCTAAGGACCGAAATCCATGTCGTTTGATGCCGATGCCATCGTCGACCGCCGTCGCATGCGGCGCAAGCTCACGTTCTGGCGCGTCAGCGCAACTCTGGTCGCCGTGGTTGCGGTCGTGGTCGCCGGCGCCATTCTGGTCCCCGGCAGCCGCCTGATGCCAGTCACCGCCTCGATTGCCCGCGTCAAGGTGCAGGGTCTGATCCGCGGCAACCAGGAACGCGTCGAGGCGCTGGAGCGCCTGGGCAAGTCGCGCGCGGTCGCGGTGATCGTGCATATCGACTCACCGGGCGGCACCACCGCCGGCTCCGAACAGCTTTTCCAATCTCTCCGTGAATTGCAGGCCAAGAAACCGATGGTCGTGGTGGTCGATGGCCTTGCGGCGTCCGGCGCCTATATCGCGGCGTTGTCGTCCGAATACATCGTGGCGCAGGAGACGTCGCTGGTCGGGTCGATCGGCGTGTTGTTCCAATATCCGAACTTCACCGAAGTGCTCAAAACGATCGGCATCAAGCTCGAGGAGATCAAATCCTCCCCGCTCAAGGCCGCGCCCAACGGTTTCGAACCAACCAGCCCGGAGGCGCGCGCGGCCCTCGAGGCGATCGTGCTCGACTCCTATGCCTGGTTTAAGGGGCTGGTGAAGGATCGCCGGCAAATGAGCGACGCCCAGTTGACCCGCGTGGCGGACGGCCGTGTCTTCACGGGCCGGCAAGCGGTCGGCCTCAAGTTGGTCGATGGCCTCGGCAACGAAAAGACCGCGCTGGCCTGGCTGGAGAAGGAAAAGAAGGTCCCGGCCAATACGCCGGTGCATGATTATTCGCTGGAACCGCGATTCAGCGAGCTTTCCTTCCTGCACGTCGCGGCCTGGACCTTCCAGGCCGTGGGCCTTTCGGCCGTTGCCCAGCGCATCGAGGAATGGGGTGCAGTGCAAGCGGTCGAGCGACTTAATCTTGACGGTCTCTTGGCGCTTTGGCACCCTCCGGCGACCAATTGACCAGTTGCAGATGAACCGTTGATTTGTGTGGGGCGTGTCGATGATCAAGTCTGAGCTCGTGCAGCGAATTGCGTCCCAGAATCCCCACCTCTACCAGCGCGACGTCGAGAACATCGTCAACGCCATCCTCGGCGAAATCACCAATGCCATGTCGCAGGGCGACCGCGTCGAGCTGCGCGGCTTCGGCGCCTTCTCGGTCAAGCACCGTCCGGCCCGCACCGGCCGCAACCCGCGCACCGGCGCTCATGTTTCGGTCGATCAGAAGTCGGTGCCTTTCTTCAAGACCGGCAAGGAAATGCGCGAGCGCCTGAACAAGAACGGCGGGGTGTAGGTTTTTCATTCAGCCGGCCGAATGATCTGGATTCCTGCTGATACGGGAATGAGCGGGGCTTGGGCGGAATTTGGGCCGATGCGCGCGACACGAACCGAAAATTCCATCCTCCGCAAAATCGTCATGGCAATTATTGTCGTTCCGCTGGCCGTGGTCATCATCGCCTTCGCGGTGGCCAACCGGCAGACGGTGACGGTTTCGTTCGATCCGTTCTCCACGGTGAGCCCGGCCTACGCAACGACCCTGCCGTTATTCGTCGTTGTCTTCGCGGTCCTCATTCTCGGCGTGCTGATCGGCGGCATCGCTGCCTGGATTCGCCAGAGCAAATGGCGGCGCACCGCGCGCAAGCTCGATGCGCAAGTGCGCGCCCTGCGCGCCGAACAGGGAATCGTCCGCCGGCGCTTTGGTAGTACAGAACCGGCAGCAAGCGAGCCCATACCGTACCCGGTCATTCCACCGCCATTGCCCTGAGCGCGCTTCGCTTTGCCGTATGGCAAATAAGGCGGTAGAACCCGCCCGTCATGGCACTCTCGATCAAAATATGCGGCCTGAAGACCCCGGAAGCGCTTGATGTGGCGCTGGAATCCGGGGCGGACCTGGTGGGCTTCGTGTTCTTTGGCCCGAGCCCGCGCAATCTCGATTTGCCGACGGCCAGGGGCCTGGGCGCTCAAGTGAATGGCCGCGCCGGCAAGGTCGCGCTCACGGTCGATGCCACCGACGAGGCGCTGTTCGATATCGTGGCGGCGCTCAAACCCGACATGTTGCAATTGCACGGCACCGAGACGCCCGACCGCGTGGTCGCGGTGCGCACGCGCTTCGGCCTTCCGGTCATGAAGGCGCTGCCGATTTCCGAGCGCGGCGATCTGTCGCCGATCCGTCTTTACGCCAACGTCGCCGACCGACTGATCTTCGACGCCCGCGCGCCGCAGGAAGCGACGCGTCCGGGGGGCCTGGGCAAGCCGTTCGACTGGACGCTGCTCAAGGGCATCGATGTCGGAATTCCCTACATGCTGTCGGGCGGGCTCGCCGCGAACAATGTCGCCGAGGCGATCCGTATTACCGGGGCGCCGGGCGTTGACGTTTCTTCGGGCGTCGAGAGCAGCCCCGGCGTCAAAGACGCCGACAAGATCCGCGCCTTCATCCGCGCCGCCCGCTCTGCCGATCCCTTGCTGCTCAGTGCGTCACAGGCCCTGGGCCGCGCATGACCAAGCCGGCGCCCAACTCATTCCGCACCGGCCCCGACGAGCGCGGCCACTTCGGCATCTATGGCGGCCGCTTCGTCGCCGAGACGCTGATGCCGAATATTCTCGAACTGGAAAAAGCCTACGCCGACGCCAAGGCCGATCCGAAATACCAGCAGGAAATGGACGGCCATCTGGCCGCCTATGTCGGCCGGCCGTCGCCTTTGTATTTTGCCGAACGGCTCACGAAGAAGTTTGGCGGCGCCAAGATCTATTTCAAGCGCGAGGAGCTCAATCACACCGGCGCGCACAAGGTCAACAATGTGCTCGGCCAGATCATGCTGGCTTTGCGCATGGGCAAGAAACGCATCATCGCCGAGACCGGCGCCGGCATGCACGGCGTTGCCACCGCCACGCTGTGCGCCAAGTTCGGCTTGCAATGTATCGTCTACATGGGCGCGGTCGACGTCGAACGGCAGAAACCGAACGTCCTGAGGATGAAGATCCTCGGCGCCGAGGTTCGCGCCGTCGAGTCGGGCTCTAAGACGCTGAAGGATGCAATGAACGAGGCCCTTCGTGATTGGGTTACGAACGTCGCCGAAACATTCTATTGCATCGGCACGGTCGCCGGGCCGCATCCCTATCCGGCGATGGTGCGCGACTTTCAGTGCATCATTGGCCGCGAAACGCGTGAGCAGATGCAAAAAGCCGAAGGTCGCTTGCCGGATTCATTGATCGCCTGCATCGGCGGCGGGTCGAACGCGATGGGCCTTTTTCATCCGTTCCTCGACGACCGCACGGTTGAAATCTATGGCGTGGAAGCCGCCGGCCACGGGCTTGATACGACAAAGCACGCCGCGTCGATCGCCGGCGGCAAGCCGGGCGTGTTGCATGGCAACCGTACTTATTTGCTGATGAACGGCGATGGGCAGATCGAAGAAGCGCATTCGATTTCCGCCGGCCTCGATTATCCCGGTATCGGTCCGGAACATGCTTGGCTCAAGGACATGGGCCGCGTTCAATTTTTGTCGGCAACCGACAACGAAGCGGTGGCGGCGTTCCAGCTTTGCAGCAAGCTGGAAGGAATTATTCCGGCCCTGGAGCCCGCGCATGCGCTGGCGCGCGTGTTCGACCTCGCGCCCAAGAAGCCGAAAGATCACCTGATGGTGGTCAATCTTTCCGGCCGCGGCGACAAGGACCTGGATTCGGTCGAAGCGTTTCTGGAAAGCAAGAAACAATGAGCACCCGCATCGACACGCGCTTCGCCGCGTTGAAAAGCGAGGGCCGCGCGGCGCTGTTGACATTCACCATGGCTGGCGATCCCGATTACGAAATGTCGCTCGCGATTACCAAGGCGCTGCCGAAAGTCGGCGCCGATGTGATCGAGCTCGGCATGCCGTTCACTGATCCGATGGCGGACGGGCCGGCGATCCAGGCGGCTGGCGTGCGCGCGCTGGCCGCCGGGCAGAACATGATCAAGACGCTCAAGCTGGTGCGCGAATTCCGCAAAGCTGATGATGCGACCCCGATCGTGCTGATGGGCTACTACAATCCGATTTATATCTATGGTGTCGATAAATTTCTCGTCGATGCCGAAGCCGCTGGTGTTGACGGCTTGATCGTGGTCGATCTGCCGCCTGAAGAAGACGAGGAGCTTTGCCTGCCGACCCTGAAGGCGGGATTGAATTTCATTCGTCTCGCCACGCCGACGACCGACGACAAGCGGTTGCCGGCGGTGCTGAGTAACACTTCGGGTTTTGTGTATTACGTCTCGATCACCGGGATCACCGGCGCGGCCGCACCCGACGCCGGCAAAGTGAGCACGGCGGTGGCACGCATCAAGCGCCATACCAAGCTGCCGGTTGCCGTCGGCTTCGGCGTGCGGACCGCCGATCAGGCCCGCGCCATCGCCGAGAACGCCGATGGCGTGGTGGTCGGCTCCGCGCTGGTAGACGCGTTGCGCGGCAGTCTCGACAAGAACGGAAAAGCGGGCTCTGGCACCCTAAAGGCGGTCACCGATCTGGTTTCCGCGCTGGCCAAGGGCGTCAAGGCCGCCCGGCGCGTCGCCGCGAAGTAACCATTCCATTGCAGCAACCGTTATAATCACGTCAAATCGTGCCTATATAGGCGTGCCATGAACTGGATTTCCAACGTCGTCCGGCCGAAGATTCGCAGCTTCCTGCGTCGCGAGACGCCGGAAAACCTCTGGATCAAATGTCCGGAGACCGGCCAGCTTGTGTTTTACAAGGACGTCGAGGCCAACCAGTTCGTCATTCCGAGTTCCAACTATCACATGCGTGTCAGCGCGACGCAGCGCCTGAAGACCATGTTCGACGGCGGCGAATTCGAAGACATCGAGGTGCCGGAAGTGCAACTCGATCCGCTGAAATTCCGCGACGAGCGCCGCTATGCCGACCGCCTGAAGGACGCCCGCACCAAGACCGGATTGCAGGATGCCGTGAAGCTCGGCATCGGCCGGCTCGAAGGCTTGATGGTGACGATCGGCGTGCAGGATTTCGATTTCATGGGCGGCTCGCTCGGCATGGCGGCCGGCGAGGCGGTGATTGCCGGCCTGGAGACCGCCGTGCGCCGTAACACCCCCTTCATTATGTTCGCGGCCTCCGGCGGGGCGCGCATGCAGGAAGGCATCCTGTCGTTGATGCAATTGCCGCGCACGACCGTCGCCGTGCAAATGCTACGCGAGGCCAAGAAGCCCTACATCGTCGTGCTCACCAATCCGACCACCGGCGGCGTCACCGCGTCTTATGCGATGCTGGGCGACGTGCAAATCGCGGAGCCCGGCGCGTTGATCGGATTTGCTGGCCCGCGCGTGATTGAACAAACCATCCGCGAAAAATTACCGGAAGGATTCCAGCGCGCCGAATATCTCACCGCACACGGCATGGTGGATATGGTGGTGCATCGCCACAAGCTGCGCGCGACGCTGGCGGAACTATGCCGGCTGTTGACCAAGGCGCCGGCGCCGAACGCGCAGCAAAAATTGCCGGTTCCGGCGCACGCGTGAGCACGCTGTCATGACGTCGCCGGTGGACGCAATTGTCGCGCGGCTTAATTCGTTGCATCCCAAGCGCATCGATCTGTCGTTGGATCGCATTCAGCGGCTGTTGACCGCGCTCGATCATCCCGAACAAAAGCTGCCGCCGATGGTCCACGTTGCCGGCACCAACGGCAAGGGCTCCACCATCGCTTTTCTGCGGGCGATCCTGGAAGCCGCGGGTCAGCGTGTGCACGTCTATAGCTCGCCGCATCTGATTCATTTCAATGAACGGTTTCGCCTATCGGGCCATTTGGTTTCCGATGCCGAATTGACCGCTGCTCTGGAAGAATGTGAACGCGTCAATGCCGATGCGCCGATCACGGTGTTTGAAATTACAACTGCCGTCGGCATGCTGTTGTTCTCGCGTCATCCGGCCGACGTGCTGTTGATGGAAGTCGGCCTCGGCGGGCGGCTGGACGCGACCAATGTGGTGGACAAGCCGCTGGCCACGATCGTGACGCCGATTTCGCTCGACCACACCGATTTTCTCGGGGGCACGCTGGAAAAGATCGCCGCAGAGAAGGCCGGTATTTTCAAGCATGGCGTTCCGGCGGTCGTCGCTGCGCAAAGCCGCGAGGTTCTGGCCGTGCTCGAACGGCAAGCCGCCAGACTGAAAGCGCCGATGAAAATTGCCGGTGAGGATTGGACCGCGACCGAAGAACGCGGCCGGCTGGTCTATCAGGATGACACTGGCTTGCTCGACTTGCCGGCGCCAAGACTTTACGGCCGGCATCAATTCGAGAATGCAGGATTGGCAATAGCGGCGTTGCGCGCGTTGCCTCAATTCAAGATTTCACCGGCCGCGTTCGAAGGCGGCATGGTGAAAGCCGACTGGCCGGCGCGCATGAATCGGTTGGGTCATGGTCATTTGACTGCGTTGGTCCCGGCCGGCAGCGAATTATGGCTTGACGGCGGCCACAACCCCGACGGCGGGCGCGCCATTGCGGCGGCGCTTGCCGATCTTGAAGAACGCGTGTCGCGGCCGCTGGTGCTGATTGTCGGCATGCTGGCGACCAAGGACTGCGAAGGCTTCCTGAGAAATTTTGCCGGGCTTGCGCGCCGGGTGATCGCGGTGCCGGTGCCGGGCGCCGAAAAGGGCCTGAGCGCCGAGGCGGTGGCCGATGCTGCGCGAAAGATCGGCCTGCAGGCCACCAGCCGCGACAATCTCAACGGCGCGCTGGACGCGGTGCGCAAGCTCGATCTGGAACCGCCACCGCGCATCCTGATCACTGGTTCGTTGTATCTTGCCGGCGAGGTGCTTCGCCTGAACGGCACGCTGCCGGTTTGAACAAAAACGGCCGGCGCGAAGGCCGGCCGTCAAATTAAAATTTGCTGCGGCGATCACTTCCCGCCGCTGATCCATTGATGCAGCTTCTGCTTGGGCGCGGCGCCGACCTGGCGCGAGGAAATCTCGCCGTTCTTGAACATCAGCAGCGTCGGGATCGACATGATGCCGTATTTTGCGGCGGTGTTCGGGTTCTCGTCGACGTTCAACTTGACGATCTTGACCTTGTCGCCGAGCTGACCAGAAATTTCTTCCAGCGCCGGCGCGATCATGCGGCAGGGGCCGCACCATTCCGCCCAAAAATCAACGACAACCGGCTCGGCCGATTTCAGAACGTCCGTTTCGAAACTTGCGTCCGACGTTTTGCCGACGGCCATGGGATTCCTCATGAATTTGGGCGGAAAATTGCACCGCGAATGGCGAGACGGCGAACCTATGAACGCGATCCGGTAGCGTCAAGCTGCTCTCACGCGTTGGTGACAAACGCCAGCGCACCATCCAATTCGCTCCCGGAAAACTCCATCATTTCAGGGACTTCCGTCCAGATCAGCGCGGCGCGTATCGCCTTGCTCGGGTATAATTTTTCCAGCACCGCGCGATACAACCCGAGCTGGCGGACGTAGGTCCGCGGCACGTCGATTCGCTTCGGCGACGGCCGATTCGTTTTAAAATCCGCAATCAACACAGCGTCTTGCGTCACGACAAGGCGGTCGACCTGGCCGGAGACGCGCACGTCTTTGCCGTTAACATTCACCAGCCCGACGATGGGCACTTCGGCGCGGCTGCCGGGTTCGAACAGGGGGGAGAACCGCGCATCCTCCAGCAAGACCAGCACCTGCTCCGCGATCTTCTGGCCTTGTTCGGGTTCTAATTCTTTACCTTTTCTGGTGAGGAATTCTTCCGCCGCCTTCGCACGGCGATCAGGGGGGATGTCAGGCAAAGATTGCAGCAGGCGATGCACCAGAGTGCCGCGCAGCAGGGCTTGCGCGTTCGCAGCTGCGGTGAACGGACGCGCGGCGTCTTCATCCATGACACTCGATGGCGTGATGGTGGGCGGTGAAGAAGGGCCGGCTGCCGCATCCGACATCAGCCAAGCTGGCAACGGCGCTGGCGTGACCGCGGCCGGCGCGGTATTCTTCTGAACGATTGCCGGCGGTTGTTCCGATTTCCGGAAACGGAGCACGTCGCCGCCGCCGTCTTCGGCCGGTTGGGAAACCGCAACGTCCTTTAGCGCGGCCTCGACCAGCTGATACCAGCGGCCGTCCGGAATTTTGTTTTTGCCTTTGGTGCCGCAAATGATCAAACGCTCGGCCGCGCGCGTCATCGCGACATAGAGCAACCGCCGGTATTCGTCGCGCGCCTCTTGCTGCGCTTTCGCGCGCGCCTCGGCCATGGCGCCGACATCGATATTGCGCGCGGTCGCCCAAACCTGCGCGCCATTTGCAAGCGACAACAGCCGCGGATCGCGCGGGCCGCCGGGCGGCGTCGTGGTGTCGGCCAAAATCACGGTGTTGGCTTCAAGGCCCTTGGCGCCATGCACGGTCATCACCCGCACTTCGTCGCGGTCCATTTCCATGTCGCGTTTGATTTCGGCCCTGGCCGCGCGCAACCATGCCACGAAGCCTTGCAGCGACGGTGTCTGGCGCGTTTCATAGTCGAGCACCAGGTTGAGGAATTCATCGAGTGCGTCGTTGGCCTCCGGTCCGAGGCGGCTCAAGAATTTTGCGCGGCCATGTAGCGCGCCAAGCACATGCGTGAAGAAACCGAACGGCGTAAGTCTGCACGCCGCCTGCGCCAATTCCTCCAGCGCGGCATTGGTCGTGGCGAAGTCCGCATGGGCGCGCAGGCTCGCGCGCAGCGAACCTTTTCGATTCCACGCCAGTTCAAACAGCTGCTCCTCACGCAAGCCAAACAGCGGACTCTTGAGCACGCTCGCCAGCGCCAGATCGTCGTCCGGCAGCAGCAGCGCGTCGGCAAGCGCCATCAGATCCATCACCGCGATGTGTTCGGTCAGCACCAGCCGGTCCGCGCCGGCGACCGGAACGCCGGTGTCTTTAAGCGCGCGGATGATCGCCTCGAACAGCGGCCCACGCTGGCGCACCAGCACCAGCACGTCACCGGCTTTGAGCCCGTGCGTCATCCACAATTTCACATGGGCCGCGATCCTGCGCGCCAGCAGCACGCGCGGGCTTTCCTCGCTCTCGGTATCGAACGGCGCGTCCCAGCCTTCCATCTCGCGCTTTTCGGCCGGTTCGATGAGCGGCCAAAGCTCGACCAGTCCGGGCGCGGCGTCCGGCAATGAACGGTGCACGGTTTTGACCGGATCGGCGGCCAGGCCCCGAAAGGCTTCCGGGCGCGAATAGACCAGATCGACGGCGCCCAGCACGCTGTCGCCCGAACGGAACGACACCTCGAATTTCTTTTCAATGAATTGCGTGTCTGTCCCGCTGAACAATTGCTCGAAATAGCGGCGGTTGTCGTAGAACGCATGCGGCGCCGCGCCCTGGAACGAGAAGATCGACTGCTTCTCGTCGCCGACGGCGAACATCGTCCGCCGCACATTCGGCCGTGCGCCGCCAGCCCCGAACTCCGAGACGATGGTGGTCACGATTTGCCATTGCTTCGGGCTGGTGTCTTGCGCTTCGTCGATCAGCACGTGATCGATGCCGAGATCGAGCTTGTAGAGCACCCAGGCCGCCGACGTGCGGGTAAACAGCGCCAGCGTCTTGTCGATCAGGTCGTCATAGTCGAGCAGGGCGCGGCGCTCCTTCTCGCGGGCGTAGCGCGCGATCACTTCGGCGGCGATGGTGACCAGGGCGCGGGTTCGTTCGCGCGCGCGAACGGCGCTTTCACGCTCTAGCAGCTTGCAGACGCGGGCTTGCTCGTTCTTCAGGCGGTCGAGCCATTCCGGGTTGCTGTCGCCCAGTTTCTTGGTGACGATATTCTCGCGTGGCTCCAGCTTGGTGGTGCAGAACACCTTGAGGTAGTTGTCGACGCGTTCGCGGCCAAAACTTGAATACGCGGCCTGCAGTACGGCGACGTGTTTCTTGTCGTTGGCCGAGCCGGCATTGAGAATTTCGATCAGTGCCGGCCATTCCGCTGCGGGGATCAGCGAGTGGGAGAAGAATTCCTGCTCCAGCGATTCCGGCGTGTCGTTCGGATCGACGCCAAAAATGCCGGATAGTTCGGCGATCGCGGCATCGACGCTGCCGGCGCGCGCGATCCAGGCGGTGATTTTGTCGCGCTCGGCGATGGCATCGCTCACCACGTCTTTGAACGTCTGATCGGCGGCGACCACAATCGCCGTCGCCAGCGCGCAGCCCAGGGCGCTTTCCGGCTTGGCGGAAGCTTCCAGCAGCACATTCAGCGTGAGTTTATCGAGCGTTTGCGTGGTGGTGGCGTCGTCCAGCACGGTGAAACGGGCGGCCACGTCGGCCTCGAACGGAAACTGGTGCAGCAGCCGCGTGCAGAAGGCGTGAATGGTCTGCACCTTCAACCCACCCGGCGTTTCCAGCGCCGAGGCGAACAGGCGGCGCGCCCGCACGCGTTTTCCCGCGTCGGCCTTTTCGCCGGTCGAGAGCTTGATCTTCCCGTCGAGCGCCTTGTCGTCCAGCGTCGCCCACTCGGCCAGCGTGGTAAAGATGCGGTTCGCCATGTTGGCGGCGGCCGCCTTGGTGAAGGTGATGCAGAGAATTTTTGCCGGGTCGACGCCGCGCAGCAGTAGATTGATCACGCGTTGCGCCAGCACGTGGGTCTTGCCGGAGCCGGCGTTGGCCGACACGAAAGCCGACACGTCGGGATCGGCAGCCTCGATCTGAACGCGGCTGACGTCGCTAGGGATTTTGCGGGGAGCGTTCATTCGCCGTCCTCGCCGTCGCCGCCGGAGAGCGACCATTCCTTCAAGCGCGCGAGGTGGTCGTAGTCGCCGTAGTGGTTCGTCCACATTGGATGCACCAGCGACAGATAGGGCGTCTTCTCGTCCTCAAATTGCGCGGCCAGCGCCTTGAGCCTGGCGAGCGCGTGGTCGGCCTGGCTGTCGGGCGTGCCTTCCTTGAAGACGATCGCAATTTCTTTGCCGGCGGGCTCGCCGCCTTTCAGCGTGACATAGGTAATTTCGGAGACGGAACCGGCTGTGAGCTTGCCGAACTTTCCCGCGCGCAGGATAGCGCCTTCCAGCGTTAGCTGCGGCGCCAAGCCGGTGCGCACCTGTTTCTCGGTGCGCGCGGCTCCCGTTTTGTAATCGATGATGGCGTAGGTGCCGTCATTGCGAAGCTCGATGCGGTCGGCGATGGCGGACAAAGTGAATTCGCGTTTGCCGACGGGGAATTTCAACTCGCCGCGAATTTCCGCATGCAGCGATGCGATATTGGCGCGCCGTTCCTTGTCCCAGTGCGCGAACCATTGCGCGATGCGCATGAAGCGCGGCCACCAGAAGGCGCGGGCTTCCTCGTAGTCGTTCAGCGGCTCGAAGCGCTTTTCGCCGAGTTTGCGCAATTCCTCGACCGCGTCGGCGGGAAGGCCGGCGGCGAATTTCGACGTGAAATCGCCGATGGCGCCATGAATGACGGTGCCACGGTCGCGCGCGCCGGGCGGCGTGTCGACGGCATCGAGCGGCATCAACTTGAGGATATAACGGGCATAGATGGTGTAGGGGTCGCGCAGCCAGTCTTCGATGGCGGTGACCGATAACCGCAACGGACGGGCTTCCAGTTTCGGCATTGGCGCTGGGCGGGCTGCGGCTTTGACCTCGAGAGGATGATCGAGCGCACGGGCGAAAGCGAGGTATTCGTTGCCGCGCTTGAGTACTTTCTCCCACCGTGCGTCACCGGCGAGCGCGGCGATGCGCTGCACGAAACGCGAGGTCACGGTCGGCGCGCCGGCGAGCTTAGCGGCGCGGCTCAGGATGATTTCTTTAGCGCCCAGAGCCTGCGCGAAGTCGTGCGCCGACAGGCCGATGCGCCGTTCCGGCGGATCGAGCTGCAAGTCACGGCGCATCGACCGCGACAGCCAGGGATCGCTGCGCGTCTCGGGGGGCCAGGTGCCTTCGTTCAGCCCGCCGAGCACGACGCGGTCAATTGTCTGCAGGCGCGCTTCCAGCGGGCCGAAGATGCGCACGCGCACGTCGTGAATTTCCGGGCGGCGCACCACGCGGCCGTCGATGGCCGCGGAAAACAGTTCCGTGTAATCCGCCTTGCTGACGGCAAGACCGCCGGCCGAAGGGCTGAGAACAAGCTCCTCGAAGGCGCGGGCCAGCGCGACGCCATCATGGCCAGCGAAGACCGCGATTTTGCCCTCGGCGTCCTGGCCGAGCGCGGCGATGGCATTGCGGTGACATTTCGCTATAGCCGCGAGCGGATGATTGCCGCGCTTGAGGGCCTCCAGCGGCGCCAGCGCTGCGCTGAGCCGCGCGATCAATTCTGCGGCGACGTCGAAGGCGTCGTCCTCGATCAGCCAGCGCGGATCGCTGCGGTGCATGGCGTCGCGATTGGCACGGAAGGTCGCGAGCGCGTGTTCGAGGCCGCTCGAACCGGCGCGGGGCCGGGGGCCGCGCAACAGCGCGCGCTCCAGCGTGGCAATCGCCGTGGTGTGCGCGCCCGCGGCGACGCCAAGCCGCAGCAAGGGGTGCTTCAACAGCGCCAGCAGCGTTACCGGCTCCAGTCCTTTGAGGGCTGCTTCCGCGGCCAAGCGCGCGAACACGCCGGCATTGGTGTCGGCAAGTGAATCGCCGCCGGAGTCATCGACCGGCACATGCCAGCGCTCGAGTGCTGCCAGCACGCGGCGGGCGAGGGCGCGGTCGGGCGTCACCAAAGCGGCGGTTTTGTCTTTTGTCTCGATCGCCTGGCGCAAGGCAACGGCGATAGCGAGCGCTTCCTCTTCCGGATTGGCGGCTTCGATCATGCTGACGGTTGTGACGGCCTTTTCGGCGTCGTCGTCGAAGTCTTTCGCCATGCGGCGCGCCTGCCAGCGTTCGGTGGTGGAGGCGGGGCGCAACGCCTCGGACACCAGCATTTCGCGGCCATGCGGCGCGGGCGTGCTGAGTTGTTCGACATCTTTTCGCGTGATGCCGATACGCGCGAGCAAAGCCTGCATGGCAAATTGGGCGTGGCCGGCGGCGGGCGCGCCGTCATGCGTTTTGTCGCCGCTGTCGCCGGCGATGAGCTGCCACGAGGCGTCGTCGAGATCCATGTCGAGGCCGGGTAGCACTACCGCGCCCTGCGGCAATTTGGCGATGGTCGCGAGCAATTTCGCGGTGGCCGGCATCGAGCCGGTGGAGCCGGCGGCGATCACGGGAGCGCTGGAATTGGCGAGGCACTTGGCCTCGGCCTCGATCAGATGATCACGGCGCTCGGCTGCTTCGATGGCACTCAATTCCTTGAGCCGCGCCGGCCAGAATTCCCGTGCGATTTTCAAAAATTCTAATGAACGCTGCCAGTATTCGTCGTGGTCGGTGGGCACAAGGTTGTCGAGTTTTCCCCATTTTACATCGCGGGTGATCATGTCATCGATCAGATGCGCCAGATCGTCGGCTAAGCCGAGCGCGGCCTGCGGCGTATTGGCGACTAGCGACGAGCCTTCTGCGGATTTAATGCGCGCAGCCCATTCGACAATCAATTGCGCCAGCAGCAAGCGGCGTTCCAGCGACGCGATCGCATCGGGCAAAGCCAGCGCGGTTTCCGCCAGCTCGGCGGTGGCGCTTTGCGCGAAAGCGATCTCGTCTTCGTCGAGGTCGCCGATGGCGACGATGCGCGGCAGGATCGCGGCGTCGCCGATGCGCTCGAGGAACACGTCGCGCGCCAGGCGGCAGGCGCGCCGCGTCGGCAGATAGAGCGTGGCCTTGGCAAATTCCAGCGGATCGTCGCTCGCCGGAAATCCCGGCACCAGTTTGCCGTCGCGCAGCGCGTCGATCAGCGCCGCCAGAAACGGCGCCGAGGCGGGAATGTTGAAGACGCGAGGTTTGGCAGCCGGCATCGCCGAATCATACACGCTTTGGCAAAAACGGGGGCTTGCGGCTTAACCGGTGCTGTCGCGAATGGCGGCTTCCGCCGCGGATATGGCGTCGGGGGTGCCGACATGCATCCACAGGCCTTCCAGCCGCAATCCGGTGAGCCGGCCTTTGGCGGCGGCGCGGGTAAACAGCGTGATGAGGGAGAATTTGCCCGGCTGCGCATCGGCGAACAGCGCGGGAGACAGAATTGCGGCGCCGGCGTAGACGAAGGGCGCGATGTCGCGTTCCGGCCGCGGCGTCAGGCGGCCGTCGGCGGTCATGCTGAAATCGCCACGCCCGTCGTAGCCGATGCTGCCGGCGGTGGGTGCCAGCAGCAGCAGCGCGTCCATCGCGGCTGGATCGAAAGCCTCCGCCAGTCGCGTGAGGTTGGGCGTCACGCCATCGATCCAGATGGTGTCGGCGTTGAGATGGTAGAACGGATCGTTGCCGAGGAGGGGCAGCGCCTTCACCACGCCGCCACCGGTATCGAGCAGCACGCCGCGCTCGTCGGAGATCGTGATCTGCGGGCGCTTGCGGTTGGCGACGTGCGCGATGATCTTGTCGCCGAAGTGATGCACGTTGACCACCGCGCGCTCGACACCGGCATCGGCCAGACGGTCCAGCACATGATCGAGCAGCGCGCGGCCCGCGACCTTCACCAGAGGCTTCGGCATTTTGTCGGTGAGCGGGTGCATGCGCGTGCCCATGCCGGCGGCGAGCACCATGGCGGATTTGGGCGGCGGTTTCATAGCGATTTTAGCGGCGGCACGTTGAGCTTGTACCAGCTGTTGAGTTGCGCCAGCGCCGGATGCGCCAGTGAGCGCTGCAGATAGGCCCATACCCGCGGCAGATGACGCAGATATTGCGGCTTGCCGTCGCGCTTTTCCAGCCGCGCGAAAATGCCGAGAATTTTCGAGGCGCGTTGCGCGGCGAGCGTCGCATAGGCCCGCACGAACGCGGGCGCATCGAACTTGGGGTCGGCCTTGAGCCGCGCGCGCGTGTAGCGCGACAGCAACGAAATTTCCATCAGTTCCGGCACGTCGACGCGCGCATCTTGAAGGAGCGACGCCAGATCATAAGCCGGCGATCCCATCAGCGCGTCCTGAAAATCGAGGATGCCGATGCGATCGATTCCGACGCGCGCCGGCAGCCAAATGAGATTGGGCGAATGAAAATCGCGCAGCACCCAGGTCGGCTTGGCCGCCACCACCGGCATTAGCGCGTCGCGCCAGAGCGCCAGATAGGCGTCGCGCTTGGTGTCGGAAATCCTGGCGTTGAGTTTCGGCAAATACCAGTCGAGCAGCAATTCCACTTCGATCAGCAGCGCGTCCATGTCGTAGCGCGGCACTTCGTAGCCTACGCCGGGCTCGACCGACAGCAGATCATGCGTCGGCTCGCGGTGCAGTTGCGCCAGCAGATCGGCCGCCACCTCATAGCGCACCTCGATCGGCACGCCGTTCTCCACCACCAGTTCGGAACCTAAGTCTTCGATCACCAGCAATCCGGCGTCGCGGTCGGCGGCCATGATGGCCGGCGCCGAAAAACCGCGCTCGCGCAAGGCCAGCGCCATGGCGATGAACGGCGTCACATCTTCGGCCAGATGCGCGATCGCGCTATAGGGCTTGCCGTCGCGGATGATGGGCCCGTCCGGCCGGCGCGGCGAATTCATCAGGATGTAGCTGTTGCCTTCGAGCGTGAGCTGCTCATAGGCGCGGCTCGACGCGTCGCCCTGCATGAACTGGCGGTCGGCCAGGCCAAATCCGTTGCGCGCGAGGAAGCCGCGGATCTGCGCGATGCGCTCGGCGCGTGTCACAAAGCTGCCGTAGCCGGTGATGCGGGCATGGCGGAAGGTCTCGCCATGCTGCGGCGACAACGTGAGCGCGATGTCGAGCCGGTTGGGCGGCAACTGGTCTCCGGCGCGGTCGGGCCATTCCAGCAATGTCACGGCGTCGTCGGCGGCGTCCTCGAAACCAAGCTCGGCCAGTTCGCCCGGACCCGACAGCCGGTAGAGATCGGCATGAACGAGATTGAAGCGCGGCAGCTCATAGGCCTGCGTCAGCGTGAAAGTCGGGCTCGGCACCTCGACGCGCTCGTCGCCAGCGAGATGGCGGATGAGCGCGCGGGCGAGCGTGGTCTTGCCGGCGCCGAGATCGCCGGACAGTGTGATGAGGTCGCCGGCCTGGATCTGCGCGGCGATGTCCACCATCAGCCGGCGCGTGGCCTGCTCGTCCTCGAGCGCCACCGTGAAGCTGAAACCGCCGGAAGAGCTGAAGAACATCGA
>JAYTFS010000029.1:0-8781 GCA_043734185.1 Pseudolabrys sp. | reverse complement strand
CCGTGGCCGCGCCGTTTTTCGAACCCGGCGTTCCCAACCTTGAAAGAGAGAGCGGAAATGGACCGACTTTTCGCCAGCGGCACGGTCAATGCGGCGCAGGTCGGCCAGGGGCCGCCGCTTTTTCTGCTGCATTCGCTGTTGTCGGATCGCGCGAGCGTCGACGCGGTGGTGCCCCGACTGTCGCAGTCGTTCCGGGTGATCGTTCCCGATTTGCCCGGCTTCGGCCGATCCAGCGCGGTCGGCGGCGGTCTCGCTGCGGTCGCCGACCGGATGGCCGAGGCGATCAAGGATGCCGCCGGCGGCGACGAGGCGATCGTGCTTGGCAACGGCTATGGCGGGTTCGTGGCGCTGCAAATGGCGATACGCCATCCCGGGTTCGCAACCAGGCTCATCCTTGCCGACTGCGGCGCGTCGTTTTCGGAAGCCGGGCGCCAGGCCTTCCGCAACATGGCGGCTGCATCAAAAGCCAACGGGCTTGGAGCGGTCACCGACGTCGCGATGCGCCGGTTGTTCGCGCCGGAATTTCAGGACGAACATCCCGATCTGATGCGCGACCGCCGCGAGGCGTTCCTGCGAACCGACCCGGAGGTGTTCGGCGCGGCCTGCGGCGCGTTGGCCGAACTCGATCTCCGGCCCCGGCTTGGAGAGGTCAAGGTCCCCGTCCTGGTGCTGGTCGGCGAGCACGACGAGGCGACGCCGCCGCCGATGTCGCACGAATTGACTGCGGGATTGCTGCAAGCCCGTCTCGAAATCATTCCGGGATGCGCGCACGTCCCGCAGCTTCAATCGCCGGAAATTTTTCTGAGGGCGATCGGCGATTTCCTGCGGGCGTCATAAGTCGCGCGTAGCGACCCGCGTCGTTTTTGTCGATGCGCACAATTTGAGCAGACCGGCTACATTATGCGTTCGACGCTCATGATCCTCGCGCTTAATCTTGGCGCGGGCTTGTGGGGTACTGCCAGTTGCGCGAAATTCTGGACTACTGCATCGGGGGTGTCAGGCGAAACGTATCCGCAGGCACCCTCGTTCTCCACGAGGGCGGCCGGACCGGTCATCTGTTCGTCCTGATCGCGGGACGGCTTGAAGTTATCAAGGGCGATACGGTCGTTGCCAGCGTCAGTGAGCAGGGGGCTGTGTTCGGGGAAATGTCGGTCCTGCTCGACAAGCCGCACACCGCGACGGTCCGGGCGGCATCGGATGCGATCGTTTATGAGATCAACGATGCCGCTTCTTTTCTGCGTCAGCAGCCGGCGGTGGCGCTGCTGATTGCCCGGTTGCTGGCCCAGCGGCTCAATGTCGCCACCACCTATCTTGCCGACATCATGCAGCAATATGCCGGTCACGGCGATCATCTTGCGATGGTCGGCGAGATTCTGCAGAGCATGATCAACCTGCCGCCGATAGAGGTCTCGCCAGGTTCGGATCGGCAATCCGACCCAAGGATGTAAGCCACACCGGGACTTCGGTGATCGCCGCGGCCGGCCGCTGCAGCGGCGCGTTCAGATCGATGCATTGCTCGTTGCCGATCGGCAGCCAGAAGGCGGTGCCGGTGTCGATATCGAGCACGATATAGACCGGAGGACGGCCGGGCTGCAGGCCGGCGTTGAAGACCCAGGTGTCACCGACTTGGTCGAACCACGATCCGTCGGGGATGAACGGCGACTGATGCACATGGCCCGAGATCACCATCGAAGGCTGGTACTTTCGAATCCATTGCACCAGTTCGACGTCGCCGAAAAAGCGCTTGCCGCCCCAACTGGTCGGTGAATCCGCCGGCGGCGCATGATGCACCCAGACCCATCGTTTCAGCCGGCCGGCGGCGGTTTGCCGAAGCTGGTCCTCAAGGCGCGCTTTGACCAGCGGGCCGTCCCACCAGGGACAGATCGTGAAGAGCGTGTCGCCGATGGTGAGGCTGTCGCCATCGCAGGCAATTCCGGTTTCGCGGGTCTCATGGATCCATTTTGAAATCTTCTCGCCTTCGGCATTGCGTTCGTCGAGATCGTGGTTTCCCGAGCAAAGAATGACCTTGGTCATGCCGGCGAGAAGCGTCAGGTATTTCTTCACGACGACGATCTGGGCTCGAAAATCGACCGCTGATCCGATATCGAGCGCATCGCCCGCGAAGATCACGAGATCGAATTGCGGTGCCGCGCTCAGCAGCCAGTCGAACTGGGGCAACGAATAGTGCAGGTCGGCAACGACAAGGCAGCGCATTTCACATCAAGCCTGAATGCCCAAGACAAACTCAATCCGATGCCCAGGGATTGAGCAGCGCGATTGCCTGGGTCAAAACAGGATAAGCAAGAATTGGACCGCGCAGAGCCAGAGCGGTGCGACACATTCCCGCAATGGCGTCGCGATTTGCGTTGGCTCTCAGGCTCTCGCCATCGCGTGCGAGAACAGCACTTCAATCAGCGTGCCCGAATGCGGGCCGGTCTTGATATTGAATTGCGCGCGGTTGGCTTCGACCAGCGCTTTGGTCAGCGACAGATTGACGCCGGAATTGTCGGAGGACTGATCCGACGGCCCCTGGGTCCGGAACGGCGCCATCGCGGCCGCGACTTCGTTGTCGTTGAGCCCGTGGCCGGTGTCGCGCACCCGCAGCACCACTTCGCCGAAGTCCGAAAGTGCCGTGGAGACGATGACCTGGCCGCCGGCATTGGCGAGATGGATCGAGTTGCCGATCAGGTTCAGCGCGATCTGACGCAACGCACGGGCGTCGGCGATCACTGGCGGCAGCATATGCGCCAGCGACGTCCGGATGATGATGCGTTCGCGGTTGGCCTGCGGCTGCATCACCGCGACGCAACTCTCGACCAGGTCATTGAGGTTCTGGTTGGCAAAGGCGAGGTCCAGTTTGCCGGTTTCGATCCGTGACAGGTCGAGCAGATCGTTGATGATGGCGATCACGCGTTCGCCGGAAGCCCGGATGTCCTTCATGTATTCGACATAACGCTCGTTGCCGAGCGCGCCGAACCGTTCGCCGATCATCACTTCGGCGAAGCCGATGATGGCGTTAAGGGGAGTGCGGACCTCATGGCTGATCCGCGCCAGCATGTCGGTCTTGGCGTTGGCCGCGCGATCGGCGAGCCGCCGCGCCTGCTGCAATTCGTTCTCGCTCTTTTTGCTCTGCGAGAGGTCGCGGAACACCGCGAAGAAATTCGGACTCTCGGCCGCCGTCCTTCCCATCGTCATCGAAAGCGGGATGATGCCGCCGCCGTGGACGTGGCCGAGCAGGTCGCGGCCATGATCGAGCAGGCTGGCGGCGCCGGCGCCCCTGGTGCTCTCCAGATAATCCCTGACCGCGAGCTGGCTTTCCGGCGCGAACAGGTCGGAGAGATTGCGTTGCACCAGTGCGGCGCCGTCATAGCCAAACAGCGCCTCGGCGCTGCGGTTGCACGAATTGATGTTGCCCTCGGCGTCGAACATCACGACGCCATCGGCCGTGGTGTCGAGGATGGCGCCGAGTTCCTCGGCGTTGGCGTGACCGACGGCCGACGGTTCGGCGACGGGGACCGCGTTTGCGATCGCGGCGGCGACATCAACGCTTTCCACCGGTGCGCCCGAGAAAATCAGCGCCAGCGCGGAATCGTCGTCCCATGAAATCGTGAACAGGCGGGCATCGGTCGCAGGCGACGGCGTATGGTTTGACGAAGCCTGGCCGGCGGAAATCGTCACCGGCGTGCCGGTGTCCGAGGTGCTGCTGGTGCTGGACACGCCGGGTTCGACATAGAGTGCATCGAGGCCGCCGGCCTGCTCGAGCGTGTGCAGGCTGTCATAGCCCATCCGCTCCAGAAACGCAGGATTGGCATAGAGCAGCCGGTCGAGCCGGTAGATCAGCACGCCTACGGGGAGCAGATCGAGCAGCGTCCTGTCGCGGCGGGTTTCGCCGCGCGCGGGCGCCTCGGGGCGCGCCAGCCATTGCGGTTGTTGACTTGCCGGTTGTTCGCTTGCCTGTTCAGGCGCATTCGCCGCCGCCGGGAGATCGGCGGCCGTCGCCGGGGTGGATGTGGCCGGCGTTTCGGGCGCGCCGTTCTCGCTCTCCAGCCGCGCCGACAATTGCCGGGCGAGTTCGTTGAAGGCGCTGTTTTCAACCGGCGTCAGCGCGGGCGATTTCGGCTCGCCGATCGGCCGGAACGGAAGCACGTTCTTCTGCATTTCGTTGGGCGTTTCCACGGGCGTTTCCAAATCGGTTTGTGGTGAAGTCTCGACAGCAATCGGTGCGGGTGATGCAGTTGCAAAGGACGTTACAAGGAATGTTACAGGAGACGATGCCGCATCCGAATCAGGGGGCACGTCCACGGCGGGCGATTCTTCAGCAGAATTTGCCCGGACGATGTCGGAGGACAGCGGCTGCGGCGCCGGCGGATCGAAGAATTCATGGCGGCGCAACGCGTTCAGCGTGGTCAGGCCGTCGAGATCGCGGCAGACCCCGAAGCCGCGATAGCCGGCGAAATTCTGCGCGCGGTCGTAGACCGGCAATCCCGATAGCTCCACCGGCAACCGGCTGCCGCCATCGACGGGCCAGTTCAGGGTGATGCCGCTCCAGGTGTTGCGCGTGGCGACCGCCGTGGCGACGCGGCCATCGGGATCCAACCCGAACGTCTCGGCGATTTCGCTCCACAACCGGCCAAAGCCCGCGGCGGTGCGCGCGCCGATCAGGCGGATGAATTCGCCGGGGTCGAGCTGGAAGCGGCCTTCGGCATCGATCCGCCACATGAAGCGCAGCGGATGGCGGCGCGCATCCGGTGGGGGCTCGTCGGGCCACGACAGGGCTTGGGCGGGTGAGGGCGCGATCGCGATGGCCGGTGGCGGCTCCCCGGCGGGCGCAGCAGGAGGCTCATCGGCAACGGCTTCGACATAAGGCGAAGGTTCGTCGTCGTGAATCTCGGCTTGCGGCGTTGCGTCTGCCGATGCTTCGGCGTGCGATGCATCAACGCCCGGCGGATCGAGCGGCGGCACCGTCGGATGCGCGACCTCAGGTTCGAGCGGCGCGTCGATGTCGACATCTGGTTCAGCCGGCGGGTCCGGCGGTTGCGCGAGATGATCGAACAGCGCGAATTCGGCCGGCGCTTCGCCGGTCGTTGCAGGCGCTTCGTATGGCGGTGGCGAAGTGCTTGTCGAGGGCGCCATCGGTGGAGGCGCCGTCTCGGCCTCGATCGGCATCGGCGCAGCCTCGGCAGCCGAAACAACTTCCGGCAGCGCCGGTGCGGCGTGTGGCGCGTGTGCTACCGTCACGGCGCCAGGCGCCAGCAGCGCGACGAGACCGGCATCCGCGCCGCTACCGACGCGCTGCAGCACCAAATGACCGATGCCGATAGGCATCTCGACGCGGCCCTGCTTCAGCGCTTCACTGCGCGCCTCGTCAAGGCCGGCTTCGGAGAGATTGCGAAAACCGAGCAGCGATCGCATGCTATCGCTGGCGCCGACCAACATGCCGTCACGCGCGAAAGCCGCGATCGGCATATCGATGCCTTCGACCAGTCGCTGCAGCCGCTCGACCAGCGGCATCGCGCGGCCGACCGGTTCGGCGGCCGCAATCAGAATGCCGTGGCTGCCATCGGCAAAATCAAGCTGCGCGCAGCCGCAGGTCACGAGCGCGCCGAGCGCTGCGCCGAAACCGCGCAGCCGTTCCAGCCGGATCGCGCCGGTCGATGGCAGCCGGCCTGCAAGCTGCGCGATCTGGCGGCGGTGGGAATCAGCCGGACCGAACGTCTTTTCGGCCAGCGCCGCGCCGTTGGCGGCGTCGAACAGTCTGGCGCCGACCGGATTGGCCCACAGAATCCGGCTGCCGTCGGTCGACCACAGCCATGCCGGCAGCGCGCTTGTTGCATGCGCCGCCAGTCGCGGATCGCCGATGCCTTGCAACTGGAATTCCGGGTTATTCATCGCTGGTGACATGACCTTGCTGGCTTTTGCCCGACGATGGCGTCAGAAACCCGACGGCCAAACAGCCTTAACGGATCGTTAGTATCGCCCGCGCGGGACGGCAGGTCCACGGCCTGACGGTCGTACACCCATCGAAAGCCGCGATAACCTTAATTGGGCTGAACCATGATGCCGGTGTCGCGTTGGGCTGTTGCAAAAGGCGATCAAAGGCTCACGATGGGAACCGGTGGGCGTCGCGTCACACCGGGGAGATCGTTGGCAGATAGTCTGACGTTTGCGGCCGGCCCCGGCGGCTGTGGATAGCTCCGGGATATACCAATAGGAGTGGGACCATGAGCGAAAACGATCGTTTCGAGATTCCAAAGGAAATGCAGTCGATGGCGGAGGCCGGCTTCGATCAGGCCCGCAAGGCTTTTGAGAAATTCCTGAGCGGCGCGCAGCAGACCGCGGGATTGATCGAGGAGCGGGGTGCGACGGTTCGCGCCGGCGCCAAGGACATCAGCACCAGGGCGATTTCCTACGCCGAAAAGAACGTGCAGGCATCGCTGGATTATGCCCAACAATTGCTGCACGCCAAGGATCTGACCGAAGTAATGCGGCTGCACAGTGAATTCATCCAGGCGCAGATGAAGTCGCTGGCAGAGCAGGCCAGCGAAATGGGCCAGATCGTCAGCCACGCGGCGATGGACGCCGCCAAGCCGAAAAGCTGAACTGTCTCAATGCCCTCCTGCCTGCAAAGGGGGAGGCGGTTGGGTCGGTGTGGGCGCCCGATTTTCCGGCGGAACGGGGCTTCACGTCGGTCCCTGCCTTTTATGTGGCATCGCACCTTAAATTGCGTTGCATTGCACAAAATTGCCATGTTATGGGTGTCAGCTATCGGCAGCCCAACGAAGGGCGTCCCCTCTGCGTGATCCAGGTCGACATTCCCCGGCATATTGGCGGTGGGTGGCCGCAGGGGTCACATCGATTTTCCTCATTGTGAAGGATGCATGCCATGGCAAATCCCACCGATCCCTTCTCCGCCTCGATTATTCCCTTCGAAGTCCCCGAGCAGATGCGCGCGTTCGCCGAAAAGGGCGTTTCGCAGGCCCGCGACAATTACGCCAAGTTCAAGAACGTTGCCGAGAGCCATAACGGCACCATCGAGGCGGTGTTCTCGACCGCCAGCAAGGGCGCCAGCGAATACTCCGCCAAGCTGATGGAAATCATGAAAACCAACACCACCGCGACCCTGGACTTCGCACAGGCGCTGATCAGCGTGAAATCGCCGTCGGAAGCGATGGAGCTATGGACCTCCCACGCCAAGAAGCAATTCGAGGCTTTCACCGCCAACACCAAGGAGCTCGCCGAGCTGTCCAAGAAGGTCGCGACGGAAACCGCCGAACCGATCAAGGCCAGCGCGTCGAAGCTGTTCCAGCCGGCCGCCTGATCGGCCAGCCTTCAAGTTCTCAAAAAAAGCCCGGGCGGTCAGCCCGGGCTTTTTGTTTTGGTGCTGGCGCGCGGGTTGAATGGGCCAAAAAACCAACGGCATCGCAGCTTCGTAAGCTCGACACCCGGCCTTGCCAAAGCCAGGCGTTGCACCTAGTTTCCGCCCGGTTCGGTGACCCCTTTTGGGGCCGGCAAAGAATGCAGTTGTAGCTCAGTTGGTTAGAGCGCCTGTCTGTGGAACAGGAGGTCGGTGGTTCGAGCCCACCCAACTGTACCATGCAACATACTGAACTCAATATATAATTTGGAAAATGGTGGAAGCGGTTCCCCGCGCGGGGTCCAAAAGGTTCCACTTAGGTTCCAAGAGCTCACCGTGTGATTTCCGATAGCAGCCAAACTGCGGTGCCGCCGTATTCATCGCGTGCCGATATGCTGCGTAGCTCGTAGCAAACGGGCCAGTCGCGGGCCCCGCTGGCGAAAGCCCGCGTCGGCGAGACCACCAAAACCAACCGGCGCCACTCCTGCCGAAAGTCTCCAGCATGCGATCCGCATAAAACACTTCGATGCTGGCACCGGTCCCCGGATGGACGTCGAAGAGCGGCTCATGGCTTGCGCCATTCCTTCGGAAGATACAACGCGCGATCGATGAACGCATGGCCATGACGCGAAACATAGGCGGCGAACACGCCGATCTGGCAGTTCGTAATCTTGCCTGCGGAGCCGGTGTATTGCCGCGCTACGCCGCACGAAGCTTTGCCCTGCTTGAGAAAACCGGTCTCGTCGATGACGAGAACAGCATCGTCATCTGCCAAATGCTCAATGACATAGTCGCGCACGATATCGCGCAAGGCATCAGCATCCCAATCCCTGCGACCCAGGATCGCCTGCTGCCGCCATGGACCAGGATCGCCAGCTGCCTCCGCGCGCATCCAACCGGTCTTGCGTTGCTCATCGCCGAGCAGACCCTCCAGAAACAGGCCCGCGTTCCTCGCAACACGTTCTTGCCCGAACAACGGACGTATCCGCTTCTTCACCTCACGAAGCGACGCAGCCCATAATCCAAGCGTTTCTTCAATCGACGCTGTCTGCGTCCACGATCTTCGAATCATGGTTGCCCATGGATTCAGAAAATCTCACAAAGGGCAACTGTAATGCTAGGCGCGTTTTGATTCGCTAACATGAGTCAGCTTTGAATCGACGTCAATGCAATTTTGGTTTTTCTTTGTTTGTTGTGCCACACGAGTTTTTTTATTGGTAACCATCCGGCGTAGGCCGTCTTGCGCAAATGTTTTGCCGGTAGCTGACTGTCGGTATGGATAGCCTTACCGACACTCGGCAAATCAGCCGCCTTGAAGTTGTTGACACTGGTCGGCGCCGTCGCTGGTCGGATGCGGCGAAGCTTCGGATTATCGAGGAGAGCCTTTCGGGCCCGCGGCTGGTATCGGCGACGGCGCGGCGGAACGG
>JAYTFS010000028.1:0-3645 GCA_043734185.1 Pseudolabrys sp. | reverse complement strand
GATCGCGGCACAACGACCCGACGCGTTGCTGGTCATGCCTGATTCCGCCACTATCGATTTGGGAGTGCGTATCGCGGCCCTAGCACTGCAGCATCGGATACCGGTCGTTTCAACCGATTCTGGCCTCACCGGTGCCGGTGGTCTGATCAGTTATGGTTTTTCTCGGCGCGAGAGTTACCGCCGCTCAGCCTATTTTGTGAAGAAGGTTCTTGATGGAGTGAAACCCGCTGACCTGCCGGTCGAGCAGCCAACGCGAATTCTTTTGTCGGTCAATCTCAAAACTGCCAAGGCGCTCGGCCTCACCGTGCCACAGAACCTGCTCGTGGCCGCCGACGAGATAATCGAATAACGATGCCGTTTGCTGCAGTGCATGAGTCTGCTATTGGCACATCGCGACATTTGGGGCCGTTGCCTTGAAAGGTCGCTATTGGAGGCATAGCGGTCAACGGTCCAATGACCAGCCTTGTCGTCTGCCCCGGTACGGAACATTATGTTCGACCGATAAAGGGAGACTTCAAATGGCTCAGTTATTCGCCGCTATTAGGCGCGGGAAAGTTAAACCTGGAATGACTGCTGAGTTTGCAAAGCGCGTCGAAGCAGGTGCGCTTCCGGTCATGAAGAAAATGGATGGCTTTAAAGGCTACTATTTAATATCGGGTGCGGATGACACTGTTGTTGCGGTGTCGCTGTTCACCGACCAAGCCGTCGCACAATCGTCAACGCAGACTTTAATGCCATGGATTAAAGAAAATCTTGGGCCCTTGCTCGCGTCCCCGACGGAGCCATTTGAGGGCACAGTTGTAGTCAGCGCGTGACGACCGAGGCCGCCTCATTTGGCGGCCTCTTTCAATTTGTCTATTGCACTTCGAGACCTTTCAGACCCAAGCCCCGAACGGTCGCTATTGGGTGTATAGCGGACAAAGGGCCGTCGGGGGTCTGAATTGCTCGGCCGCGATTGACCCAAAGCGGACAACGGTCAGCTCGGGCGCAGAATGATTTGATGGCGATGGAAGTGAAAGTAGCCCCAGCACACTTTTGCGCTGGGGCCAGGATGTGACTTCGGCTCTTAAGCCATTTTGCTCTTAATTAGCCCGATGACCGCCGTAAGCACCGCGCCAGCAACGCCACCGCCCGCAACTTGACCAGCAAGCGCCCCAATGTCGGTTGTGCTTGCGGTTTGTGCGAGCATTGGAATGAAGGCTGCTAGAAGCTGTCCGCCAGCGCCGCCGCCAATCGCGCCAGCGATCGTGTTGCCAAGTGTGCCAAGGCTCATATTGCTTGACGCGGCGCCAGCAGCATTGCCGCCAACTGCGCCAGCGATTGCTTGGATAATGAGATTGATGAGCATGCCAGACATTGGATTCGTCTCCCATGGGTTAAATTTAAATCGAGCAACTGAGATTTTGAGGTCGCTGAGTAGCTTGATTGAAAGTCGGAGCAGCCAAAACGGTATCAGACAATGGGGTTCCACCGGAAGTTATCGACGACGACAAATAAGAGAGACAACACACTTTGTGGCAGCGCACCATTCGCTACTCGCTTGCACGGACAAGTGGCTCGATTGGCATTTGAAAGCAGGCGGCTTGTGCTTCCAGGGCAACCGAGTGCGCCGAGCTACTAGGCGTGGGGCCATCAAACTTTAAATACAACGAGAGTTCGTTGCTGGCGTTGCATTGCTAAAAGGCGTTTGGCAAACTCGTCTAACCACATGAACGCGCGTTACGCAACGCATTCAGACAAGGTATAGTTTATGCTCTATATATCCATGCGTACCGTCGCGCATGAGACGGACATGCCATCAATCCGGCCACAACAAATTGGAGCTGAACAATGAACAGGCGATCGAGTGCAATCGTTTGCTTTACCGTAATCTTGTCAGCCATCGCCTTTTCTGCAACGCCCTCGCTGGCGCAGAAAACTGCGAAGGCTTGCGAAGACGAATGGAAAGCCAACAAAGCTGAGAACCAAGCCAAGAAGATCACAGAAAAGGCATACGTTGCCAAATGTAAAGCTGAGGCCGGAAAACCGGCGGCAGCGACACCAGCCGCAGCACCAGCGGCACCAGCGCCTACGCCCGCGGCAAAATCCTCGACCGCTAAACCAGCAGACGGCCGGCAAGCGGAATATGCGCGAGAACGCGCCTGCGGCAAGGATTGGAAAGCTGACAAGGCCGCCGGCAAAATTGCCAAAGGGATGAAATGGCCGCAATATTGGAGTGAGTGCAACACGCGTAAGAAGGCAGCAGGGATGTAAGCCTGCGTGGCGACAACGGCGAGCCGCCAAAAATAAGTGAAACTAAAGGCCGCCTCAGTTGGCGGCCTCCTTCATTTCTAGTCAAGCGCTCGATGTCGCTTATTGGCACTTAACGGACAAATCAGTTTTGCTGATTTTTGTCCGCTTTCGGACCATAGCGGACAACGGTGGGGTTTAGCCCTTGGCGGATTTGTCCGCTAATGACCCAAAGCGGCCATTGGGGCCCCTTCCAGTATCCCTGCTTGTTCCGCTACGATGCCATCTCATTGACCTGGGACGGAGATGAGGCGGCGCGTATTCATCGCAGGGCTCGCAGGCGCGGCGGCGCTGCCGTTCGCCGTGCGCGCGCAGCAACGCGACCGGATTCGCCGCATCGCGCTGCTGTTTCCGCTCGGCGAGAACGATCCCGAACAAAAAGCGCGCAGCAACGCCATGCTTGAGGTTCTGCGGCAGCGGGGCTGGTCCCACGGGCGCGACGTAACGATCGAATGGCGATACGCGGCCGGCGATGCCAGCCGGTTTGCGCCGCTTGCCAAGGAAATCATCGCACTTAAGCCGGACGTGATCTTTGTCCAGTCCACTGGCTTCGCGGCCGCCGTTCACAAGGAGACCAGCACTATCCCGGTGGTGTTCTCGAACGTCTCGGACCCGGTGGGCAGTGGCTTCGTTGCAAGTCTGCCGCGGCCGGGTGGAAATATAACTGGACTCAGTTTGTTCGATCGCGGCATTGCCGGCAAATGGCTCGGCATGCTCAAGGAGGTCGCGCCGCAGCTGAAGCGGGCCGGCATCCTCTTCAATCCCGCCAACACGTCGTTCGATTACTTCGTCAAACCGATCGAGAGCGCGGCCGCTGCGCTCGCCGTCGAGGTCGTGCCGATGCGCGTTGAAAACGCCGGGGAGATCGAAGCCGCACTGCGAGCGCTCGCGCGCGAGCCCCGGTCCGGCTTCGTGGTCGCGCCCGGGGCGACCACGCTGAACAGCCGCGGCCGCATCATTGCGCTCGCCGCATCCCTGAATCTGCCGGCCGTGTATCCCGAACGTATCTATGCGGTGGACGGCGGGCTTCTGTCCTACAGCATCGCCGATCATCTTGAGCCGTTCCAGCAGGCCGCGAGCTACATCGACCGCATACTGCGCGGCGAACGGCCGGCCGACTTGCCTGTGCAGGGGCCGACCAAATACGTCACCGTCGTCAATGCGAAGACGGCCAAGGCGCTTGGCGTCACGGTGCCCGCTGGGCTGCTGGTGGCCGCCGACGAGGTGATCGAATGAATGGCGGAATGTCCGCTATTGGCAGCCGGCTCAACCGATCGACGCAACACAGGCGTTGAATCTCTCTGCTGGGGTTTCAAATTGCAAGGTCTCACGGGGTCGTTCGTTGAGCTGACGCGC
>JAYTFS010000027.1:0-2400 GCA_043734185.1 Pseudolabrys sp. | reverse complement strand
TCATCGCCCGTTCTCCTTGTCCCTATGCCGCGCTCTTGGTCTTATTAAGAAAGCGCGAAAGCTTCCGTCTCGATTTCAATCAACAAACGGCCGATCGTTGCGACCGACCGATAGAAATTCGCCGTCTTGGCGCGTTCGAGGTCGTTGAAAAAAAGTCCCATCCACGGCGCTATGTGTTTCTCGAAGATGAGTTGGTCGCTGCCGGCCTTGGCGCCGAAGCGGCCGCCGGCAAGGCCCGCCATGATCTCGCATAGCGTGGCGGCATGATCTTCCGGCTCCACATTGCCTTGGGTGCGTTCGATGCCGAGCGGACCGAGATCCTCGCGCAACCGCGCCAGCGGGCGCTCATGCAGAAACCCAGTGAGATAATAAGAACCATACGGCATCAGTTCGCCACGACCGACGCCGATGAACAGATCGAAGAATTCGCGTTCGACCTTTTGCGTGGTGGTTGCACTCGCGGCTTCCGCCAGCGCGACATGGGCAAAGCCAATCGGACTTGCGTCACCGCGGAGACCGGAAAGCCGCTTAAGCAAAGCGGCGTCGGGCGCGCGCGCCAGCAAAGCCGACAGCAGCGCATATTCTTGCGCGCGGGCTAGATCGATTTCGTCGACATCGCCGGAGGTTATTGTTTCGCCGAAAAGATCGGGGCGCAGCACCACGCGGTTGACACCGGTCAACGTCTCGACCGACGTCACCCGTTCCGCCGGAACTCTGGTCCAATTGGAAACCGATGGCTGCGAGATGCCCAGTTGGCGCGCGAGTTCGCTGACGCTGCCAACGGCACGGATCGCTTCATTGAGCCCCGGGTCCCGCATCCCGCTCACTTTCAAATAGTTACAATGTGAGCGTACTGCGCCAGCCGCGCCGGTCAATAGCTTTAGGCTATGGCACCCTACTATTACGACTATTTCGGAAGCGCTCCGCCGTGGCGTTTGACTTGCGCGTCGTCGGGTTGCCCACCGGTTTCCGAATCAATTTTAGGTTCCGAATCTTGCGCTGCAATATTCTCTTCGCGCTGCACCATGCCATCGTTAGCGGCCATTTTGATTGGCCGTTGGTCGGCAATTTCCAGTTCGAGCGCCGGCGGCGTTAATTCCTCAGCCGGTTGCGGTAACTCGGTAGTCGGTTCGGCTTCGTGCGGCGCGTCGAACATTTGCGCCAGCATTTTTTTCACATCTGTGCCGGGGTCCAGGTTACCGAAGCCGGTCATTGCGTTGGGATCAGTGAAATCCCAGTCGTTCTCCGCCAAGCCCTTGAAATTGCTGATCGCCGGATCCGCCGACCAAACGCGACGCAGCGCCGCCAACCGCAAGGCGCTAGGCACTCCGGCTTGCAGAAAGGCGCGAATGTCGGTGTGCGCGCCAATCGATTCGAGGGACGGCAGGCTGGCCGGATCGAATGCCGGCTTCGGCGGGGCGCTGGTCTTAAGCGCGGGTGTCGGCGCAACCGAAGAGCCCGGCTCGCCGTCGGTCGATGCGGCGGTGGGCGCGGCATCCAGCGACTGCGTGGGCACGTTGGGCGTTTGCTGATCCGGCTCGTCCGTTACGCGCTTGCGGCGCGACCACCGCGTCAGGAAATTTTCCGGCTCGCTCATTCGCCATCTTCTCCCAAGCCGTGCGGCCGCCGCGCCATGGCTTCTGGATTGGCGCGGTCGCGCTTGCGTTTGACGAAAGGTTGCTCGACATGATGCTCGGCCACAAATGCCGTGACAACCTGGGCGATGGCCGCCGGCATTGGCAATTGTTCGACCAGATCGGTCGCCGTTTCGGTGTAGCTTTCGCCTTCCGCCGGATCGGCGGTCACCGCCGCGACACTGAATGGCGGCTCGCCATTCGTCGCGCGCAACGCGACCCAAAGTGACGGCGCACCCGATGCCAGATTGTCGCGGTAAAAACCCGTTTCGCTGCGAAACAGTTCTACCGTGGCAGTGCCGGCATAGAATGTCGCGCGCGCGCCATCGTCGCTGAGCTTGGTCCAGGCTTGTGTATCCGGCTGGCCGCCGAGCACGCCGACCGCACGCCAGTAGAAATCCGCCCACGGGTTGGCGCTTTTGCTGCGTTCGACGATGACGCCGACGGGAATGGCGACCAGCGCTTTGCTCAACTGACGGCCTCCAAATGGCGGATCGGCAGACCGGTGACCAAATTCTGCGGTTTCATGCGGATCAGTTTGTCGGCGGTCATCGCCAGAATGAGATAGACCGGCTCGCCCCTGACTTTGTCGAGCACGATCGAAGGATCGCGGAAGGTTAATTCGAACAGCCCGATTACGCGGCCCATGGTGGCCTCGTCGATCTCTTCGCCGTTCCACATCTGATCGCCGATCTTGGTGGCGTCGGCGTCGAGCCCGACATACCAGGCAAGATTGACCTCGCGCATTTCGGTGAGCGGCTCAATG
>JAYTFS010000026.1:0-12043 GCA_043734185.1 Pseudolabrys sp. | reverse complement strand
CGGCGAGAAGACCGCGATGAAGCATGGCGACTTCATCATCACCGCCAACTGGGCGCCGCACGATCACGGCAATCCCGGCAAGCAGCCGGTGATGTGGCTTGACGTGCTCGATATGCCGACGGTCAATCATTTCGACACCTCATTCGGCGAACACTTCGACGAGAAGATGCAGAAGACCAATCATGCCGACGGCGATTCCTTCGACCGCTTCGCGTCGGGCGTGATGCCTGATGGTATGCCGGCGGTACTCAACCGCAGCCCGGTGATCAACTACCCTTACGCCAAGATGCGGCCGATCCTGGAGCGGCTGAAGAATACCGGCGATGTCGACAAGCGCCACGGCGCACGCGTGCGCTACGCCAACCCGATCAATGGCGGGCCGGTGCTCCCCACCATGGGCGCCTATCTCTCGCTGCTGCCGAAAGGCTTCAAGGGCGAGCCGTATCGGTCGACCGACGGCGCGATTTTCGCGGTCGCCGAGGGCAGCGGCACCACCATTGTCGACGGCAAGCCGATCGAATGGGGCGTCAACGACGTCTTCGTCGTGCCGTCGTGGAAACGCTACACGCACCAGACATCGGGCGAGGCGGTGCTGTTCTCGATTTCCGACCGTCCGGCGCAGGAAGCGCTCGGCATCTGGCGCGAAGGGAACTAGCGGGCCGTCGAGACGTTCTTGTATAAATACGGCTGCGCCGCCTGCGGCGCGGCCGTTCGTTTTAGAGCCGGAGAATCTTATGCAGCTTGAACAACTGACCGCCGGCCACGGCTCGCTCACTGCCGTGCGCACCGGAAAAGGCGCCGACATCGTCGTGCTGCACTCGCTTCTGGCCGACCGGCATGCTTTCGATCCGGTGCTGCCGGCGCTCGCAGCCAAGCATCGCGTCACGCTCATCAATCTGCCGGGTTTCCACGGCTCGCAGCCGGAAGTGCTGGCGCTGATGGATGCCTATATCGCGACCATCGAAGACGGGTTCGAGGAGTTCGGTATCGCCAACGACGCCATTCTGATCGGCAACGGTTTCGGCGGCACCGTGGCGCTCGCCTTCGCGCTGGCGCATCCCGAACGAATTGCAAAGCTCGTCGTCAGCGATGCCGCTGCTGCGTTTGCTGTCGAAGGTAAAAAGCAATTTGAAGTGATGGCGTCCAAGGTGGCCGAAGGCGGACTCGGCGCCATCGCCGAGATCGCGGCCAAACGCGTGTTCTCGCCGGCCTATCTGACGGCGCATCCCGAACTGATCGAGGAGCGCAAGAAAGTGCTGATGGGTATCGATCCCAAGGCCTTCCAGCACGCCTGCAAGATTTTGCAGGAAGCCGACCTCGAGCCGCTGCTGCCTCGTCTGGGCGTGCCGACGCTGGTGGTATGCGGCGAGTTCGACCAGGCCACTCCGCCGCCGCTCAACAAGACGATTGCCGGCAAGGTCAAAGGCGCGAAATACGTCGAATTGCCCGGCTGCGGCCACTGCCCGCCGCTCGAGCAGCCGGAGCAGTTCATCGCGGCGATCAAGGGGTTTGTCGGGTTGTAAGGGCGGTCAGATGCCAGTCTTTATTTCTGCGATGGCGTCTGCCGCGATCTGCACCGCGTCCGTCTCGCCGACCCGCAATCGCCGCTGAATAGCATCACCGAGCAGATGACTGAGATTCGACCGCGAATCCATTTCCGAAAGGTGAGGCCAAGCCAGGCTGAACGCCTGGTTGAACAATTCGACGCTGCGCGCAATTCCCGGCACTAATTGTTCCCCCGAATCCCGCGCTACAACAGCGCTGGCCGGGGTTGGTTTCAATAAATTTTTCTAGCCCAGCGCCTTCATCACCGCGCCCGCAATCGCTGACGTGCCGTCCTTGCCGCCATATTCCATCGGCTTGATGCCGTTCTCGTAAGCCTTGTCGACCGCGCGCTCGATGCGAAGCGCTGCTTCGGCCGCCGGCGGGTGATCGTGTTTGTCGGCAAGCCAGTCGAGCATCATGGCGGCCGACAAAATCATCGCGGTCGGATTGGCCTTGCCTTGGCCCATGATGTCGGGCGCGGTACCATGACACGGCTGGAACACGGCATGCTTGTCGCCGATGTCGGCAGAAGGCGCGATGCCGAGTCCGCCGATTAATCCGGCGGCCAGATCGGAGAGAATGTCGCCGAACATATTCTCCATCACAATCACGTCGAAGTCCCACGGCTTCTTCACCATCATCGCGGCGCAGGCGTCGACATAGAGCAGGTCGGTTTTGACATCGGGAAATTTCTTTTTGCGCTCGGTGAATATGTCGCGCTGCCAGTTGAAGGCCTTGAACACATTGGCCTTGTCGACCAGCGTGAGGCGGCCGGGCTTGCCGCGTTTCTTGCGCCGCTCGGTGAGCCTGAGCGAGAAGTCGAACAGGCGCTCGGTGGTCTTGCGCGTGACCACCAGCGTCTCGCGCGCCTCATCGTGCGTAGTGACGCCTTTGCCCATGGAGGCGAACAGGCCCTCGGTCGACTCGCGGATCAGCACGAAATCGATGCCGTGCTTGTGCGCATCCACGATGGGGCTCGGCACGCCCGGCACCAGCCGCGCCGGCCGCACGCCGGCATAGAGGTCGAAAATAAAGCGCAGCTCGACCTGCGGCATGATCTCGGTGTTGTCGGGATAACGCACGCTCGGCAGCCCACAGGCGGCGAGCAGAATGGCGTCGGCTTCCTCGCACAGCTTGATCGTCTTTTCCGACATCGACTTGCCAGTCGCGCGATATTCCTCGGCCCCGGCTGGCGCTTCCGAGAAACGGAATTTGAGACTCGGTGTCGTCTTCTCGACATGGCGCAGGATGTCGAGTGCCGGCGCCATCACTTCATGGCCGATGCCGTCGCCCGGCAGTACGGCGATGTAGAATGCGGTGTTGGCTGACATGGTCTGTTTCCGACTGGCGTTCGATACGGTGGACGCGCTAATGAATACGTCCGCGCGGGTGCACGCAAGGGATGTTTGCCATGCCGAAATTTGCCGCCAATCTGGGCTACCTTTTTACCGACCGTTCGCTGCTGGAGCGCGTCGACGCCGCGGCGAAGAGCGGCTTCAAGGCAATCGAACTGCAATTTCCCTATGACGTGCCACCCGCGCTTGTGAGGGCCGCGATCGAGCGCAACAAGCTCACGGTGCTCGGCGTCAATACGCCGCCCGGCGATCGCGAGGGTGAATTCGGGCTGGCCGCCTTGCCGGGCCGCGAAAAAGATTGGCAGGTTCTGTTTGCCCGTGCGCTCGATTACATCACCGCAATCGGTGGCAGCGCGGTGCATTGCCTGGCTGGCCACATTCCGCCCGAGCAGCGCCCGGCCGCCGAGCGCGTCTATCTCGACAATCTGATGCGCGCCGCCGATCTTGCGGCGGCCAAAAACATCACGCTGCTGATCGAGCCGATCAACCCGCGCGACCGGCCGAATTATTTTCTCAACCACGTCGAGCACGCCGCCGATGTCATCGCCAAAGCCGGCAAGGCGAACATCAAGATGCAGTTCGATTTTTATCATGTGCAGATCGTCGGCGGCGATTTGCTCACGCGGCTGGAAAAATTCCTGCCGGTGATCGGCCATCTGCAATGCGCCGCGGTACCGGTGCGTCACGAGCCGGACGGCGGCGAGATCAATTATCCCGCGATATTCGAAGCGGTCGACCGGCTCGGCTACACCGGCTGGATCGGCTGCGAATACCGGCCGCGCGGCCGCACCGAGGATGGCTTAGGCTGGGGCAAGCAATACGGGCTCAAATCCTCGTGTTAACCGCTGGTTGACTATCAAAGTTCTTGAAAAGCCTCGCTTTTCCCCTTTGCGGACGCCCCGCGCATTGCTAAATTGAGGGCATGTGGGGACGCCGCGAAAAGACCGAAGCTGAAAAGCCCGAAGCGCCGAATGCGCTCAAGGACGCCGTGCGTGAAGCGCGCATCGAGGCGGCCGAGCGTTCCGGCGTGGTGGTCGATCTGCGCGACGCCGAGCTTGCCCGTCTTGAGTTGCTCAACGAAGCGCTCGATCCAATGTTCAAGGATATTCCTCCTGTCGTCGAATTGTTCGACCGCGGCGTTTCCCGTGGCGACGTGCCGCGGCTGTGGATTGACGTCATCGCGCATGTCGAGATGGGCCGCGACAAGCGGCAATACCGTTTCGTGCAGGACACCCGTTATGGCCGCACGGTGCTGACGGAATCGCACGAGGTCGACGACATGGTGACCGCGATCACGCGCTACGTGGCGCGCCGCCTGGTCGAACGCGACCGCGCGCTCGCCGACGACACGCCGTTCGGGCAGGGCACGTCGCAAAAAATGCTGGAGGACGAGCAGCGCCGCGGTCGTTTGCGCGCGTTCCGCACGTTTCTTTATGGCATAGCCTTCGCGGTCGCCGCGCTGTTTGCGATCGCGATGCTGCGGCCGCACCCGTAGAGAGCTATCACATCCCTAGCCGCGTATTCTGCGGGACTCCCTCTCCCCTTGGGGGAGAAGGTTGGGGTGAGGGGGAAGTGACTCTCGATAGGCCGTAACCCCTCACCCGGATTGCTTCGCAATCCGACCTCTCCCCATGGGAGAGGTGAAGTAAAAGCTAGCCGATCAATTTCGTCCGCTGCTGCTCGACCACTTCGCCATCCGGCGTGATGCCGCGCGAGATCATGTTGCAGGTCCAGCGGCCGGGCGCGCCACCGATTTCGTAGAGATTATAGGCGGCGGCATGCCGGGCCGTTCCCGGCGCGGCCGAGGCCGACGGCACGCCGACCGCGGGCACGCGCGTGCCGTTCGGGCCGGCCAGCCAGTTGAGCATGTGCAGATGGTCGTGGCCGTGAATCACCAGCTCGGCGCCGTGCTCGGCGATCACGCGCAGCGTGACGGTAGCATCGAGCAGGCGCTTGTACTGCGAGGCTTGGCTCACTGGCGGGTGATGCATCATCACCACGCGGAACAGGTCTTCGCTTTTGAGCTGCTTGAGCGTCAAAGCGAGACCGGCATTCTGCACGGTGCCGACCCAGCCGCTCGCCAGAAAGGGCGCCGTCGGCACGCCGGTCGAAATGCCGATCAGCGCCAGCGGGTCGCGCCTTCGCAAGTATGGAAAGCCGGAGGTGCCGTCGTCGTCGGTCATCTGCGCGCCCCACTGCCGCGTGGCGTATAACGCGGCCTCGCGCACATAGACGTCGTGATTGCCGGGAACGAAACTCACGTCGCGCGGGCTGCCAAGACTTTCCAGCCATTCGCGGCCGTTGAGGAATTCCTGCGCCAAAGCGATGTTAGCGATGTCGCCGGTGACGGCGATATGGCCGGGCGTCTGTGCCTTCATATCGGCGACGATCCGCGCCAGCACATCGGAATTATGGACGAAGCGGCGCTTGCGCTGCCAATGGATGTAACCGGTGATCCGTTTGCTCAGCAGGTCGCGCCAATCCGCCGGCGGCAGCGGCGCCAGATGCGGGTCGGAGAGATGGGCGAGGGTGAAGGCCATCAAGAACTTAAAGCATGTCCGCGAGAACGGTGGGACTCCCTCTCCCCGTTGGGGAGAGGGTTGGGGTGAGGGGGCAAGTGATTCTCGATAGTTTGTAACCCCTCACCCGACGCGCTATAGCGCGTCGAAGACGCGCGTGAACGCGCTTACGGCGCGTCGACCTCTCCCCATGGGAGAGGTGAAAAAGCTCACGAACTTCCGATCAATATGCCGGCGATGAACACCAGCACGCCGCCGACCACGACCTGGAACGTCGCGCGCAGCAGCGGCGTATCCATGTATTTGTGGCGTACCCAGGAAATCACCGCCAGTTCGGCCGCGACCACGAAAATCGAGACCGCCGTGGCGATGTGAAAATTCGGAATCAAGTAAGGCAGCGTGTGGCCGAGCCCGCCAATGGTCGTCATGCCGCCGGTGACGAGGCCGCGCACTACCGGCGAGCCGCGGCCGGTGAGCGAGCCGTCGTCCGACAACGCCTCGGCGAAAGCCATCGAAATGCCGGCGCCGATCGAGGCCGCCATGCCGACCAGGAACGTCGCCCATGTGTTGTGCGTGGCGAAGGCCGCGGCGAACAATGGCGCCAGCGTCGACACCGAGCCGTCCATCAGCCCGGCCAGCCCCGGCTGCACATATTGCAGCATGAACATGCGCTTTGACGTCTCGTCCTCGCTGGCGCGCGCGCCGGGCGTGAGGATTTTCTCGGTCAGCTTGTGGGCGAGGTTTTCGTGCCCGGCTTCGGCTTCCGCGAGCTGGACCAGCAATTGCCGCACCGAAATGTCGCGCGCGGTCTCCGCCGCCTTGCGGTAGAAACGCCCGGCTTCGTATTCCATGTTCTCGGCGTGCTTGCGCACGTCGTCTAGGCCGAGCGGCCGCATCAGCCAGAGCGACGACTTGTGGGTGATGAAGCCTTTGACATCCTGGCGGCGCACCAGCGGCAGGTAGTCGCCGAACTTCTTTTGGTAGAGGTCGAACAGCATCGTGCGGTGGGTGACTTCCTCCTCCGCCATCTCGTCGAACACCTTGGCCGAGGCGGGGAACTGCTCGCGCAGGCCTTCGGCGAAGCCGCGGTAGATGCGGCTGTCTTCCTCCTCATTGGTGATGGCCAGCGCCAGCACTTCCTGTTCGGTCAGTTCGGAGAACTTCTTCACGGGTGTCCTTGGGATCGGCCGCGGGACTATATTGGAACCATTCTAAACACGGAAACCGGTATAAAAGAACAGGAAAATGAGCCGGAATCAAAATGAGCCTGCAACGTCTTCGCCGCGCGCTTGAGCCGGTCATCCGGCCACTGATCCATCTCTACTGGCGCTTCTCGCGCGGCACGACCTTGGGCGCGCGCGCTTTGGTGATCGACGGCGCCGGCCGCATCTTCCTGGTCAAACACTCTTACGTCGACGGCTGGCATCTGCCCGGCGGCGGCGTCGAGACCGGCGAGACGCTGCTCACGGCGCTTTCGCGCGAGCTGGCGGAGGAGGGCAATATCCAGCTTGCCGGCGAGCCCAAGCTGCACGGCATGTTTTTTAACGCCAGAGTGTCGAAGCGCGATCACGTCGCGCTATACATCGTGCGCGATTTCCGCCAGGACGGCCCGCCGGTGGCCAATGCCGAAATTATCGAGCACGGATTTTTTGCGCTCGATGCGTTGCCCGGCGACACCTCGCGCGCCACAAGAGCGCGCGTAGCGGAAGTGTTCGAGGGCGTGGCGGTGGGTGAGTTGTGGTGACGGGCTTGTCTGCCTATTGCCCCACATGGACTGACCCGTTAATTTTGCCGTGTGGCTTACAGGTGTGGAGAATGATTGTGCGGCGTATTCAATGTGCGTTGTTGGCTGCTGTCGCGGCGGTCGGATTTGCGTCGGCCGCGGGTGCGGCTCCACCCTTTAGCTGGACCGGCTTCTATGTCGGCGCGAACGGCGGCTACGGTTCGTCGCACCTGTGCTGGGAATATTTGGGCCCGGAGACGCCGACGGGTGACGAGGGTTGCCATGATGCCCGTGGCGCTCTGTTTGGCGGCCAGATTGGCTACAACTGGCAGATGGGCTCCTGGGTCCTGGGTCTCGAAGCTCAGGGCGACTGGGCGAACTTGACGGGCTCGAATGTCAGTTTAGTTTTTCCAACCTTCACGAATACGACGAAGATTGATGCTATGGGCCTTTTCACCGGCCGCGTCGGCTACGCCCTGAATAACTTATTGTTATACGCCAAGGCGGGCGGCGTCGTTGTTCATAACCAGTATAGTTTCATCGAACCATCGACAGGCGTGACCGGCGGAGGGTCCGAAGCGCGTTGGGGCGCGGTCGTGGGAGGCGGGTTCGAGTACGGGTTCGCACCGCGCTGGTCGATTGGCATCGAATACAATCATCTGTTCCTCGGCACCAGAGGCAACACCCAGAGCCAGTCGATAACGCCATTCATCGTGTTTGAAAGCATCAAACAAGACCTTGATATGCTTACGGCGCGAGTCAATTACCGCCTTTAAGCAATCGAACTCAATGTCGTCTTCTGATGCTTGGCTGTTAGAAATTTGAATTGGTGAAGGCGCCGCACACGCAAGGCGCACTCAGCCTTTCATCATCGGGCTTGTCCCGGTGATCCCGCTTAGGTGAGCACGGTGCGCCCCTAAGCGAGATGGCCGGGACAAGTCCGGCCATGGCAGTACGAACTACTTGAATCTTCCCCGGTCGTGCGGCGCGGCGAAGTCGAGCTGCGGCCCGACGGGCACGATGCCGGTCGGGTTCACGTGCCGCTGGCTGTTGTAATAGTGCCGCTTGATCTGCTGCAGGCTGACGGTCTCCGGCACGCCCGGCACTTGATAAAGATCGCGCACATAATTCGACAGGTTCGGATATTCGTAGATGTGCCGCCAGTTGCACTTGAAGTGCGAATAATAAACCGCATCGAAGCGGATCAGCGTGCAGAACAGCCGCCAGTCGGCCTCGGTGATGGCGGCGCCTGCGAGATAACGCTGCTTCGCCAAAATCTGTTCAAGCTCGTCGAGCGTGTCGAACACACCGCGGAAGGCCTGTTCATAGGCGGCCTGCGCGCTGGCAAAGCCGGCGCGGTAAACGCCGTTGTTGATGTTGGGATAAACCAGATCGTTGATGCGGTCGATCTCGGGCCGCAGTTTTTCCGGATAATAGTCGGTGTGAATATTGGTAAAGGCGTCGAAGGCTGAATTCAGCACGCGGATGATTTCGGACGACTCGTTGTTGACGATTGTTTTCTTTTTCTTGTCCCACAACACCGGCACGCTGACGCGCCCGGTGTATTTAGGATCGGCCAAAACATAAATTTCCGACAGCTTGCTCTTTCCGTTGACGCTGTCGCCGCTCGAACCCTCGTCCTTGTTGAAGGTCCAGCCGTCCTTGAGCATGTCGGGCGACACGGTCGACATCGAGACGACGTTCTCCAGGCCCTTGAGTTTGCGGAAGATGACGGTGCGATGCGCCCAGGGGCAGGACAGCGAAACATAGAGGTGATAGCGGCCGGCTTCGGCGGCAAAGCCTGCTTCTCCGGAAGGTCCGGCTTTGCCGTCGGGCGTTACCCAATTGCGATACCGCGTGACGGGCCGCACGAAATGGCCGTCCTTGGTGCGGTCGCCGTCCTGCTGCCAAACGCCGTCAACCAACAGTCCCATCGGCCTCAATCCTCATGTGTTGCGCTGTTCATTTAAGGGTTTGCAGGCCATAACGCCACGGGCGATGGACCAGAATCGGCCCAAATGCTAATCGGCAGGGCCTTTTGAGACCGAGTTAATGAGCGAACTTTCACTGACAATCCTGCCGGAAACGCCCGACGACGCGGTTGCGATCGAACGGCTGCATGAGCGCACGTTCGGTCCCGGCCGCTATGCGAAGAGCGCTTATCGTATTCGCGAGGGCCGTGTGCATCTGCTCGAACTGTCGTTCACCGCGCGCATCGGCACGCTGCTGGTCGGCTCGGTGCGGCTGACGCCGATTTTTATCGGCAACGCGCCGGCGCTGCTGCTGGGGCCGCTCACGGTCGAGCCGCCGTTTCGCGAGCGCGGCGTCGGCGGTTCGCTGATCAAGCGTGCGCTCAGGGATGCGAAAGCCAAAGGCCACAAGCTCGTGGTGCTTGTGGGCGACGAGCCGTTCTACGCCAAGTCCACCTTCAAGAAGATTCCGAAGGGCCAGGTGGAAATGCCAGGCCCGGTCGATCCGGCGCGGCTGCTGGTGTCGGAACTAGTGCCCGGCGCATTTGAAGGCGTGAAGGGATTGATCCGGCCGGATTGGGCCGCGGTGTGAGGGGGCCGCCCTGCCGGGCGGCTGAGGGGGCGCGTCTTGGTTTTCAGCAGCCTGACATTCGTCTGCTTGTTTTTGCCTGCAATCGCCGCTGCATATTTTCTCAGCCCGGCGCGCTGGCGCAATCTCGTCCTCGTTATCGGGAGCATCATTTTCTACGGCTGGGGCATCGCGCTCATACTGGTGCTTTCTCTGGTCGCGATCAATTACGGCCTCGGCCTGGCCATCGAACAGCGCACGGACGACGCTCGGCGCCGCATGATTTTTTTTGCGGGGCGGTGATGCTGTCGCTCGCGACCATGGCGGTCGAAGAATACAATCCATTCATCTATTTCCGGTTTTGAGCGGGCAAGGCCATGCGAAAATTAACCCAGCCGCTGGCCTGCATCGTGTTTTGGCTGTTGTGCGTGTTACCCGTTGCTTTGTTCACGAATGACGGAGCTTGGCCGGGGGCGGAGGCGGTCCAACTGCGCGCGCGCCTTTTCCGCAACGGCTTACGCCGCATGTTTACCGCGAATTCGACCTCTGGTTCATTGATCGGATCGGGCTGCGGCTGACCTTGGTTTCGGCTGGCGCGGCTTTCCACGTCGGGCTGCTGCAGCGCTCCACCGATCGGCGCGTTGTGTTCGGGCGCGACGGCTGGCTGTTTTATACCGACGATGAACATCGCCCCGCCACGATGGCGGATTTTCGCGGCACGTTGCGCTTCACCGAACCCGAGGTTCGCGCGACCGAGCGCAATTTGCTGGCGATGCGCGATGCGCTGGCGGCCTGCGGTGCGCGCGGGCTCGTCGTGGTCGCGCCCAACAAGCAGAGTATCTACGGCGAATATCTCAACAATACGGGCGTGCGCCCGGCTACCCGTTTCGACGACCTGCTGTCGCGGCTCAACGCACCCGCGCGTGCCATGATCCTCGACCTTCGCGTGCCGCTGCTGGCCGCCAAGGCCGCCGCGCCCAGCCAGCCGCTCTATTTCAAAACCGACAGTCACTGGAATGATCTTGGCGCGTTTTACGCTTATCGTGCGGTCATTGGCACACTCGCGCAATCGATGCCAGTTGGCGATTTAGCGCTTACCTCACTGGACCAGTATACGATTGACGTGACGCCGTTTGACGATGGCGATCTTGCAATCAAAATGCTGTCGTCGCCGGGGCGTTTTAAAGACGTGCAGGTTCTGCTGCGCCCTAAGACTGAAGGCGTTCTGTCGCAGGCGAAGCTCGGCGGCCAGATACTAATGGCCGGCGATTCATTTTCCGCCCGCCTCAGTAACTTTGTCGCACGACATTTTTACGTTTCTCGGTCTCTCACTCTTGCCGAACTTCCGCCGCCGCCGCTTCGCGCCGAATGGCCACAGCCGTCAGCAGTCGTGTTCGAGACCGTCGAAAGCTTTTTGCCAAGCATGCTCGAATGGGATTTCGACTGGAAGCGCGTTTGTCCGCGTTGAATAAACGCACGCAGGGTGTATTTGTGCGATCAGCGGCCTTCGCGTGCCATCGAAGGTCGCTTTAGCGACCTTCGCGCGCCCAAGTCGCTGCAAGCGAACCAACCAGCAGCAGCAAGCCGATCAAGCCGGCAAAGATCGGCAGTACGCCGATGCCGCGTACGACACTGACGTCACGCATCTTCAGCCCAATCCAGTCGTCGCCCTTGAAGGTAGTGCTGGTGCGCACCGGCACGACGCGCGGCACATTGAGACTATTGCCGTCTTGCAGGCGCCGCGCATCGCCGCCGGTCGCATTGGCGCGCGCGCGCAGCACTTCGGTGGTCGACGTCACTTCGGCGAATTCGCGCGGATTGGCGGGGCCGGCATTGACGAGCGCGGTGAGTTTGCCGTCGGTCGCGCGCCACAGGCCTAGCTCATTGGCGGGAATAGTCGAACGCCACAGGCCGGGCTCGATCGGCGCAAGGTTGAGCGTGCGCGTCGCGCCGGTCGGCGAGGTGAGGGTAATTTCATTGACCGTATCGGCCATGGTTTGGCGCTGCACGGTGATCTCGTGGCCGTTCACGATCAGCCGCAGCGCTTCTTCCTCAAGATCGGGCTGCTTCATCAACCAATGCGACAGCCGCCGCAGCAGATCGAGATGCGGGCCGCCGCCTTCATAGCCGCGCGCCCACAGCCAGATGTGATCGGACAACAGCAGCGCGACGCGGCCTTCGCCCTCGCGCGCGAGCACCAAAAGCGGCTTGCCGTCCGGACCCTGCATCACATTTGTGCCGGTGGTGCGCTTGATATCGACCAGCCGGAACCACTGGCTCCAATGCGGCGGATCGGTTTCCGAACCTTCCAGGCCTCGCGTCACGGGATGTCGTTTGCCGGAATCGGTCAACGCCGCGCGGAA
>JAYTFS010000025.1:0-2462 GCA_043734185.1 Pseudolabrys sp. | reverse complement strand
ACGAGGAATTCGCAAGCTCGGTCACGTCCCCACCCCTCCCCGTCCCCAGACCGGGTTTGCGAGCGGCCGGCCTCCCCCAAGGCCGGCCGCACCTGTTTTAGGGGTGCGGGATATTCACCCGATCCGCTTCAATCCCTTGGCGTATTGCTTCCAGCGCCGCACGTAGATGTCGGCGCCGCCGCGGATCATGGCCAAAGCTTTTTCGTCGAGCGGGCGGATCGCGCGAGCGGGCGCCCCGACGATCAGTGAATTGTCCGGAAAGCTTTTGCCCTCGGTCACCAGCGCACCCGCGCCGACAAGTGAATTTTTCCCGATTTTGGTACCATTGAGCACGATCGCGCCCATGCCGATTAGCGAATTGTCGCCGATGATGCAGCCGTGCAGCACCACTTTATGCCCGATCACGCAGTTCGAGCCGATGGTCATGGGAAATCCGGGATCGCTGTGCAGCGTGGCGTTGTCCTGAATCTGAGAGCGTTCGCCGAGCTCGATCCATTCATTGTCGCCGCGCAGCACGGCGCCGAACCAGACGCTCGCCTCTTTCTTCAGGCGCACGCGGCCGATCAGCACCGCGGTGTCGGCGACCCAATATTCGCCTTCGCCCGGAAATTCCGGCGCCTGGCCGTCGAGTTCATAGATCGGCATTCGCGTCTCCTAGAAAGAAGACGACAATTGCAACGAACGTGGAAAATTGGAAGGACTAAGCGAGCAACAGGCTGGCGGCGCGCAGCAGTACCATGCCGGACATCAGGCTCCAGAAGCCCGCGAGCAAAGTGGCAAGGAACACGAATTCAAAGCGGCGGCCTTCCTGCCGGCGGCCAAGCAGCGTGTTGCGCATGATCAGGAAAGGCGCCGCCACCATCAGCAGCGGAACAGCGGCAAAAGCCTGCGGGCTGGGGCCGGTCGAAAGCAGGCCGAAGGTCGGCAGGCGGTCGGTGGCAAGTTGGTAGGCTGAGGTGAACATACCGGCGGCGGCAAAGCCGAGCGCTAACGACAGCAGGTTCTGCAACGATTCCGGGGTCATTTCCGCCTCGCACGCATGACTGAGGCGAAGTTCTACAAGACCGGCCGGTTCCCGCCAGCGAATCCTTAACAAATGGTAAACGGCAGGCCGCGCAAGCGATTCACGCCGCGTGGCATACTCCACTTTGATTCGTCAGGAGCCGCTTCAGGAATTTCATGGCCTATATCGTGCAAGAACGGCCCCGCCCGAGCAAACGACGCGCCGGCGCCAGCCCGCTCACCGGGCCGGTGTGGCTGTTCATCGCCGTCACGATTTTCGCTGCGGGCTATGTGGCCTATGTGCTGTGGCCGCGCTGGCCGGACACGCCGGTCGCAGCCGATGCGCCCTCCCTGCCCGTGATTGTCGGCGGCGTTGCCTTCAACATCGAGCCGGCGGCGATCCGGCAGGCGATGCAGCGCCGCCCCGGCACCCAGGAACGCATCGACCTTGCTTATCTGTGGCCATCGCTGGTGCCGCCGGATCCGGCGCTCAAGACCATCGGCGGCGCGCCGGTCGATCCCAACGAGAGGCTGTTCGTAACCATTCAGACCGCCGACGGCACGCTGCCGCTGCTCGAACGCGTGCAGACGATCTATCCGCGCTATCTGGTTGCCGAGCCGGTCGCAGGCCCGCCGGGGCTAACGCTGCGCGGCTTTCGCAACGACACGCCCTATCAGGGCGAAGAACTCGTATTCGAGTCGAATGCGCCCGAACATTTCCTGGCGCGATGCGCGCGTCGCGGCGTCATTAACTCCGGAAGCTGCCTGTTGGAACGGCGCATCGGCAATACCGACATCACTATTCGTTTTCCGCGCGATTGGCTGGTCAACTGGCAGAGCGTCGCGACCGGCATCGACAGCCTGATCGCGCGGCTGCGTCCGAATAGCTAAATCCCCGCGTCGACCAGGTCGATGTCGAGAATCGGCAATTCGAAAATATAGGACTTGCGGCCCTTTTCGTTTTCCAGAAACAAGACGCCTAGAAATTCCTCGCCGATATAGGCTTCCAGCGAATCCGTTTTCTTCGGCCGCGTCACGACGCGAATATTGTCGTTTTCGAATTTGCGTCGCAAATAGGCATTCAAGGTCGGCACCGGCTGCATGGACGGGTCCTGGCCCACCTGAATGACCATGCGGAAATTATACGACTTGTCGCCATCCTCATCGTCGAGGTTCAATTCTCCGGCGTCGTCATCGCCGACGTAAACTTCGGCGGTGTCGTAGGTCTTCGGCACCACGCGAACCTTCTGGTTGCCGAACAGCTTCTTGAGATAGCTATCGAGCTTTCTGACTTCCTGTACGTCCACAGGGCCGCTCCTTGTGTAAACGAAGATGCGCTAGTTGCCCGATTGCGCCACCGAGCGCAAACAAATAATCAGCCGTCCAGCATGATGCCGTAGAGCATCTGGTCCATGGCGCGCGAGGGCTCGGGGCAGCCGGAATCACCGACCACGCGAGCC
>JAYTFS010000024.1:0-4590 GCA_043734185.1 Pseudolabrys sp. | reverse complement strand
CAATCCAAGTCGAGCGGAAATTGCCGCGGCACACATGCGTGGTGATGGTCATGTCGGCGGGCTTAGCCTCCAGCGCCTTGTTGATGCACGCGGTGTAGGATGCTTCCAGGTGGTCGACGTCCATGCCGCGGTCTCTGGCTTTCTGCATTTCCTCTTTCGAGCAGAGATAGGCCCAGGCAGTATCGTCGAACTGCAAATAGCGGCAGCCGGCGTCGTAAAAGGCCTTGATCGCTTTTTGATAGGCCGCGGCGAGATCGTCGAAGATGGCGTCTCGGCTTGGATAGAAGTCCTTACTCACAGCGCCTGGCTCAAGCCGGAAATGCATCACGTTCGGCGCCGGGATGGTCATTTTCGGCACCACCTTGGTGTGCGCCTTCAAAAACTTGAAGTGCTCCAGCATCGGGTGATTGGAGAAGCCTATCTTGCCGGTGACCTTGATGCTGAGCGGCTTGGTCTGAACGCCTTGAAACTGGATGCCGTGGTCAAGTTCATAAAGTTCGACGCCATCAAGCATGCTGTAGAAATCGAAATGCCACCAGGAGCGGCGGAACTCGCCGTCGGTGGCGAGCTTGAGGCCGATTTCTTCCTGCTTCTTGATGATCTTCTCGATCTCGCGGTCCTCAACCTCTTTGAGTTGCGCCGGCGTAATCGCACCCTTCTCGCGCTGGGCGCGCGCCTGCTTGACCGGCGCGGTGCGTAGAATGCTGCCGACATGGTCGGCACGGAATGGCGGCTTGGTACGTTGCGTCATGGTTTCCTCCTACGCCCGTATGCCTGGCAGCTGCGGGTTTCTAATTATGCTGAGCCATAGCATGCCCAGCGGCAATTCGTCCCGCCGCCGCATCGCACGCATAGCGGGCGGTTTCAACCGCCCCGCCAAACGAGAAATAATGCGGCGCGATGCCGAGGTCGCCGGCCGCGGCCAGCGTCTCGATAATGCGGTCGGGCCCTGCATTGCCGATCAGCCCGGCGGCGGCCCCCGACATCAGGCCGCGCAATGAGGCCGATACGCCGCAGCGCTTGGCGTAGCGCAGCAAAGCGGTCACGTTGGCGGGCCCCGCCAGGCCTATTTTCACCGGCACCGAAATGCCGCAGGCGCGCAGTTGCTTGACCCAGGCGAGGATCTTGTCGCCCGAAAACGAAAACTGGCTGACAATAAAAACCTTCAAACCGGCGGCGCGGGCCGCGGCTATTTTCTGGTCGAGCGCGGCTTCCAGCCGGTCGGGCGCAATGCGCGGATGGCCTTCCGGATAGCCGCCAATGCCGATCTCCTCGATGCCCGCTTCGCGCAAGCGGCCTTTCTGAATGACCGCCAGCGCGTCGGGAAACGCTCCCGATGCGTCCACATCGCCGCCGATTACCAAGAGGCGGCGCATGTCGGACTCGGCGCAGAGGCGAGCCAATAACTCGCTCAATTGTTCGGCGCTGGCGAGCCGCCGCGCCGCAACATGGGCGACCGACTCAAGACCCGCCTTGCGCAAGCCGACCGCCGCCGTCACCAGTTCGTCGGTATCAATGGTCGGCACCGCAGTGAGAAAGACCGGCGTGGCGGGTGGCAGGATAGCGGCGAGCGCGGCGATCTCCGCCGGTTTGGGGCGCGTCGCTTCCAGCGAAAAGCTTCGCGCGAAACTCATGACTTTTGCTTGCGCATGATCTGATCCGAAAACCGGTTCCCACTTTTCGGGATCATGCGCTACTCGCGCCGGTGCGAGATCACGAAGGACTCGTCGTAGAACCACAACCCGCCCTGACTTTGCAGCACGTCTCGCGTCGCCTCGATATAGCGGCGATCGCTGTTCACATCCGACAGGCGGTCATCCTCGATTTGCGCCACATAGATCGCCGCGTTCCAGGCGGCGAGCAGCGTCGAGGTGCCGATCGAGGATGAGATTTCCGACGGCAGCGTGTGCATCTCGTAACGAAACAGCGACCGCTGATCGGAATAAGTGTTGAAGTTAAGGTCGCGTCCGGCCGGACCCAACTCCTGCTTGACCGCCTTGAGCAGGTCGTGGCGGCTGTGCACAAACGGATTGTCGTTTGGCCAGACCTTGTGGATGATCTCCATGCCCGGATCGTGCCCGTAAGATTGGATCGCGATCATCCGGCCGCCGGGACCGAGCGCGCGGGCGAGCGGCGCCAGCACGCGCTTGGCCTTGAACTCGAGCGTGGCGCGGGCGCGGTACGGCTGCGACGCAATCACGAGATCGTAGTCCGCGACGGTGCCGCCGGGTTTCGGAATCACCTGATCGAGTAGGAAGCGGTGATCGTTCCGGTAAAGCACAAGAACCACCGGGCGCTCATAGACCGGATTGCCGCTTTTCGGCGACACGCGCGCCTTCCAGTTCTCGCCGAGGAATGGCTCGAGCGCGGTGATCTGCTGCTCGAAGCTGTGCGCGGTATTTCCTTCCAGCGGAACTTCATGCCAAACGAGGCTTGTGGCGGCGCTGACCGACTTCACCGACAGCCAGGGCGCTTCGGCGTAAGCAAGATTGGTGAGAACCACGACGCTCGACGGATGCTCGATGAAGCGATCCGCCATTTTCTGCAGCGTCAGCCGCACGTCCTCCAGGCTTATTTCCTTGCCGACGATGTAGAACGGCATGGTTGGATAACGGTCGTGCATCGAGCGCATCACGCGCGCGAGCACGGTGCCGTCGCCGACGCCGGCATCGAACACGCGCACCGCTGGCGGACGTGGATGAATGTTGACCAGCTCAAGGCCGACGCGGTTCGCAACCTCCCACTTCTCGCTGCAGGTGTTCACGAACAACAGATATTTTTGCCGGTTATCGAAGAAACGGAAATTGCGCTGCGGATCGTCGCTCACCTGCCCGGAAGCGACTGGCGGCGCCAACGGCTTGACGATCGGCAGGCTCGCCGAAGTTGGCGCGGCATCGAACAGAACGCGGCGCTTCCCCGGCGCGGCTTCCAGGTTGCGCGACATGAAAGTGCGGATGCGATCGAGCGTGTCGGTGGTGATGCGGCCGCCGTTGCGCAGGCGGCTGGCGAGTTTGCCGTCATTGACCGCGCGGCGGCCGAAGGTGGATTCGGCCAGGCCGCGCTGGCGGCAGAATTCGCTGATCTCTTGAAGAATTTGCTCGTTCATCGCGGCGCTTCCCCTGCCGGCTCTGGCGGCCGTTCAGGCGCAAAGCGAACCAAGCCATCCCGCGTCCGTCAACGGCTAAACTCATGTTGGGAAAGATGGGCAGCGTGGGTGGGCAATGAATTATGCCGTTATTCCACGCATAATTATTTGTACCGATGAAAGTAATGGGCATTTGCCCACTATGTGATGACAGCCGTGGGATGTGTGGGCAATCGCCGAATGGCCGGCAAGATCTTCAGATGTCGAAGAAAACCGTCTCGTTGTCGCCCTGCACCCGGATGTCGAAGCGATACAGCGGCACTCCGTCGCCTGGCCGCTTGTGGGCAATGAGCGTCCCACGGCGCTCCGCCGGAACCATGGCGAGAATAGCATCCGCGCCGTTGGCCGCCTCATCGGAAAAATACAGCCGCGTGTAAATTTGCCGCAGCATGCCGCGCGAGAAAATGCAGACGACGATATGCGGCGCCTGTGGCTTGCCTTTCGGACCCACCACCGCGCCGGGCTTGATCGTATCGAAACTGTAGATGCCGTTCTTGTCGGTGGCGGAGCGGCCGAAGCCGGTGAACTTCGCGTTCGGTCGCGGCTTCTCGTTGCGCGCGTGGGCATAGCGGCCCTGGCTGTCCGCGTGCCAGATCTCGATCATGGCGTCATTGATCTGCAATCCGTCGCCGTCGGTCACGCGACCCTCGATGCGGATTTTGGTGCCCGTCGCGTCCGGCGTGATCAGGTTGTCGCCGACGGTTTCCTTCCAGCTGTAACTGCCGTTCGGGTCCCATTCACAACGGCCCTTGGGTGCAAGGCCATAGGCGAAGAAGGGACCGACGGTTTGTGAGGGTGTGATTACTGACATTTTAGTGTTTGTCCGTATCGAGCGGCGTCTGTTCGCGGCCGCGCAGCACGATGTCCCAGCGGAAGCAGAGCGCCCAATCGGGAATTGTGTTCTCGAGGTCGAAGGTCGAAATCATGCGAGCCCGCGCCTTCTCATCGGTGACCGAATTGAAGATCGGGTCGTATGGAAACAGGCAATCGCCGGGGAAATACATCTGCGTCACCAGCCGCGTGAGAAACGACTGGCCGAATACGGAGAAGTGAATGTGGTTCGGCCGCCAGGCATTGGGGTGATTGCCCCAGGGGTAGGCGCCGGGCTTGACGGTGATGAAACGGTAGTAGCCGTCTTTGTCGGTGATGGTGCGCCCCGCGCCGGTGAAATTCGGATCGAGCGGCGCCGGATGCTGGTCGACGATGTGCACGTACCGGCCACAGGCATTGGCCTGCCAGATTTCCACCAGCGTATCGGGAACAGGACGTTTGTCCTCGTCGAGCACGCGGCCGTGCACGATGATGCGCTCTCCCAGCGGTTCGCCTTTGTGCTGCTTGGTCAGGTCCGCATCGCCTTCCCGCACGACGTCATGGCCGAAAGCAGGCCCGGTGAGTTCCGATAAGGTATGCGGCACGATCACCAGCGGCTTCGACGGCGAGCGCTT
>JAYTFS010000023.1:0-14946 GCA_043734185.1 Pseudolabrys sp. | reverse complement strand
GATGTCGCGTGTCTCCACCGTGGCGCCGCACCAGATGCGCAGGCCCGGCGGCGCGTCGCGGTAATAGGCGATGTCGTAGGCGACGCCTTCCTTTTCCAGAATGCCGGCGAGGTTCTTGGCAAACGCCGCCTGGTCGTCGGCCGACAGTCGCGTCACCGCCGGATCGGTCACCACCAAACAAACCGACGTGTTGGAACGCTCATGCGCGTTCTTGGCGAGATGCGCGATCCAAGGCGTGACCGCGACCCAGTTGGCGAGCGCCTTGGCGTTGGCGTCCGAGCGCGCCACGGTGCCTTTGAGCCCGCCGATCGATTTCGCCCAGGAAAGCGTATCGAGATAATCCTCGACGCACAGCATCGACGGCGTGTTGATGGTCTCGCCGGCGAAAATGCCTTCGTTGATCTTGCCGCCCTTGGTCATGCGGAAAAGTTTCGGCAGCGGCCAGGCCGGCTTGTAGCTTTCCAGCCGCGCCACTGCGCGCGGCGAAAGAATGAGCATGCCGTGCGCGGCCTCGCCACCGAGCGCCTTTTGCCAGGAGAAGGTGACGACATCGAGCTTGGGCCAGTCGAGCTTCTGCGCAAACGCCGCCGAAGTGGCGTCGCAAATGGTCAGGCCCTTGCGAGAGGCCTCGATCCAGTCGCCATTCGGCACGCGCACGCCGGAGGTGGTGCCGTTCCAGGTGAACACCACGTCGGTGGCAAAATCAATTTTCTTGAAGTCGGGCAGCTCGCCATAGGGCGCTTTGAGCACCGTGACGTCTTTCAACTTCAGTTGCCTCTCGACGTCGGTCACCCAGCCTTCGCCGAAGGATTCCCAGGTGAGCATGGTGACCGGCCGCTCGCCCAGCATCGTCCACAGCGCCATTTCTACCGCGCCGGTATCGGAGGCCGGCACGATGGCGATGCGGTAGTCGGCGGGGGCTTCGAGCACTTCGCGCGTAAGCTCGATGGCGCGCTTGAGTTTCGCCTTGCCGATCTTGGACCGGTGCGAGCGCGCGAGAACTGCGTCGGTGAGGACTTGGAGAGACCAGCCGGGGCGCTTGGCGCAGGGGCCGGACGAAAAGTGCGGGATGGCCGGCCGCACGCCGGGCTTTGGTGCCGTCATAATCTATCCTTCCAGATAGGTGCCTCTCGTTGGGGAGAGGTGTCCCACTGGCGGGAATAGGCGACTTGGCGCGGCCGGTCAACTTGCTAAAAGTCGTAAGCTGCTTTGCGTTTGGGGATGGCGCGGAAAACCCGCCGTTCCGGGCAAAAAACCCGCGGCGCGCTAGAACTTCAGCGCGAGGCCGACGCGGCCCGAATTCACCACGACCCGAATGTCGTTGATGTTGGGAAATTGGACGAACTCGTATTCGGCGCGAAGAAACAGATTTGGCAAGAGTCCGAGTTCGACGCCGAGGCCAGCGGCAAACCCATAAACAACCTGGCCCTCTTTCGATTCCGACTGCGGGTTGCGCGGCAAGACCAGAGCGCCCGTGACGGTAACGGGAGGAGTCGACGTATCCGTTACCGACTTGGTGCCGGTGACACTGGCCGTGCGCGATGTGTCAGCCCGGCCCAGTGCGAGACCGACAAAGCCGTAAGGCAGCAGGCGTTCATAGGCCCAGCCGGCGCGGACGCGTGCCGTCATGATGTCGCTGATTGCGATGGTAGCGTTCGATGCCACGGTGACGTTGTAGAGAACCGTGGAGCCATCCGGGAGGTTGGCGCCAGGAACCTGAATGGGTCCAACCGAATCCGCCCCGCCCGTCTGAAATTTCATGCGGTTATAGTTCAACTCGACACCGGTGATGACCTCGCCCCATTGGACATTGTAGCCGATGAAGCCGCCGTAGCTCTGGGTGCTGCTGGATCGCGGAGCCAGTGTGGTCCAGTCGGAGACAAGCCCTTGCAACTCCGTATTTGCCAGAATGTAGCTGACCATCGAACCGGTGGCGCCGCTCATATCAGCGGTGCCGGCAGACATCCCACCCTGCACGCCGAAGTACAAACCGTCCCAGCGCGGATAAATCGGCTCGCGCAAGACCGGAGTCTGAGTGCCGCGCAATGAATAGTCCGGCAAAGGCCGCGGCGTCGTGTAGTCGGCGCCATAAGCGGACGAAGAAAACAGCGCCGCCAACAAGGCGATAGCAGCCGCCGGCCTTGCGCCGGTGCAGCGGTCGAAGAAAGCTTGTGGGCGGGGAAATTTCATCATCACGCCGCGCTATTGAATCCCTGGCAGATCATCCAGATTCCAGCGCAAACCAAGGCGGACCTCCTGGCTGTTGACGTTCTTGAATCGCATATGCCCGCCCGGCCCTTCGGCCGTGTCGACATCGCCGAAGCCGAGGTAGCGGTAGCCGACGTCGATCTGTAGATTTCTCGAAATTGCGAACGCCGCACCGGCCGTGGCGGCCCAGGCCAGCCGCCACTGGGCGTTGCTCCCCGCGCCCGAAAATGGCGGCGTCACCGCGCTCTCGAAGTCGGAAACCGTGACGCGCGAGACGCCAATGCCGGCGCCGATATAGGGTGTCAGCCGGTACCAGGTGCCGAGATCGGCATAGAGATTGAACAGCGCCGTGCTCGTCTGAATTTTCGCGGTAACGTCGCCGGGGGAGCCGATCGTCCCCTGATATTTCTGCGGCATCGCGTAATCGACGGTCAGATCGGCGCGGAGCCAGTTGCGACGAAAACCGGCGCCGATGTTGAACGAGGCGGCGCTGCCCAGCGAATTTTCGACCGGATCTGGGGGACTTGCTGCATCGGCGCGCATGAGCAGGCCCCAGCGCTGGCCGATGTCGGCGCGGACATACATGTCGGACAGGAAAACATTCCGCGGGGTGTATTGGGGGGACCAGGCTTTCGGCGACAACGAACTCGGCGGCGGCAATGTCATTGGGTCGGCAGCAAGGCTCGTCCCTTGGCCGGCGCCCACCAGGGTCAATGTGACCGCGCCGGCGACAACAAGCGGCCTCAACAGATCCATGACGACGACCTCGCTACGCTTACGGATAAACACAACGCTCACCTTTCATTCACCATGCCGAAGAGAAGTTAAGGCCGGGCTAACCATCAAAATTAAACACGCGTGTTAACTAACCCTTGCTGCGCAGCGGCGGCGGCGGCGGCGTGTAAACCGGCGGCGGCGGCGTGTAGACGTAACGCGGCGGCGGTGGCGGCGAATCGCAGCAGGTCCAGCGCAGGCCGAGCTTGATATCGTGCGAGCTCAGATTGCCGAACTTGAAGGAGTCGGCGTTGCAACCGCCGTTGCAATCGACGGTGTCGGTGATCGAGCCGTAGCTCAGGTAGCGATAGGCGAGCTCAACCTTGAAATTCTTGCTGACGTTGTAGGCGACGCCAGCGTGCAACGCCCACGCCATATTCCAAGAGCTGGGATTGCGGCCGAAGCCGAAGCCGCCGTTCGGATTGACGTCGCTGAAATCCGCCAATGTAACGTGCGCGGTACCGATGCCGGCGCCCACGAACGGCGTGAAGCAATTCCAGGTGCCGAGATCGACGTAAGCGTTGGCGAGGAATACCCACGACTTCAGATTGCCCTCGTAGATGTCGAGGCCGTTCGGCGGGTAATTGCCGAAGGCATAAAGCCGCGTCTTGGCGCGGTATTCCGCAGTGCCGTCGAAGCGCAGCCAGTTGTTGAACTCGTAGCCGACGCCGCCACCGATGAAGAACGTGTCGGCGGTCGAGTTGTGCTGGAAGACGAAGCCGTTGCCGACGTTCGCCGGAGCCGGCAGGTATTCGAGGCTTTGTTTTTGGTTCAGGCCGATGCCGACATCGCCGCGCAGATACCAGCCGTCGGCGAAGTTTTCGACCACGGGCGGCGGCGGCTGGTAGTAGACCTGCGGCGGCTGTGGCGGCATGTAATCGGCGGCGCGCGCGGCGTTCGAGGCGAACGAAGCGGCCAAGGCCAGTGTCGTTATCGTAAGACGCGCACCAAACATGCCGTCGTCTCCCATTCCGAATCCACCCGTTCGCCGAGGCGGCGAAAGATGAGGGACGATGGCAGCAAATCCTTAAGTGCCTCTTAACCTTGAATTTTAACCACGCTGTTTAACGAAATTACCGGCGCGCGGATGCGCTACGCGCGCCCGCGAAACGATATCGGCTACGGAGAATCAGCGGTTAAGGAGTCGTTAACGAATCCGGCGAGCGGCGGCTCTACTTGTCGCCCTCGCCCATCTCGCCAATATGATGCTGGGCGTTTAGAATGCCTGCGGGAAGGAGCGGTTGATGGTCAGGCCGCGACCAGCGTGAGCGCCTCGACCACATCATCCACAGCCTGCTCAACCAGGATCTTGTCGTCGCCTTCGCCCATGACCCGTATCACCGGCTCGGTGCCGGACGGGCGCACAATCAGGCGGCCGCTCAGCCCAAGCTTTTTCTCGGCGCTGGCGATGGCCGAACGCACGCCGGCATTCTCCAGCGGCTTGCCCTTCTGGTAGCGGACATTTTTGAGCACTTGCGGCAGCGGCTCGAAGCGGTGGCAAAGCTCGGACACCGGCTTGTTGCTGCGCTTGATCACCGCAAGCAGTTGCAAAGCCGCCACGAAGCCGTCGCCGGTCGTGGTGTAGTCGGAGAGGATGATGTGGCCGGACTGTTCGCCGCCGACATTATAACCGTGCTTGCGCATGTGCTCGAGCACATAACGGTCGCCGACCGGCGTGCGGATCATTTCGAGGCCGATACCGGCGAGATAGCGTTCCAGCCCGAGATTGGCCATCACGGTCGAGACGATGCCGCCGCCTTGCAGCCTGCCGTCTTCCTTCCAGCTTTGGGCGATGACGGCGAGCAACTGGTCGCCGTCCACCACACGCCCGTGCTCGTCGCTGATCATGACGCGGTCGGCGTCGCCATCGAGCGCGATGCCGATATCGGCGCGCATCTCGCGAACCTTGTGCGTGATCGCCGCCAGATCGGTCGAGCCGCAATCCTTGTTGATATTGAAGCCGTCCGGCTCGACGCCGATCGAAATCACGTCGGCGCCCAGTTCCCACAGCGCGCCGGGCGCCACTTTATAGGCGGCACCATTGGCGCAATCGATCACCACGCGCAGGCCCGACAGATCAAGCGCGCGCGGCAGCGTGCGTTTGGCGAATTCAATGTAGCGGTCCTGCACGCCGTCGATGCGCTTGGCGCGGCCGAGTTCTTCGCTCTTGGCGAGCTTCTTGCTGAGATCGGAATCGAGCAACTCTTCGATCTTGCTTTCGACTTCGTCGCTGAGCTTGAAGCCGTCCGGCCCGAAAAGCTTGATGCCGTTATCGTCGAACGGATTATGCGAGGCTGAAATCATGACGCCGAGATCGGCGCGCATCGAGCGCGTCAGCATGCCAACGCCGGGCGTAGGGATTGGGCCGGTGAGCAGCACGTCCATGCCGACCGAGGTGAATCCTGCGACCAGCGCGGTCTCGATCATGTAGCCGGACAGGCGGGTGTCCTTGCCGATCAGCACGCGATGGCGGTGATCGCCGTTTTTGAAGATCAAGCCCGCGGCCTGGCCTACCTTGAGCGCCAGTTCGGGCGTGATGACCTTGTTGGCCCGGCCGCGAATGCCGTCGGTGCCGAAATAACGACGAACCATGAATGCCCCTCGACGCCTGCGCCCCAAAGCTGAATGAGCCGGCAGTGCCCTGCCCTCTTGTGCTCTATATCAGCCAACGCGGCGAATTTACTTCAAAAAGTGTGAGGAATCCTTACTAACCGGGGTTAACCGTTGCCCAATTCCGGGCCCGTTCACCACGTTAGGCGAGCGGAACCGGCCATTTCGCCGCCCCCCGCCGCCGTGCTACCGGATTAACCCCGTGTTGCCGCAGAGTTTTGCCTCATGAAGAACGTCACTTGTATCGCGGATTTGCGTGAGCTCGCCCGCCGCCGGGTGCCGCGCGCCTTTTTCGAATACGCCACCGCCGGCTCGTATAGTGAGGAGACCTTGCGCGCCAACCGGGCCGACCTCGAGGCGATCAAGCTGCGCCAGCGCGTCATGATCGATGTCGACAAGCGCAGCATGGGCAGCACCATCCTTGGCGTGAAGGTCCCGCTGCCGCTCGCGCTGGGACCGGTCGCGATGACCGGGCTACAGCGCGGCAACGGCGAAATCCTGGCTTGCCAGGCGGCGCAGGAGGCAGGAATTCCATTCTGCCTCTCGACCATGTCGATATGCTCGATTGAGGACGTGGCGGGAGCCGTCGAAAAGCCGTTCTGGTTTCAGCTCTACGTCATGCGCGACCGCGGCTTCGTGCGCTCGCTGATCGATCGGGCCGCCGCCGCCAAATGCAGCGCGCTGGTGCTCACCGTTGATCTGCAAGTGCTCGGCCAGCGCCACCGCGACATCAAGAACGGCCTAGCCGTTCCGCCTCAACTCAAATTTAAAAATCTCATCAACATGGCGACCCGGCCGGGCTGGGTTGCCAGTGTGCTGGCGGGCAAGCGCTGGACCTTCGGCAATCTCGCCGGTCACGTGAAGGGCATGGAGGGCGTCACCTCGCTGGCGCAATGGACGGCGACGCAATTCGATCCGACCTTGAACTGGAAGGATGTGGAATGGATCAAGAAGATCTGGCCGGGCAAACTGATCGTGAAAGGCATCCTGGATGTCGATGACGCCAAGGCCGCGGTCAAGGCCGGCGCCGACGCCATCGTGGTGTCAAACCATGGCGGCCGCCAGCTCGACGGCGCGTCGTCTTCGATCGCGATGCTGCCGGCCGTCGCCGACGTGGTCGGTTCGGACACCGAGGTCCTGTTCGACGGCGGCATCCGCACCGGCGCCGACATGATGCGCGCGCTGGCGCTGGGCGCGCGCGCCTGCCTGATCGGCCGCTCCTATATTTACGGGCTCGGCGCCGGCGGCCAGCCCGGCGTCGCCAAGGCAATCGACATTCTCAAGAAAGAACTCGATGTCGCCATGGCGCTGACCGGCACCAATACCATCGCCGACATCGACGGCCGCGTGCTGGTGGACGGCAAAGCCAAGAAGAAAAGCAAAGCCAAGGCCAAATAATTATGGATCGGCCGACGCCGCTGCCCGCTTCCGCCTTCGCGCATTTCGCCGACATCCCGACGCGCTGGGGCGACAACGACATCTACGGCCACATCAACAACGTGGTCTATTACGAATTCTTCGACACCGCCGTGAACAGCTACCTCATCGCGCAGGGCGTGCTCGACATCGCGAACGGCAAGGTGATCGGCCTCGTCGTCGAGACGCACTGCAATTATTTCCAGGCCATCGCCTATCCCGATGCCGTGCGCGCCGGATTGCGCGTGGCGCATCTCGGCAACAGCAGCGTGCGCTACGAGGTCGGCATTTTCCGCGGGCGCGACGACACCGCGGCGGCTCAAGGGCATTTCGTGCACGTCTATGTCGAGCGCGCTACGGGCAAGCCGGTGCCGCTGCCGGACGCGCTGAAGAAGGCGCTTGAGCGGCTCGTAATCCCGCCCTCATCCTGAGGAGCGGCCAAAGGCCGCGTCTCGAAGGACGGGGCGCTAATCGGCCTCATGGTGAGGAGCGCTCCGTAAGAGCGCCATCATCATCAGCCCATGGTTTGAGCGAAAATGCAGGATTGAAATGATGTTTGACCGGCAAATTCATGGAGGGCGTATGCGCCCCGATTCGGGCAGAAAATTGGTTGCGGGAGTTGGATTTGAGCCGCCCCCTACTCCTCCTTCAGCCCATACGCCAACGCGTTGCCCGTCGCGCCGTAATATTTGAACGGCAGGAATTTGCCCGACATCGTGATCTTGACGCGGTCGCCCTTGGGATCTGGCAGCCGCTCCATCACCATGTCGAAGTCGATGGCCGACATGATGCCGTCGCCGAATTCCTCCTCGATCAGCGCCTTCCAGGCCGGGCCGTTGACCAGCACCAACTCGAAGAAGCGGTAGATCAGCGGATCGGTCGGCGGCATCGCCGTGCCGGTGCCGCGCATCGGCACCTCGTTGAGCAGCGACTGCTCGGATTTCGAAAGGCCGAACAGCTTGGCCGCGGCCGCGGCCTGCGGCTTGGTCAGCTTGTGCTGGCCGAGAAGGCCGCCGGTGATCATGATCGGCGACATGCCGCCGATCTCGCCGCAGATATATTTCCAGCTCCAGCCCTTCTCGCGTTTGATGTCGAGCAGTTTTTCGGTGAGATCGGCGCGCTTCATGGCAGGCTCCTCTTCTGAACAGGACCGTTGTTGGGCATCGGTTTGGCGAGCGACGGCTCCGGCAGGCCCGGCCGCACGCTTGCGACGTTGCGCGGGTCGTAAGCGCTGCCCGCTTCCACGATGAAGGTGCGCGAGCGGCTCACCAGGAAATCGATGATGTGGTTGCGCGCCGCGTAATACAGCGGATGCTTGTGGACGTCGTTGCGCGCGCGCTGCTTGGGGAGCGGATTTTCCACGATCTCGGCCAGCACCGCGCCGGGGCCGTTGGTCATGAGCACGATTTTGTCGGCGAGATAGATCGCCTCGTCGACGTCATGCGTGATCATGAATACGGTCTGGCCGGTCTCCTGGCAGATGCGGCGCACCTCGTCCTGCAGCGTGCCGCGCGTAAGCGCGTCGAGCGCGGAGAACGGCTCGTCCATCAGCATGATCTTGGGCTCGATCGACAAAGCGCGCGCGATGCCGACGCGCTGCTTCATGCCGCCGGAGAGTTCGGCCGGGCGCTTGTGCTCCGCGCCGGTGAGGCCGACAAGGTCGATGAATTTCTGCGCGTGCGCGTTCACCTGCGCGGATTTCCAACCGCGGTGGCGCGAGGAGACGGCATAGGCGACGTTGCCCATTACCGTGCGCCACGGCAGCAGCGAATGGCCCTGGAAGATCACGGCGCGGTCGAGGCTCGGGCCTTCGATTTCGCGGCCGTCGACGATGACGACGCCTTCGGACGGCGCATCGAGGCCGGCGAGGATGTTGAGCACGGTGGTCTTGCCGCAGCCGGAATGGCCGATGACGCAGACGAATTCGCCGCGCGCCATCGACAGCCACAGGTTGTCGAAAATTGCGGGTGCTGCGCCGTAGCGGCGCGCGATGCCCTCGATGGAGATGAAGGGGGCGGTCATTCGGGAAACGTCACGAGCCGCGTGAGCCGCGCCAGAATCAAATCCAGCAACATCCCCACCACCCCGATTAGCACTATCGCAGTAATCACATTTGTGATGGATAAATTATTCCATTCGTTCCAGACGAAGTAACCGATGCCGGTGCCGCCGACGAGCATTTCGGCCGCGACGATCACCAGCCAGGCGATGCCGATGGAAATACGCATGCCGGTCAGAATCGTCGGTGCCGCGGCGGGAAGAATAATGGTGAAGGCGCGCCGGAAGGTGCCGACTTCCAGCGTCTTGGCGACGTTGAGCCATTCCTTGCGCACCTGGGCAACACCGAAGGCGGTATTGATCATGGTCGGCCACAGCGAGCAGATAAAGATCACGAAAATCGAGGACAGCGCCGAGTCCTTGATGGTGTAGAGCGCCAGCGGCATCCAGGCGAGCGGCGAGATGGGTTTAAGGACTTGAATGAAGGGATCGAGCGCCTTGCTCATCAAAGGCGACATGCCGATCAGAAATCCGATCGGCACCGCGAAGGCGACCGCCAGCGCGTAACCGATGAAAACGCGGGCGATCGAATACGCGAGCTGGATGCCGACGCCCTTGTCGTTTGGCCCGTTGTCGTAGAAGGGGCGTCGTGCGTGCTCCCACAGCTTGGCGCCGACATCGAGCGGACCGGGCATTGCCGATTTGCCCTGGGTCGCTGTGACGCCCATCAACTTGGCGTATTCCGGGCTCATCTGCTGCACGGACGAAGTGCCGCGCGTGGCGAGATGCCACGTTAGGAGAAAAGCGGCGAACAGAACGATGGAGATGACGGCCGCGCGCCCGGTAAGCGATGTCGACTTCACTCAGACTGCCTTCTTGATCTTGAAGCTCTTGATGTATTCCTCGGGCTTCGACGGATCAAACGTCTTGCCCATGACGACGAAGGTCTTCGATGTCGTCTTTGGCGGCGTCATGCCGACTTCTGTCATCAGCTTCGAGGTGTCGGTGGCGAGGAACACCTGTGCGGCCACGCCCTTGTAGTCGATGTCACCCTTGATCTGACCCCAGCGCTTCATTTGCGTCATGATCCAGACCGCGAAGGACTGCCAGGGGAACGGATCGAAGTCGACGCGGTTGGCGTCGGTCTTCACGCTGCCGAGACCGTCGGCGAAGGTGCCGGTCAGGATTTGCTCGAGCACGGTGACTGGCTGGTTGATGTAATTCGCCGGCGCGATGGCCTCCGCGATTTTCTTGCGGTTCTCCGGCTTATGCGCGAAGGCCGTCGCGTCGATGATCGACTTGAGCAAGGCGGCGTAGGTATTCGGCGTGCCCGTGACGAATTCCCTCGACGCCGCGAAGGCGCAGCAGGGGTGGCCGTTCCAGATTTCCTTCGAAAGCAGATGGATGAAGCCGACGCCGTCATAGACCGCGCGCTGGTTCATCGGGTCGGGACCGAGGAAGCCATCGATGTTATCGGCGCGCAGGTTGGCGACCATCTCCGGCGGCGGCACGGCGCGGATCTGCACATCCTGATCGGGATCGAGACCGTGCTCGGCGAGATAATAGCGCAGCAAATAATTGTGCATCGAGTAATCGAACGGCACCGCGAACTTGAAGCCCTTCCAGTCCTTCGGGTCGCGCTTGTCCTTGTGTTTGATGGACAGCGTGATCGCCTGGCCGTTGATGTTCTCGATCGCGGGCGCGGTATAGGGGATCGCGTTCGATCCGACGCCCATGGTGATCGCGATCGGCATCGGCGACAGCATATGGGCGGCGTCGTATTCCTTGTTGAGCGTCTTGTCGCGGATTACCGCCCAGCCCGCCGTCTTGATCACCTCGACATTGAGCCCGTGCTTCTCATAGAAGCCCATCGGCTTGGCCATAATGATGGGCGTGGCGCAGGTGATCGGGATGAAGCCAACCTTGAGGTCCTTCTTCTCGACCGGGCCACCGGCCGCGAATAGTTCGGTCGCGGTTTTCAGCGGGAAAAATTGCGATACCGCGGCCAGCGCCGTCGAGGCGCCGAGCGATTGCAGGAAGGCGCGGCGGCCGGCGTCTTTCGGGAAGATCGCGCGCAGCAAGGCGGAAGCGACCACGTTTTCGTAGCGCTTTTCTTCATTTTCGACCGGCACGCATTGCAACTGCGTGTCGCGTTCATGCTCGGCAGCACTGACATGGCGGCCGCAGGCGCAGCCGGCGCTATGTAATGAGCGTGACGGATCTAATGGATTGTCGAATGTGGACATGATGGCGCGCCCCTGTTGGGCCGGACCAGACCGGCATTTCACAAGGGATTTGCAATGGCCGTGCCAGCCAAAGGCGCAGTTTTATGACGCCGTTACGGTATTGATCGGAACCTTTGCCGTGTTTTTGTGCAAACGCTCGATTCTTCGGCAGACTTGTCAAAAACGGCGCTGTATGCGGGAATCAAGCCAACAAACATGCGAGGTGGCGCGATGAGCATCTTGTATCACGACGGAAACCGCCAGTTGCAGGACCGTTTCGACAGCCGGCGCATCTCCGACAGATTGGAAGAAAAACTGACGCGGACGGAGTTCAGCGCCGATGACAAGGCCTTCATCGAGGGCGCGGCCTATTTCTTTATCGCGACCGCCGACGCCGAAAGCCGCCCCGATTGCTCCTTCAAGGGCGGCATGCCGGGTTTCGTGCGCGTGATGGGACCGTCCGAACTGGCCTTTCCTGACTACGACGGCAACGGCATGTTCAAGAGCCTCGGCAATCTACTGGTGAACGCAAACGTCGGCTTGCTGTTCATCGCCATGCACGACAAGCCGAAGCGGCTGCGCGTCAATGGCAGCGCGCGCGTGCTCGACGCCGATCCACTGCTTAAGGAGACTGTTGGCGCGCAACTGATCGTGCGCGTCCAGGCCCGTGCTATTTTCCCCAATTGCCCGCGCTACATCCCGAACATGCAGATGACCGGGCCGTCGATCTACACGCCGCAGCCGAAATGCGAGACGCCGGAGCCGGCCTGGAAGGGCTTCGACACCTTCAAGGATGTCGTGCATCCGCGCCAGCCTACCTGGAAGGGCTGACCGCGGACTTTTCTGAGCATCAGGATCGGTGTAAATTCCGACTCGCCATGCAAGACGCCGCACACGCGCTGACGCAACAATTTCTCGCCTGGGTCGATGAGGCGCCGCGCTCTTATGCCGACGCGGAAGCGTGGCGGCGCAGTTGCCCGCATCTCTCAATCTGGGAAGATGCCATTTCCGACGGTTTGGTGCGCTTCAAGAACGGCAGCGGCATGCAGGAGTCGCGGCTCCTGCTGACCCAGCGCGGGCGAGCCTGGCTCGACCGCGGGTGAGATAGCTCGACCAGCCCACGGCGCTGATCGCCACTTCGCCTTCTATGGCTTCGGTAGGCGCGGCCAGCAGGGGACCGAGATTTTCCTTGATCCACGGCATCAACTTCTGAGTTGAGCCATCCGCGACAGCTTTATTCGTGAATAGCGATAAGGCGATGACCGTATCGTCGACGCCGAACACCAGATAATAGGCTTTGAAGCCGTCCATTGTTTTCATTACCGGGAGAGCGCCGGCCTCCACCCGCTTGGCGAATTCCTGCGACATTCCGGGTTTAAGTTTTCCGCGCCTGATCGCCGCAAACATCTGAGCCATATCATCCCCCCTGTGGAACTGGGGTATCAGGATACAAGCCCGGGCGTTCCACAAGGTTCGCCTGCGTAAAAATTCACGCAACCACGCCCAGCTCATGCGCCGACGCCGTGAGCGCCAGATATCTAACGCTACTGCGGCACGACCCCGCCGCGCCCGACATTAACGCGATTGGCCTCCAGCGAGCCGTCAGCCTTCTTTAGCGCGCGCACGATCGCAATCTGCGCACCCGGCTTGAGCTCGGCTTTGTCGCCGACCACATAAGCAAGGATGACGGCGTCGGCCGGAATCACGATTTTTTTCTCGCCGTCCTTGTACTTGAGCATGACCACCTGGCCGTCGACGCCAGCCACGGTCTGATCGACGGTGGCATTGGTCATGGTGCTGTTGGGCCGCGCGTCCCAGGGCCGGTGGCCCTCGCCCTGCCCGCGCTGCACCTCGGCGAACACCGTCACCTGGACGGCGCGCTGGCTGCCGTCCGGCTGCGGCATAGCACCAACGCCGATGAAGGCGCCCGGCTTGACGTCGGCAATCGTCGCCTTGGTCACGCCGAACACCGCCGCGTCACCAGTGAGGTTGACCTTCACCTCACCGTCCTTGGCCGATTTGATCGCCAGCACATTGCCATCGAAACTTTCGACCGCGCCAGAAACGCGCATGGACTGCGGCTGCTGCGCCGAAGCGCCGACGACTGCATACGCGAGTATCGCGCAGGCTAATGCAAACGGTTTCAACATTTGCATCACATCGCCGGCTTGCCGTCACGGCCGACATACAATGTCTTGGCCAGCGTTACGCCGTCCGCCTGCTTTTCCGAGGCCATGATGATGATCGGCGTTCCGACCTTGAGCTCGTCCTTATTGCCGGGCGCGACCGCGGCGATCACGGTGTCCTTGGTGACGATGATTTTCTTCTCGCCGTCCTTGTACTTCATCGTCAGCGTCTGACCGTCCTTCGACTGCATGTCCGCGACGTAACCGTTGGTCATGGTGCTGTTCGGCTGTCCATCCCACGGGCCATGCCGGTCCGCCACCACGCCGCGCTGGGCCGGCAAGAAGATATGAATCGAATAGGCCTTGATGCTGCCGTCCGCTTCCGGGATGCCGGCGATGCCGATGAAGCTGTCGGTCTTGATGTCGGCGAGCGTTGCCTTGACCAGCGCTGCCACGCGCGCGTCGTCGGCGACCTTTACATCCATCATGGTGCCGTCGCGCGCCTTGAGCGACAGCATGGCGCCGTCGGCTTTTGCAATCTCGCCGCGGATGCGGCTCGCCTGCTGCGCGAAAGCGCCGGTCGCCAGCGCAAGCGCAAGCGCCAAGCCCGCGCCGATCAAAGTCTTGTGTGACATTTTCATGGCGTTTCTCCCCAGAGGTTTTTACCGCTCTTAAGTTGAGCTGTCAGACCAATAACCCCCTGCCGCGTAAAATATTCCGGCGGACGGGAATGGCCGAAGGGGCTATTTCTTGAGCAAATCGGCCTCCACCAAAGCCCGCAATTCGACTGTAACTTCAGGCTTTACGCCGAACCAGCGCTCGAATCCACGCACCGCCTGGTGCAGCAACATGCCGAGCCCGTCGGCGGCGCGCAGGCCGCGTTTGCGCGCCACTGCCAGCAGTCCGGTCACCAGCGGCGCATAAACCAGATCCGCCACCACTAGCGAAGGCTGGCAGCGCAGATTGATCTCAAGCGGCGGCTGGCCGACCATGCCGAGCGTCGTCGTGTTGACCAGAAGTCCGGCGCCGCCAAGCAGTCCCGTTGTTTCGTTCCAGCGCGCCGGATGCACGCGGGCGCCGAATTTCTTTTGCAGGGCTTGCGCACGCTCAATCGTGCGGTTCACGACATGGATGCTTTTGACTTCGCGCGCGAGCAACCCGTAAATCACAGCACGCGCGCCCCCGCCGGCGCCCAGCACCACCGCGCTATCCAGCCCGCGATCCCATGCCGGCGTCACCGCGTCGAGATTGGCGAGAAACCCTTCGACGTCGGTATTGGTGGAGCGCAGCGTGTCGCCGTCATACCAAAGACAATTCGCGGCGCCGACGGCGCGCGCGCGTTCGTCAGGCTCGGACAGCGTGAGAACTTTTTCTTTGTGCGGCACCGTCACGTTGCCGCCGACATAACCGTGGTCGCGCAGATTTCTGACGAACTGGGCGAGTTTTTCCGGCGGCACGGCTTCGCGGCGGTACTCGGCGTCGAGCTTATATTTCTTGGCCCAATAATTGTGGATCAGCGGCGAACGCGAATGACCCGCCGGCCAAGCAATGATGCACGCGGCTTTTGCAGCTTTACGCTCGTCGCTCAT
>JAYTFS010000022.1:0-3062 GCA_043734185.1 Pseudolabrys sp. | reverse complement strand
CGGCCCTTCTTGCCCATGATGATGGCCGTGCCGGTGTCCTGGCACATCGGCAGCACGCCGCCGGCGGCGATATTGGCGTTCTTCAACAGGTCGTAGGCGACGAACTTGTCGTTTTCGGTCGACTCCTTGTCGTCGAGAATGGCGCGCAACTGCTTGAGGTGCGCCGGACGCAGCAGATGATTGATGTCGGTGAACGCGGCTTCCGACAGCGCGCGCATCGCCTCATGCGACACCACCACCATCTCGCGGCCCATGATCGTCGAGACTGTGACGCCCTCGGACGTGATCTTGCGATAGGTGGTCTTGTCCGGCCCAAGCGGAAACAGCGGCGTGTGTTTGTAGGGCGGAACGGGCGTTGGGACGACGGGGGCGTTCATGGAGAGGCTCCGGATGCGACTAGAGTTGTTTTAAGTCTTTTCACCCTGGAGGTCACTGGCCGCAGCAAGTAATTTGACATCTTCTTGATGTTTCAACTCCTGACTTTTCTGAAGCATGGCGATAAGGGTCGAACGCCCCGCAATCCGAACAGTTAGCAGCGAAAGCGAATGAGCCACGCGACATTCAATCGCGTTTGCCCAGGCATCCTCAAACTCCACGGAATTCTTTGGGGTAATAATGTCGGCATAGTAGTAGCCCTTAATTGGCCATTGGGCATTCGGCTTCGTAAGAAGCGCTGCGCCAATTTGAGGACTCTGGAACCCGCTGGCGTTCCAAGCGTCAATCACAGCGTCAATAACGGCCGCGGCGTTGGCCGCAGTGAGATCAATTAGTAAATCGAGGTCGTCAGCCTGACGATGCGGCAAATGAAATTTCGTTGCAGTGCTTCCAACAATTATAACTCGCGCGTTTCTAGCTATGAGCTTCGCCAACAATTCAGCATTCGCCGAGAGCATGTGAATTTGTTGCGAGTTCATCCTCGTATCTTAGCAGAATTAAAAAGATACCCCGTCACCTGACTGCAGTTCACTCTCCAGACTTGCTGCCCTACTCATGCGGCACGATCTTAAACGGCTGCTTGTAGGGCTCCACCCGCAGCGAGCTTGCCGCCAGCACGCCGATCTTGGCGCGCGGCGCGACGGCGCTCTCAGCTCCCTGCTTGGTCACCGCATATTGCCAGAGCGTCAGCGAACCTTTTGACGCGATCGCCTTGGCGATGCCGCCGGCATCGCCGCCCAGGTCCTTCAGCTCGGTGTCGTTGAGGCCGATCACGATCTCGTCCTTCACGGTGATGATCTTGAACAGCGTCTCGGCGGACGCGGGCGCCGCCGCGAGCGCGAGGAAGGCCGCCGACAGCGCGGCGCCGGCGAGAACTTGGGCTTTGGTCATGGAAACTCCTTTGCGATGATAGGTTCAGTCTAGCGCGGCGTTTGCGCCAAATCTCAGATAGCCTTGCATTCGCGCGTCGACTGCGAATTGCCGCCGTTCATCCTGGCCTGGAATGTGTAGCTGTTTTTCGCAGCGGCGCCGGCCGATTTCGCCGCTAGCACGATGGTGCCGCGCCCCTGCGCCGTGCCCTTCGCGCTGGTGATATAGGCAAAGACCTTGCAGGTGATGCGCTGCTCGCATTTGTTGGTGAGCTCGATCACGAACATCGGCTGCTTGCCGTTCCTCGCGTAGTGGTCGTTCTCGTCGATGCAACTGGCCTGCACGGTCGTGCCCGGATCGGCCTTGGGCGGCGGCTCCTGACCCGGTGCGTTCTGGGCAAAAGCGGGCGCGGCGCACAGCAAGACTGCGAGCGCGAGAATTCTGGCTTTGGTCATGAAAAATCCCTGGCTGAAAGTAGCGCGACTATGTGTCGCACGCCGGGGCCGCAAGGTTCAAACGGCCCGGCACTTCCCCGGCTCGCCCAGGCCGCATTCCAGCGCGGCGCGGTCCCATTTGCCGAGATCGGCGGCCGCGTCGTAGGTGCTCTGCAAAAAGTCCAGCAGCACACGCTCAGGCTCGCCCGCCTCGCGAACGGCGTCGTAGGGCAAAATGAATTCGCCAAGCTCTTTGGCAAAATAGGCCGCGGCCGGCTTCACCTTCGCCCGCGCGAAGCCATCCGGCGCCGGATAGGCGTAGGAATAAAACGCCGGAAATTCCACGGGGCCGGGCGAGCCCGGCCAGAAGCCGGCGCTCGAGACTTCGTGCGAGTAGGCCTCCTGCGCCACCTTGTCGGGCAGTTTCGGCACGCCGCCCGGATGGCGCGGCGCCTTGCGGCCGGAAAAGCGCGTCACCGCCAGATCGTTGCTGCCCCAGAAGAAATGCACCGGGCTCGCTTTGCCGAGAAAGCCGGTGCGGAAGCGCGCGAACACCTTGTTCGTGACGAGCAGCACGCGCCAGAACCGGTTGGCGTGGTCGGGATCGTAGGCGGCGTGCACGGTGTCCTGGTCAAAAGCAATAGCGTCCGGGATCTCGTTCGGCATGGTGTTGATCTTGACGGCGAGACCGAGTTCGCCGAGCGCGATCCACAGATCGGCGTAGAATTCCGCCACGGACATCGGCTTGAACATCAACTGGCGGAAATGGCCATCGCTGGTGCGGACCCACAGCACGTGATCGATGAAGTCGAAATCGATCTGGAAGGTGCGCGCGCCGTCGGGAACAGGCCCGGTCGTGAGGCCGCGCGCCGACACATAGAACGTCACGTGCCAAGAATGGTTGAGCCACGGCGTCTTGGCCATGCGTATCTTGCCGACGATCTGCGTCCACAGATGCAGCGTGGCGCGGGTGTCCGTCCACGCCGCGTATGGAAGCGAGGGCCATTGATCGGAGTTTGCCATGGCGTCACCTATTTGCCCGACGGAAACCGCACGGTGGTCGAGACTGTCAGCCAGTTGGCATTTTCGCCCGTGATATTGCGGCCGTAAATAACGTCGAAATTGAATTGATCGACCGGCCGCCAGCGCAGGCCGACCTGGACGCGCGGCTGCACCAGGCCGACGACATCCTGCGCGGGGCCAAGTTGGCCAAACACTTCGGCAGTGAAGGTCCAGACATTGTCGGGCGTGCGCCAGTCGGTGCCGGCGCCATAGGTGAGATAATGCAGGTCGGCGGCGCGGTCCCACTGCCAGCCGGCATTG
>JAYTFS010000021.1:0-25207 GCA_043734185.1 Pseudolabrys sp. | reverse complement strand
CCCGCCGCTGGTGTTTGCCGGCGAGGCGCGCAATTTGAAGAAGGCGCTCGCCAAGGTCGCCAATGGCCAGGCATTCCTGTTGCAAGGCGGCGACTGCGCCGAGAGTTTTGCCGAGCACGGCGCCAACAATATCCGCGATTTTTTCCGCATGTTCCTGCAGATGGCGGTGGTGCTCACTTATGCCGCGGCCTTGCCGGTGGTAAAGGTCGGCCGCATCGCCGGCCAGTTCGCCAAGCCGCGCTCTTCGCCGACCGAGAAGCGCGGTGGCATCGAATTGCCGAGCTATCGCGGCGACATCATCAACGACAATGCCTTCACCGCGGAAGCGCGCACGCCCGATCCGCGGCGTCAACTCGACGCCTATCGTCAGTCGGCGGCGACGCTCAACCTGCTGCGCGCCTTCGCGCAAGGCGGCTACGCCAACCTGGCGAGCGTGCGCCAGTGGATGCTCGGTTTCGTCAAGGACAGTCCGCAGTCGCGGCGCTATGTCGAGTTGTCTGACCGCATTTCCGAAGCGTTGGGATTCATGCAGGCCTGCGGTCTCGATCTCGAAAGCCATCCCGAGCTGCGCACCACAGAATTCTACACCAGTCACGAAGCGCTGCTGCTCGGCTACGAGGAGGCCTTCACCCGCGTCGATTCGACCACCGGCGACTCTTACGCGACATCGGGACATATGATCTGGATCGGCGACCGCACCCGCCAGGCCGATCACGCTCATATCGAATATGCGCGCGGGATCAAGAATCCAATCGGGCTCAAATGCGGGCCGTCGCTCAAGGCGGAGGATTTGCTGCGCCTTATCGACATCCTCAATCCGGACAACGAGGCGGGCCGTCTTACACTGATCGGCCGATTCGGCGGCGAGAAGGTGGGCGACAGTCTGCCGGCGTTGGTGCGCGCAGTGAAGCGCGAAGGCAAGGTCGTGCTGTGGTCCTGCGACCCGATGCACGGCAACACCATCACTTCGGCGAGCGGCTACAAGACCAGGCCGTTTGACCTGATCCTGAAGGAAGTGCGCGGCTTCTTCGACGTGCATGCGGCGGAGGGCACATATGCCGGCGGCGTGCATCTGGAAATGACCGGGCAGAACGTCACCGAATGCACCGGCGGCGCGCGCGCCATTTCCGACGCCGATCTCAACGACCGCTATCACACGGCCTGCGACCCGCGGCTCAATGCCGAGCAGGCGATCGATCTCGCCTTTCTGCTGGCCGAATTGCTCAAAAAGGTGCGCTCGGCTTACGTCAAGCCGATGCCGACGGCGGCAGGGCTTTAATCAGCCAAGCTCTGCGATTCAGGCTGGGCAGACATTTGATTGCCGCGCGAAAGCGCAAGCGCTAGATCATTGTCATGAACGCCCGCCCTTCCGATAGGCTTGCGATCGCGGCCGCGCAGCTCAACCCGACTGTCGGCGATATCGCCGGCAATACGGAGAAGGTGCGCCGTGCGCGCGCCACCGCCGCAGCCCAAGGCGCGGATCTGGTGGTGTTTCCCGAGTTGTTCATCGCCGGTTATCCGCCCGAGGACCTGGTGCTCAAGCCGGCCTTCCAGGCAGCGTGCCGCGCCGCAATCGAAGCGCTTGCTCGCGAGACGGCGACCCCGGGACCGGCCTTGCTCGTCGGTTCGCCATGGATCGACGGCGGCAAACTCTACAACGCGGTGGCGTTGCTCGATGGCGGCGCGATCACGGCGCTGCGCTACAAAGTCGATCTTCCCAACTACGGCGTATTCGATGAAAAACGTGTGTTCGCGCCTGGCCCGATGCCGGGGCCGGTGAGTTTCCGCGGCGTGCGGTTAGGGATGCCGATTTGCGAGGACATCTGGGGCGAGGAGATCGTCGAGTGCCTGGCGGAAACCGGCGCCGAACTTCTCGTGGTGCCGAATGGCTCGCCTTATTGGCGGCAGAAGGGAGACGTGCGGCTCAACATCGCCGTGGCGCGCGTCACCGAGCAGGGCCTTCCCACTATTTACGTCAATCAGGTCGGCGCGCAGGACGAACTTGTGTTCGACGGCGTGTCCTTCGGGTTGCACGCCGATTGTTCGCTCGCGTTCCAGCTCGACGCCTTCAAGGAAACGGTCGTCACCACGAAATGGGTGCGGCAAGGCACGGCGTGGCGCTGCGAGGACGGTCCGATCGTTGCTCCCGTCGAAGCGGACCGCGCCGACTATGCGGCTTGCGTGCTCGGCCTGCGCGATTACGTCAACAAGAATGGATTTCCAGGTGTCGTGTTGGGATTGTCCGGCGGGATCGATTCCGCCTTATGCGCGGCGATGGCGGTCGATGCGCTCGGCGCTGACCGGGTGCATTGCATCATGCTGCCCTACAAATTTACCGCGAAGGAATCGCTCGACGATGCCGCCACCTGCGCCAAGGCGCTGGGCGTGCGCTATCAGATGTTGCCGATCGCCAAGGCCGTTGAGGGTCTCGAGGCGGCGCTTGCGCCGGCTTTCGCCGGCGTGCCGCGCGATGTCACGGAAGAAAATCTGCAGGCGCGCGCGCGCGGCACGATGCTGATGGCGATTTCCAACAAGTTCAATCTCATGGTGGTCACCACCGGCAACAAGTCGGAAATGTCGGTCGGCTATGCCACGCTCTATGGCGACATGAACGGCGGTTTTAATCCGATCAAGGATCTCTACAAGACCGAGGTGTTTCGCCTGGCGCGGCTGCGCAATGGTTGGAAGCCTGAAGGCGCAATGGGACCGGACGGCTTGGTGGTTCCCGAAAATATCATCATGCGACCGCCGACCGCGGAGTTGCGCGAAAATCAGAAGGATGAGGATTCGCTTCCGCCATACTCGGTGCTCGACCCGATTCTCGAACGGCTGGTCGAGCGTGAGGAACCGATCTCGGCCATTGTTGCCGCCGGCTTTGACCACGACACGGTGGTGCGGATCGAACGCATGCTCAATATTGCCGAATACAAGCGCCGGCAAGCGGCGCCGGGCGTGAAAGTCACGTTGAAAAATTTCGGCCGCGATCGCCGCTATCCGATCACCAACCGATTTCGCGATCCCGGCACGCCGCTTCCGACGCCGGACGTGTCGCTGGTTACCGGCAAGCCGGCAAAGACCGAAGCGTTCGATTTTTAGCGCACCGGCAGGAACGTCGGCCCAATCGTGCGCACGGTGCGCTTGGTTGGATCGGTTTCAGCCGGGGTATTAGCCGTCGGTACGGGATTAGCTGCTGCGGGGGCGACGCGTGGATCGGGACGGATCGGCTTGCCATCTGCGCCGATGCGCGGCTGCGACAGCTTTTTGGCAGTCTGTTCGGTCACCACTACATCGCCCGGCGCAATTGTAGCGTCGACGTTAGCTTTGAGAGCCTGCGACCAGCTTTCGCCGGGCTTGCGGCAACTGCAGGTCTTGTCCATCGCCTTGCGGTACGCGAAAGCGTTCGGCAGCTCGGTGTAGGGCCTGCCGCCGAGCGACACCGCCTGCGCAACTTCTTCGCCGGGGTTGTGATAGGTGTAGAGCGCGACTTCAGCCGCCGGGCACATGCGCTGACAGGCTTGCTCGTCGTCGCGGAAGCGATCCTGCGAGGTTGAGTAGGAAATCGGATAGTAGAAGCCGTCGCAGGTGCGCACGCAGATGGTGCGGAATGTGCCGCCCATGGGGCCGGGCGCGCTCGAAAAGATTCCGCCATTATTGCCAAACAGGCGGTCGAAGAATCCACCCTGCTGGCCTTGCTGAGCGGCCGCGCGATATTGCTGACCGCAGCCATTATTGCCGAGCGCGATCAAAAGCGCTTGCCGCTGCGACGCGCGTTCGGCAGTGCCGCCATTGAGGCGCTCGTGGTCACTCAGCATCCGTTCCAGCGACGTTCGTTGCTGGTCGATTTGCCGGTTGATACCGGCGCATTGCGGCGGCGGGTTGCTGAAAATCGAAAAGAACCCCGAGTTTTCGCAGCCCAGGCGGCGCCCCTGTGAAACGAGCTTGTCGACTTCGATTTGCTGGCGGTTGATGGTGTCCTCGCTGCGCCGGATTTGATCGGCGCGCGCTGGATCGTTGTTGCCTTGGCTCAGCGACGTAAGCTGGGCCTCGAGCCGCTGGCAAGCCGGATTGGGGGATTGCGCAATCGCTACAGCAGACGCCGAAAAGACAACCGCAGCCGCGGCTGCGAATTTGAAGATGGACCCGGTCATGGCCGACACTTTAAAGCTAATTTCACGACGGGGCGAGCCAAGAAATTTAATGTGGTCGTGCGGTTTCTGAGCGCAGATTCCATAGCACGCCAGCGACGATGATCAGGGCGCCCAGCAGCACGAAAATGTCGAGCTGTTCGCCATAAAATGCCCAGCCGACAACCGCAATCAGCGGAATGCGCATGAAATCGAGCGGAACCACCAGCGTGGCATCGCCCGAACGAAAGGCGTTGCTCAGGCAATAATGCGACGTCAAACCGGCAACGCCGACGCCAATTGCGGGCAAAATGTGGCGCGCTTCGAGGTGGAGAAAAACCGTCGGGTCGCTGCCGATCAGCGAGATTGGAAACTGGATCACGGCCATCCAGAACACGATGCCGAAGGTGGTTTCGGTCATGGTCAGTTGTTTGGTCGTGATCATGGTGATGGCGTAACCGAACGCTGCCGCGAGTACGAGGAAAGCCGCGGGATTGAAGCTCGCAATACCGGGCCGCAGGATCACCAGCACGCCGACGAGGCCAAGCGCCACTACCCCGAAGCGGCTCGGCGTCATCTTCTCGTGCAGCAGCCAGACCGCGAGCAGCGCGGTCCATGCCGGCATCGTGAATTCGAGTGCAAACACCATCGCCAGCGGCAGCATGGTGAGACTAAGCGACCAGGCGTATTGCGAGGCGTAGTGGACGGTGTTGCGGAAAAGATTGAGCCCCATGCGCCGCGGCCGCACATGCACGCGCAAATCCGCGCGCACCACGAGCAATGCGAACAAGACGATGAGCGCGATCCCGCTGCGGATGGCGAGAATTTCAAAAATGCTCAATTTCAAACTGGCCAACTGACGGATCGACACCGCCATGACCGAGAATGAGAGCAGGGCGCCGACCATCCAGAAGACGACGCGGGCGAGATTGGAATGGGTCACGGGCGTTTCGCAGATGAGAGAGGGCAGGATTGAGCGCTGCGTGCTCTAGCAGGCCCGTACTCTGCCGTCACTCCGCATCCGGCTGGTTTTCCGGCCGCGCCTTGTCGAAGGCCGGCAGCTTCAGACAGGCGGCCTCAACCGCGACGATTTTCGGGAACTTGTCGAGCGGCACCTTGAGCCGGCGCGCATTGAACACCTGCGGCACCAGGCAAATGTCGGCGAGCGTTACCGTCGCGCCGCAAGCGTAGGGCGCGGGCGCGATCATCGCCTCGATGGCGGTAAAGCCTTCGATCACCCAATGGTGGTACCAGGCGTCGATGTCCGGTTGCTCGTGCTTCAACTGGCGTTTGATGTATTGCAGCGCGATGAGATTATTGAGCGGGTGAATATCGCAAGCCACCATTTGCGCAATCGCGCGCACTTTGGCGCGCGCGAGTGCGTCGGCCGGCAACAGCGGCGGCTCGGGTTCGATGTCGTCAAGATATTCGATGATCGCCAGCGACTGCGTGAGCACCTCGCCACTGGAGAGTTCGAGCGCCGGCACCCGCATCTGCGGATTGATGGCGCGGAATTCCGGCTGGCGCTGATGGCCGCCATCCTTGGTCAGATGGATCGATACCATCTCATAGGGCAGGCCCTTGAGATTGAGCGCGATCCGTACCCGGTAGGCGGCGGACGAGCGGAAGTAGGAATAGAGTTTCACGGCAAACCCCGGCTGGAGCGACAGGCGTTCAGTCTATCGTCAGCCGCCGCCATTGGCGAGATCGGGGGCAAGCTGCGCCGAACGCTCGGTTAGCTTCTTGAGTGCGCGGTCGAGGGCTGCGCGGTCGGCGGCATCGACGGTGTCCATCAGCTGGCGCACGAAGTCGAGCGCGATCGGGGCCAGCTCGTCGTAGACCTCGCGGCCGGCGGGCGTGAGCGACAAAAACGACTCGCGCAAGTCGGCGCGGTTGGCGCGCCGCGTCACCCATTTGCGGCGCTCGAGCAGCGCGACCGCGCGCGAGACCTTGGTCTTGTGCATCTGGGTGTGGATGCCGATGGCCTTGGCCGTCATGTGGCCGAACTGGCCGAGCGTGACCAAAACGCGCCATTCCGGCACGCCGATTTTGTGGCGCTCGGCATAGATTCGCGAGAGCGCCTGCGAAACCAGATGGGCGCAGACATTGAGACGATAGGGCAGGAATTCTTCCAACTTGAGCGCGATCGGGTCCGCAACCGCCGAAGCGCCCGACGCTCGCTGAGCACTTTCTTTGGTCGTGGCCATCGAGCCGAATTCCCCCACGACAGGAACTTTGGCCGAAGTTGAGACCCGGCGCAACCAGTTTGGAAGCTTTCTAAATTAGTCGCGCGCCTGACGATTCCGGTGCGCGTGGCGGAACCGCAGCGTCGTCAGGCGCTTGGAAAGCTGATGGCGGCCGGGCGGCTCAAAACTACCCATGACCAGCAAGGTTCCGACAATCATATGGAGGATCAAGAGTTTCATGGCATGCCTCCTCCGGCTGTTTTCCGACAACGCCGTGATCCCGACCTCGTTCCCTCGGTTTCCCAAGGAACTCAATTCAGGGCCGCCAGCGTGCTACGCTTTGGGCCGCGAGGTGTGATGATGGCCGCCACCGGTTTTGCCTCCACCGACGACACCGCCGAGAAAAAGGTTTCGTTCGACGCCATCGGCACCGGGCTTTATGCCTATACGGCCGAAGGCGACCCGAATTCCGGCGTCATCGTCGGCGACGACAGTGTCATGGTGATCGACGCGCAGGCCACGCCGGCCACGGCGAACGACCTGATCGCGCGTGTCGCCAAGATCACAGACAAGCCGATCAAGCATGTTCTGCTCACGCATTACCACGCCACGCGCGCGCTCGGCGCCTCGGCTTATAAAGGGGCGGAGATCCTGGCCTGCGATACGACGCGCGGCCTAATCGCCGAGCGCGGCAAGCAGGACATGGAGTCTAAGATCGGCCGGCTGCCCCGGCTGTTTGCCGACGCGCCGTCCATTCCCGGCCTGACATGGCCGAGCGTCACGTTTCCCGACCAGATTTCGGTGTGGCTCGGCCGCCGCGAAGTGCGCATCATGCATATCGGCCGCGGGCATACCGCCGGCGACGTGATCGCGGTGGTGCCGGACGCCGGCGTGGTGTTTGCCGGCGATCTGGTCGAATACAAAGCGGCTTGTTATTGCGGCGACGCGCATTTCACCGACTGGCCGGCGACGCTGGATCATCTCGCCGAATTGCAGGCCAATGCGCTTTTGCCAGGCCGCGGCGCGGCACTGACCACGCCGCAACTGGTGGCGGAAGGCATTGCGCTCACCAGCGACTTTCTCGCCACGCTCTACGGCTCGGTGCAGGAGAGCGTCGCCAAAGGCCGCTCGCTGAAGGAGGCTTTCGACTTTGCGCGCCTCGCCATGGACCCGAAGTTCAAGACGTTTGCGATCTACGAGCACTGCCTGCCGTTCAACGTCACGCGCGCCTTTGACGAGGCGCGCGGCATCGAATGGCCGGCGATCTGGACAGCCGAACGCGACCGCGAAATCTGGGCGGCGCTTCAGAGTTAAGTGGAAAAAAGAAGTTCTAGCGCGTGATCCCGAAAAGTGGGAACCGGTTTTCGGAAAAGATCACGCGCCAATAACTATCTTGTGCAGACGATGGCGACGAAGTCGTCGCACTTGGGTCCCCGGCAGCTGCTGGAGCTGTTGGGAATTGCGCCGGTGATGTCCTCGCGGTCGACCTTGCGGAACGACGAGACTTCGGCGAAGGCCTGCGACTTGCAATAGGCGGTGGCCGCTTGTTGGCCGCTGCCCAATGCATCGTTGGCGATGATGAACATCTTGCGTTCCGCCTGTGCGCTGTTGACGAGGCAGAGGCTGAGAAGAGCGGCGAGACTGACCAGGATTGTCCGCATGACAAACGCCCACTGTGTTGGTTCAAGCGCCTTACGGGACGCCGTTGATGAGAATGCGGGCAAAATCGTTAAGGCGCGATTAACCCTAGCATTTCGCGGCCTTTGCGGGCTTGACGAGTTCCGCCTGACTGAGCATTGTCCCCTGCATGAACGGCCTTAACCATATCTGCGGCATTTGCCGCGAGATTATTAGCTAGCGCACAACGCTGGCTGCGGCCGTCTTTTCTCAAGTTCGAGAGTTCAGGGACGCCCGGCCAGCGCGCCGAGGGAAGTCTTTGGTATGGAGCTCAAGCTCTACGACACGCTGACGCGCGAGAAGCGGCCCTTTGTGCCGATCGATCCTTCGCGCGTGCGCATGTATGTGTGCGGGCCGACGGTCTATGACTTCGCCCATATCGGCAATGCGCGCCCGGTCATCGTGTTCGATGTGCTGTTCCGGCTGCTGCGGCATCGCTACGGCGAGAAGCACGTCACGTATGTGCGCAACATCACCGATGTCGACGACAAGATCAACGCGCGCGCCGCCGAGCGCAAGATCCCGATCCGCGAGCTGACCGACGAGACCTACAAGAGTTTCAAGGCCGACGTCGAAGCGCTTGGTTGCCTGCCGCCGACAAAAGAGCCGCGCGCGACCGAGCACATCGAAGAGATGAAGACGCTGATCGAGCGGCTGGTGAAATCCGGCCATGCTTACGCCGCCGAAGATAATGTGCTGTTCAACGTGCCGTCGATGCCGGACTACGGCAAATTGTCGGGCCGCCCGCTCGACGAGATGATCGCCGGAGCGCGCGTTGAGGTCGCGCCCTACAAGAAAGACCCGACCGATTTTGTGCTGTGGAAGCCGTCGAAAGCCGGCGAGCCGGGATGGCCGTCACCCGCCGGCATCAAGGGGCTGGGGCGCCCCGGCTGGCACATCGAGTGCTCGGCAATGGCCTGGAAGCATCTCGGCGAGACCTTCGACATCCACGGCGGCGGCATCGATCTGGTGTTTCCGCACCACGAGAACGAAATCGCGCAATCGCGCTGCGTCTTCCACACCAACGTGATGGCGAACACCTGGATGCACAACGGCTTCTTGCAGGTCGAAGGCGAGAAGATGAGCAAGAGCGTTGGCAACTTCGTGACGATCCATGAATTACTGAAGGATTGGCCGGGTGAAGTCGTACGGTTCTGCATGTTGCAAACGCATTACCGGCAGCCGATCAACTGGACGGTCGCAGGATTGCGTGAGTCTCAAAAAACCCTCGATCATTGGTATGCGCTGACGGTGGACGCGAAGCCAGGTTATCTATGCGCTGACGCCCTTGATGCGCTTAACGACGACCTCAACACGCCGAAGGCGTTTGCGGCCTTGCACGAATTGCGCAGCGAAGCGGCCAAAGGCGCCAGGCCAGCAGCGGCGTGTTTGAAGGCCAGCGCACAACTAATTGGCCTACAAATGTCGGGCGCCGCTTGGGCGTCTTTCCGCCCGGAGTCGAGCGCCGATATCGACGAAGCCAAAGTCGCTGGCCTTGTTGATGCGCGGAACGCCGCGCGCGCAAGGAAAGACTTCAAAGAATCCGACCGCATCCGCGACGAACTCGCCGCCATGGGCGTCGTGCTGAAAGACTCCAAGGACGGCACCACCTGGGAAATCGCGCGATGATGGCGATGGCGCACCCCAAGCTCGCGCTGCGGCCTTATCTGGCTGACGATGCGCCGCTGCTGGTGGAAATCTTCCGCGCCAGCGTCATGGATTTGACCGGCGATGATTACACCGAGGCGCAGCAGCAGGCCTGGGCCGCCGCCGCCGATGACGCAGCCGCATTCACCAAACGCATGGGCAATCAACTCACGCTGGTGGCCAGCCTCGAAGGCTCGCCCGTCGGCTTTGCCTCGCTCGCCGCCGCCGGCAAGATCGACATGCTCTATGTGCATCCTGCGGCTGTGGGGCAGGGCGTTGCCGCCATGCTGATCGACGCCATCGAGAAACTGGCCAACGCGCGCAAGACCGAAACGCTGATTGTCGACGCCAGCGACACGGCCAGCGGCTTTTTCCAGAAGCGCGGCTACGTCGCGCAGCAGCGCAATACCGTTTCCGTGGGCGACGAATGGCTCGCCAACACCACGATGCATAAGCAACTCGCCGCCAAACGGGAGGCCTCATGACCAAACCAGACACGCCGTTTCCGCGCCATTGGCTCTATTACATCGCGCTCAAATACGGCGTGATCGCCGTGGCGCTCCTGCTCGCCCTCTATGTCGTTTACCGGATGACGTGATTTTTATGGCCAAGGAGCGCCTCTATCTGTTCGACACCACGCTGCGCGATGGCGCGCAGACCAATGGCGTCGATTTCACGCTGGCCGACAAGCTGGCGATTGCCGGCATGCTCGACGAGCTTGGCATCGACTATGTCGAAGGCGGCTATCCGGGCGCCAATCCGACCGACACGGAATTGTTTGCCAGCGACCGCGGTTTTGAAACGAAATTCACCGCTTTCGGCATGACACGGCGGCCCGGCCGCTCGGCGTCGAACGATCCGGGGCTGGCCGCGCTGCTTGGGGCCAAAGCCGATGCCATCTGCTTTGTCGCCAAGGCGTGGGACTACCATGTGCGCGTCGCGCTGGAGACGACCAACGAAGAAAACCTCGCCTCGATCAAAGACAGTGTGAAAGCGGCCAAGGCCAAAGGCCGCGAAGTGCTGCTCGACTGCGAGCATTTCTTCGACGGCTACAAGGCCAATCCGCAATATGCGCTCAGTTGCGCCAAAGTGGCTTACGACGAAGGCGCGCGCTGGGTTGTACTGTGCGACACCAATGGCGGCACATTGCCGCATGAAGTCGAGGCGATCGTCGGCGAAGTCGTAAAAACAATTCCCGGCGATCACGTCGGCATTCACGCCCATAACGATACCGAGCAGGCGGTTGCCAATTCATTCGCCGCCGTGCGTGCCGGCGCGCGCCAGATTCAAGGCACGCTCAACGGTCTCGGCGAGCGTTGCGGCAACGCCAACCTGGTTTCGATCATTCCGACCCTCAAGCTTAAGCCGGAATTTTCCGCCAAGTTTGACATTGGCGTGTCCGGCGCGCAGTTGAAAAAAATCGCGCATGTTTCGCACGAACTCGACGAGCGGCTTAACCGGTCGTCGAACCGGCACGCGCCCTATGTGGGCGAGAGCGCCTTTGCGACCAAGGCCGGTATCCATGCTTCGGCTATCGCCAAGGACCCGGCGACTTATGAGCACACCGCGCCGGAAGCCGTCGGCAACAAGCGCAAGGTGCTGGTCTCCGAGCAGGCCGGAAAATCCAACGTGCTGGCGGAGCTGGAGCGTATCGGCATCAAGGCCGACAAGGACGATCCGCACATCGGACGGCTGCTGGAGTTGGTGAAGGAGCGCGAGACGATTGGTTACGCTTACGAAGCGGCGGACGCGTCCTTTGAATTGCTGGCGCGGCGCACGCTTGGCAAGGTGCCGAGCTATTTCGACGTCAATCAGTTCGACGTCAATGTCGCGCAACGCGCCAATGCAAGCGGCAATCGCGTGACGGTGTCCAAGGCCACCGTGCAGGTCCGGATTGGCAGTGAAGTTCTGTCGTCGGAGGCCGAAGGTGACGGTCCGGTCAATGCCCTCGACCTCGCGCTGCGCAAGGACCTCGGCAAATACCAGAAATATATCGAGGGGCTGAAGCTTACCGATTATCGCGTGCGCATTCTCAATGCCGGCACCGAGGCGGTGACGCGGGTTCTGATCGAGAGTGAGGACGAGGCGGGCGAACACTGGACCACCATCGGCGTATCGACCAATATCATCGACGCATCGTTTCAGGCGCTGATGGATTCCATTATTTACAAACTGGTGAAGTCGGGCGCGCCCTCATGATCGACCACGTCTCGGTTCCCGTGCGCAACCTTGCCGCGTCCACGCGCTTTTATGCCGCCGTGCTCGGTGCGCTGGGCTACACGCAAATGGAGACGCGGCCGGCGACTGTCGGCTATGGCAAGAAATATCCTGAGTTCTGGATCAATCTGCGCGATCGCCTGGAGCCGGCGCCCGTGGGCACCGGCGCACACGTGTGCTTGCGCGCAAGCTCCAAGGAAATGGTCGATGCGTTTCACCAGGCGGCGATGGGTCACGGTGGCGGCAGCGATGGTGCGCCGGGCCTGCGTCCGCAACACGGGGATGGCTACTACGCCGCCTTCATCCGCGATCCCGACGGCAACCGTATCGAGGCGGTGACGTTCGTAAAATAACTAGAACTTATCGGGCGTAGCCGCCGTCATTTTCTTGGCGGCTTCCGGCACCGCGTCTGCCGCTTTTTGCAGCATCGGCAGAATGTCCGCGACCTTGTCGGTGACCAGCAATTCGAAATCGAGATCGCCGCGGATAAAATCCAGTTTTTTCATGTGATCCAGAAGTGCGCACAGAGGCTGCCAGAAGAACTTGATGTTCGCGATCAGAACAGGCTTCTTGTGCCGCCCGAGTTGCACCCACGTTAGCTGTTCGACCAATTCTTCGAGCGTTCCGACGCCGCCGGGAAGGGCCACGAAGGCGTCCGCCTCCTCGAACATCCTGCGTTTGCGTTCGTGCATGTCCTTGGTAACGATGAGGTTTGGGCCGCCGCGTCCCAGCCGCTCCCGTGTCAGCAGAAACTCCGGGATAATACCGGTGGTTTCGCCGCCGTTATTGCGCACCGCTTTCGCCACCGCGCCCATCATGCCGCCATCGCCGCCGCCGTAGACGAGGCCGACGCCGTTCTCGGCGAGAATCTTGCCGAAGGCCGCGGCCGCTTCAACGAAAGCGGGGTCGGTGCCGGGCCCTGAGCCGCAATAGACGCAGATTTTTCCGATTTTGCTCATTTTTTCCATCTGTTCATGACCCTGCATGTGCCTATGGGCCATGGCAGCGTCAAGGCGTGATTGTCGCCGAGAATCCTCCTATATGTGGGCTTGAATGAGCGATCATCATCATCAGCACCGCGCACCTGAGCCCGCCGGCGATGGCGGCACGCTGTTCATGACCGTGGTTCACCTTTGGCCCTATATCTGGCCATCCGACCGCCGCGACCTGAAGGCGCGGATCATGGGCGCCATGGCGTTGCTGCTGGCCGCCAAGCTCGCCACGATTGCCGTTCCCTTTACTTACAAATGGGCCGTCGACGCCTTGACCGAAGGCAACACGCCGGCCGGCAATTTCGATTGGCTGATATGGGTGTTTGCAGCACCAATCGCCATGACCGTCGCCTACGGCGGCATGCGCATCGTCATGGCCGCGCTCACGCAATGGCGTGACGGACTGTTCGCCAAGGTGGCGATGAACGCGGTGCGCCGGCTTGCCTTCCGCACCTTCGTGCACATGCATGAGCTTTCGCTGCGTTTCCATCTCGAGCGCAAGACCGGCGGGCTCACGCGTGTGCTCGAGCGCGGCCGCAACGCGATCGAAACCATCGTGCGAATGGTAATTCTGCAACTCTCGCCCACCATCATCGAGCTCGTGATGATCGTCGGCGTGCTGATGTGGCAGTTCGACTGGCGCTATGTAGTCGTAATCCTGATCACCGTGGTCATCTACATGACGTACACCTATTACGCGACGGAGTGGCGCATCAACATCCGGCGGCGGATGAACGAAAGCGACACCGACGCCAACGTCAAAGCGATCGACTCTCTGCTCAACTACGAGACGGTGAAATATTTCAGCGCCGAGGAGCGCGAAGCCGAACGCTACGACAAGTCGATGGCGCGCTACGAGGACGCCAGCGTCATGGCTTATACCTCGCTCTCCATTCTCAACGCCGGACAGGCGCTCATCTTTACTTTGGGCCTGTGCGCCGCGATGGTCATGTGCGCATTTGAGATCAAGGCCGGCACCAAGACCGTCGGCGATTTCGTGCTGATCAACGCCATGATGATTCAGCTCTATCAGCCGCTTAATTTCATGGGCATGGTCTATCGCGAGATCAAACAGGCGGTAATCGACATCGAAAACATGTTCTCGATTCTGAACCGCCCGGCCGAAATCAAGGACGTGCCCGGTGCATTGCCGCTCACAGTGAGCAGCGGTAACGTGCGTTTCGAAAATGTAGCGTTTTCATACGAGCCGGATCGCAGAATTCTCAAGGGCATCAGCTTCGATGTTCCGGCTGGCAAAACCGTGGCGGTGGTTGGCCCTTCGGGCGCCGGAAAATCGACGATCTCGCGGCTGCTGTTTCGCTTTTACGATTTATCGGGCGGGCGCATCCTGATCGACAATCAGGACATCGCCAAAGTGACGCAGAAATCGCTGCGCAAGGCGATCGGGATGGTCCCGCAGGACACGGTGCTGTTCAACGATACCATCCGCTACAACATCCGGTACGGACGCTGGGAAGCCACCGACGCCGAAGTCGAAGAAGCGGCGTCACTCGCCCAGATCGACAGTTTGATCCGCCTTGCGCCTAAGGGTTACGACACGGAAGTCGGCGAGCGCGGCCTGAAACTCTCGGGAGGCGAAAAGCAGCGTGTGGCGATTGCGCGCACCATCCTGAAAGCGCCGCCCATCCTTGTTCTTGACGAGGCAACCTCCGCGCTCGACAGCCACACCGAAAAAGAAATCCAGGACGCGCTGGAGCGCGTGTCGAAGGGCCGCACGACATTGGTGATCGCCCACCGGCTTTCGACCATTGTGGGTGCCGATGAAATCATTGTGCTCGACCAGGGTGAAATCGTCGAGCGCGGCACCCATCATGCGCTGCTGGCGAAGAACGGGCTCTACGAGAGCATGTGGAATCGCCAGCGCGAGGCCGAGGAAGCACGCGAGAAACTGGCGCGTGCCGGCGAGGAAGACCTTGCCCCGAATCGCAATCCGCCTTTGGTGGAAGAAACCCTCCCGCCCCCCATCACCAAACTTGAAGCGCCCGCTGACGCGGCGGAGTAGGATATCGAGATGTCGATCTACGATTCGATCAAAGCGCAAATCGTGCCTATCACGCCTGAAGGCTATCCCTTCATCGGCGCCTTTGCGCTTGTCAGCTTGATATTGTTCTGGATATGGAGCCCGCTTGGCTGGCTCGGCACCATCATGACACTCTGGTGCGCTTATTTCTTTCGCGACCCGCCGCGCGTAACTCCTGTCCGCGATGGCCTGGTTGTGGCGCCCGCCGATGGCCGCATTAGCCAGATCACCACCGCGGCCCCACCGCACGAGCTTGCGCTCGGCGACAAGCCTCTGCCGCGCATCTCGATCTTCATGAGCGTGTTCGATTGCCACGTGAACCGTAGTCCGGTTACCGGCCGTGTCGAGAAAATCCTGTATCAGCCCGGCAAGTTCTTTAACGCCGACCTCGACAAGGCCAGCGCTGACAATGAGCGCAATTCGTTGGTGATCGCGACCGTGGGCGCGCGCGTGGCGGTGGTGCAGATTGCGGGGCTGATCGCGCGCCGCATTGTGTGCTTCGTCAAGAAGAACCAGCCGGTCGGCGCCGGCGAGCGTTTCGGTATGATCCGTTTCGGCTCGCGCCTCGATGTCTATCTGCCCGAAGGCACGCCGCCGCTGGTCGCGGTCGGGCAAACATCTCTCGCCGGCGAAACCGTGCTTGCGGATTTGCGCACGCCGGATGCTGCGCGGGCGTTCCGCAGCGGTTAAATCGTTAACGAAGCCGTTCGGCGGGTTCCGCGCAGCGTGGCGCGAGCGGCCGCAAGCGTGTATACTGCGCCCATGGTATTTCCGCCGTTCGATCCCGCGCCGCCGACCCGCCGCCGCTTCAAAGCGATTCCGGTGCGTACTCTGCTGCCCAACCTGATTACCCTGTTGGCGTTATGCGCGGGCCTGACCGCGATCCGCCTTGCGGTTGAGAGCAAGCTCGAAATGGCGCTGGCCGCGATCGTGTTCGCAGCGCTGCTCGACGGCATCGACGGCCGCGTCGCGCGCATGCTCAAGGGCACGTCGCGCTTCGGCGCCGAACTCGACAGCCTGGCTGACTTCGTCAATTTCGGCGTGGCGCCGGCGCTGATCTTGTATTTTTGGGGGCTGCACGAACTCAGGTCGGCGGGCTGGATCGCGGCATTGGTATTTGCCATCTGCGCCGGTTTGCGGCTCGCGCGCTTCAACGTGATGATCGATGACCCCAACAAACCGGCTTGGGCGGGAAATTTCTTCACCGGCATTCCGGCACCGGCCGGCGCCATCACCGTGCTACTGCCGATCTATCTTTATTTCCTGGGCGCCTCCAATGGGCTCGTCACGGTTTGGGTTACCTTCTTTTACACGCTGGGGATCGGTTTATTGATGGTTTCGCGGCTGCCGGTGTTTTCCGGCAAGCGCGTCGGCAAGCGCGTGCCGCCCGAAATGGTGCTGCCAGTCTTTGTCGTGGTGGTGTTGTTCTTTGCGTTGCTGATCAGCTACCCGTGGGAAGTGCTCACACTTGGCACATTCACTTATCTCGTCTGTCTGCCGCTCGGCTGGTTTTCGCATCGCGAATATCTGCGCAAGGATTTGGCGGCAGCCGGAGTCGCGGCAACGACGCCGGCGACCGCCAGCGAATCGCCGCTCGCGCCGGGGGTTGAACGCGATTCCGATCAAGATCGCCCGGCGCGGCTGAACTGATCACCAGAGATTCAAGAAACACCATGCCGCGCGCTTCCAGCGTCATTGCCGCCGGCCACCGACACGACCGGCCGGTGGTCGATGCCGTCATCCTCGATTACGCGCAGCGCAGTGCGCAGAAGACAACAGTTACCGGCGTCAAAGGCGGCGCTATCGAGATCGATCTGCGCCAACCTACGCGCTTGCGCACTGACGATCTCTTGGTTCTCGACGATGGTGGTTTGGTCGAAGTTGTGGCGGCTCCAGAGCCGCTAATCGAAGCACGCACCTCTGATCTGGCGGGATTGTCGCGGCTTGCCTGGCATCTCGGCGACCGTCATGTGCCGGTCCAGGTGCTGCCCAATCGAATTCGGGTGCAACGCACAGGGGCGGTCGAAGCCCTGCTGGCGTCGCTGGGCGCCAAAGTGTCCATGATCGACGCGCCATTCGAGCCCGAGGGCGGCGCCTATGCTCAGCACGACGATGCCAGTTGCGATCATCATCATGCGCATGATTATCATCACGGACACGGGCACCACCACCACAAGCACGATTGAATGCTAGATTCTTTTGATGCGCCTCGCGGCAGCGGGCCTTACCGGCCGCCGGCTCCCGTTCCCCAGCCCACGATCCTGGGCGCCGACAGCGACATGCTGGAGCGGATGTCGGCGGCGTTTTATACCCGCACGGCCATCCGCTTGCGCGGCATTGACCGCAATGTCGTCATCATCAATGACCCCAACGAAATCAAAAACGTACTTTCCGTCAGCGTCGATGCGTTTCCCAAAAGCGACCTCATGATCGCGGCACTTGAGCCTTTGATTGGCGACGGTATTTTCATCAGCAATGGGATCGATTGGCGGCGGCAGCGGCGCATGCTTGAGCCTGCGCTCACTCAGATGCGCGTGCGCCGCTTGTACCCGCTGATGTCAGCGACCGTCATGGATTGCGTCGCGCGGCTCAGATCGCTCGGTACCGGCACGGAGATAGCGCTGGATGCCGAAATGAGCTTCGTGGCGCTCGACGTGATCTTCCGCACCATATTTTCGCGGCCGGTCAGTGCCGAGGAAGCCCGCGATATAACTTCCACCTTCTCCCAATACCAGGACCGCGCGCCGCAGGATGCGATGATTGCGCTGTTTGGCGGGTCCAGCGCTTCGGCGGTTCCAACCGGCGAGCTCTCCAAAATCGCCGCCGGCCTCCGCACGTTCATCGGCCGGCTGATCGATGAACGGCTGTCCGCTTCGCCGCAACAGGCACCGGCGGAGGATATTCTACAGGCTGCGATCGACGCGCGCGATCCGGAGGATGGATCGGTGTTTTCGCGCAAGGAACTGATCGACCAGATCGCCGTGCTGTTCCTGGCTGGGCATGAAACATCGGCGAGCGTGTTGACCTGGTGCATTTTTATCCTGTCGCAGCAGCCGCAGGTCGCCGAAAAAATCCGCAACCACGTCATCGCGCTGACCGGCGGACGCCCGCTGGACCAGGACGAACTCAACAAGGTTATCCTTGCGCGCGATGTGTTCCGTGAAGCGCTGCGGCTCTATCCACCGGTGGGCTTCATCACGCGCGTCTCCACGAGCGCTGCAACCATCGGCGGCTACGAGGTCGAGGCCGGAACGCTCATTGTGATTTCACCCTGGCTGATGCATCGCCATCAAAAATATTGGAAAGCGCCCGATATTTTCGATCCGGAACGTTTTTCCGAGGCGCGCGAGCGCGACATCGTGCCGGGAGCCTATATTCCGTTTGGACTTGGTGCCCGCGTATGCGCGGGCCGCACTATAGCGATGATCGAGGGGCCGCTCGTGCTCGCCGAACTGATCCGCGGCCTGCGGTTTACGCCGCTACAACCCGATGCCGTTGCGGCATCGTTCCGGCTGACTGTGCGACCGAAAACATCGATCCGATGCAAGATCGAAGTCTTGCCGATGGGCTAGCGCAGCGGAAACCCGGGCATCAATTCGTAAGGGTGTTTCCAGCCGGGCAGGGCCTTCATGCGCTCGAGCCAAGGCCCAATCGCCGGATGATCCTTGGCGATGTCGAAGCCGAATTCCTCGGATGGGTAATAGAGATAGCCGGTCATCGAAATATCGGCGATGGTTGGCTTGTCGCCCAACAAGTATGCGTGCGATGCCAACCGCTTGTTGACGATGGCGAGATTGCCGTCGATGCGGGCCTTTAAAAACGCCAGCACCGCTGGATCGCCGGCGGGCTTGGCAAAATTTTTCAGGAATCGGTACGGCCCAAGAAAACCGTTCACCTTCTGATTGTCGAAAATAATCCAGCGTAGTGCTTCCAGCCGCTCGTCCTCGCCTTGGGGTTTGAATTTGCCGGTAAGCTCTGAGAGATACGTGAGGATGACGCCGGATTGCGTGAGTTTCTTTTTACCGTGCACCAGCACCGGCACTTCGCCCATCTCGTTGACGCCCTCGCGGTATTCCGGCTTGCGTTGGACGCCGGCGCCGAAGAAATCGATCCAGACCGGCTCCCAGTCGGCGCCGATCAGATTGAGCATCAGCGCGGCGCGGTAGGCGTTGCCGGACTGGGCGAAGCAATAAAGCTGAAACTCGGTCATGAACGGCCTCAATTTCCAGGAGCGGCAAGGGCGGGTTGGCGTGACAGGGTCACGGACAAACCGAGGGTAGAGGAGCCTTCGAAGCGGGTGCCGGCCGCGGGCAGGCGCGCCAGCATATTGTTGTCGTCATCGTTGATCACCAGCGCGTCGTGTTCAAGCAGCCAACGCCGGCTCATATAAAAATTTCCGGGGCAGCCACCTTCCGGGGCGAGCTTGCCTTCGCGAGCGCCGGCCACACCGTAGAAATTCATGCCGCAGGTCGGCGCGCCGGGGGCGGCCAGGATCCAGCGTCCGGCTATCGACGTATCGGCCTGCGAGGATTTATCGCCGAACGAGAAGCCTTGACCCGCGCAGCCTGCGAGCATCAATGCGATGAGAATGCCCCCTACGGCCCTCGTCATTCTCACTTCATTGTTGGGATCACGAATTCGGCGCCTTCCTTGGTGCCGGTCGGCCAGCGCTGCGTCACGGTTTTGGTCTTGGTGTAGAAGCGGATCGAATCCGGTCCATGCTGGTTGAGATCGCCGAAGCCGGAGCGCTTCCAGCCGCCGAAAGTGTGATAGGCGAGCGGTACCGGAATGGCGAAATTCACGCCGACCATGCCGACCTGCACGCGGTTGACAAAATCGCGCGCGGTATCGCCGTCGCGGGTGAAGATGGCGACGCCGTTGCCGTAGTCATGTTCGGACGGCAGCCGCACGGCTTCGTCGTAATCCTTGGCGCGCACGACCGACAGCACAGGGCCAAAGATCTCTTCCTTGTAGATGCGCATATTCGGTTTCACATCGTCGAACAGGCAGCCACCCATGAAGTTGCCGTTCTCGTAGCCTTGCATCTGGAAACCGCGGCCATCGACCACGAGCTTGGCGCCTTCCTTGACGCCGAGATCGACATAGTCCTTCACCTTGTTGAGGTGGGCCTTGGTCACCATCGGGCCGTAATCGGCCTGCGGATCGCTTGAGGGCCCAATCTTGAGGCTCTCGACGCGCGGGATCAATTTCTCGACCAGAATGTCGGCGGTTTTCTTGCCGACCGGGACTGCGACCGAAATCGCCATGCAGCGTTCGCCGGCCGAGCCATAGCCGGCGCCGATCAGCGCGTCGACCGCATGATCCATGTCGGCATCCGGCATCACGATCATGTGGTTCTTGGCGCCGCCGAAACATTGCACGCGCTTGCCGTGCGCGGTGCCGGTCGAATAAATGTATTGCGCGATATCGGACGAGCCGACAAAGCCGACGGCTTTCACGCGGCCATCGGTGAGCAGCGTATCGACGGCTTCCTTGTCGCCGTTGACGACATTGAGAATGCCCGGCGGCAATCCCGCTTCGATAAACAGTTCAGCGATACGCATCGGCACTGACGGATCGCGTTCCGATGGCTTGAGGATGAAGGCATTGCCGCAGGCGATTGCGGGAGCCGCCTTCCACAACGGGATCATGGCGGGGAAATTGAAAGGCGTAATCCCGGCGACGACACCAAGTGGTTGCCGCACGGAATAGAGATCGGTGCCGGGGCCGGCGCTCTCTGTGTATTCGCCTTTCAGCAAATGCGGGATGCCGCAGGCAAACTCGACGACCTCAAGGCCGCGCTGAATGTCGCCTTTGGAGTCGGGGAACGTCTTGCCGTGTTCCGACGACAGCAACCGGGCGAGGTCGTCGTATTCCTTCGCCACCAGCTCCAGAAACTTGAACATCACGCGGGCGCGGCGCTGCGGATTGGTGGCGGCCCAGGCCGGGAAGGCGGCCTCAGCATTGGCGATGGCCTGGGCGACCTCGGCTTTGCTCGCCAACCCGACCTTGGCCTGCACTTCGCCGGTGTTGGGGTTGAAGACGTCGCCTTGCCGCCCGGAGGCGCCCTTGACCGTCTTGCCGCCAATGAAGTGCCCGATATCACGCATGGGTCGCTATTCTCCGGTTTTTACGGGGTCCGGGACCGGACCCTGGGGCGTTGCATGCCCATTTGTGGCGATTTTCGCAGCTTTTGTCCGGTTGGTCACGGTAAGGCGGCCAGATCCGAGACGTTTTTCTTTCACCAATGGTTAGCCTTACCGCTCCTTAACAGCACCCGTCTACCGTCAGGGTGTCGTGCCGGGATCCGCGTTTCGGGCCGTCGTACGCGTTGTGTGGGGTTAGTCGGTCCGTAGAACTGGGTAAAAGTCCGGTATTCTCGTGACTGTAGCGATGTTATAAGCCCGCCTCCTGCGGATCCGAAATCATTTCAAAATGAGCAATGGCGTGAACGATACGGCCGCCGCACGAGCCCACCAGGTGGGCATTAGCCAAGAAAGTCCTTCGAATTTTGTTGCTTTGGCTCTCGGCAGTGTCGGCGTCGTCTATGGCGACATCGGCACCAGCCCGCTCTATGCCTTTCGTGAAGCGGTCATGGCCGCCAGTAACGCACAAGGCGTCACGCGGGACATCGTGCTCGGCGTGCTCTCCCTCATCGTTTGGGCGCTGATTGTCACGGTGACGCTGAAATACGTCCTGCTGCTTTTGCGCGCCGACAATAACGGGGAGGGCGGCACGCTCTCGCTGACCGCGCTGGCAACCCGCGCGATCGGCAAACGAACGTCATTTATTTATGTACTCGGCATTATTGGCGCCTCGATGTTTCTCGGCGATTCCGTAATCACACCGGCGATCTCGGTGCTTTCGGCGGTCGAAGGGCTGAAGCTCGCCAGCCCGGCGTTCGGCGACTATGTAGCGCCGCTCACGGTATTCATTCTGATCGGGCTGTTCGCCGCGCAAAGCCGCGGCACCGCCAAAGTGGCGGCCTTGTTTGGGCCGATCATGGTGGTCTGGTTCGTGGCTATTGCGATCGCAGGCGCGCTGCATATTCTTGACGATCCGCATGTGTTGTATGCGCTCAACCCGCTTTATGGGATCGCGTTCGTTTACAATCACGGCCATATCGGGCTGGTCACGCTGGGCGCGGTATTTCTAGTCGTCACCGGCGGCGAGGCGCTCTATGCCGATCTCGGTCACTTCGGTCGCAAGCCGATTCAGGCGGCGTGGCTCAGCCTGGTGCTGCCCGCACTCTTGATCAACTACTTCGGGCAGGGTGCGAAAGTGCTGGCCGATCCAGGTGCGATCGAGAATCCCTTCTACCGGCTGGTGCCAGACGGCTTCTTGCTGCCGATGGTCGTGCTGGCGACGGCGGCAACGGTAATAGCGAGTCAGGCGGTGATCACCGGAGCCTATTCACTCGTGCACCAGGCGATCCGGCTGGGCCTGCTGCCGCGGCTCACCATTCTGCATACGTCAGCCTCGCATGTCGGCCAGATTTATATTCCACGCGTGACGATTGCCTTGCTGGTCGGCGTGCTGCTGCTGGTCGGCCTGTTCCGCACGTCGAGCGCGCTTGCCTCCGCCTATGGCATCGCAGTTGCCACCACCATGGTCGTTGACGGGCTGCTGGCCTTTTTTGTGATCTGGAAACTTTGGCATTGGTCGATCTGGAAGTCGCTGGCCATTATGCTGCCGCTCGTCATTGTCGACGTGACATTCTTCTCCGCCAACTTCATGAAATTGTTCGAGGGCGCATGGGCACCGATCTTGTTCGGCGCGGCCATGGTGTTGCTGATCCTGACCTGGCGGCGCGGCACCGGAATTCTCGCCAGCAAAACGCGGCGGACCGAAGTTCCGCTCGATACGTTGTTTCGCAATCTGGAAAAGAAGCCGCCGCATATCGTGCCTGGTACGGCGGTGTTTCTCACCAGCGATCCGGATTTCGCGCCGACCGCGATGCTGCACAATCTCAAGCACAACAAGGTGCTGCACGAACACAACGTCATCCTCACCATCATCACGGCTGACACGCCGCGCGTGCCTGAGGATGACCGGGTGCAGATCAAGCCGCTGTCGGAGCATTTTGCGCGCGTGGCGCTGAAGTTCGGTTACATGGAACAGCCGAACGTGCCGAAAGCGCTGGCGATTGCGCGCAAGCACGGCTGGCATTTCGACATCATGTCGACGTCGTTCTTCCTGTCGCGGCGCGCGCTCAAGCCGTCGGCGAAGTCCGGCATGCCGTCCTGGCAGGATCATCTCTTCATCTGGCTGGCGCGCTCGGCCAGCGACGCCACTGACTTTTTTCAGATCCCAACAGGGCGGGTGGTGGAGGTCGGGACCCAAGTCACCGTTTAACTGGCTTGCGCAAAACGCAAGCTCCACCGGACTTGCCAGATAACCATCTGATATTTCGATAAAAAGCGCTGCCTACGGCCTGCATTTTTTGCATGGCTCGATTGTCCGCTTTGCGCAAAAGCCACTCCTGACGCCAAAGTGGCGGCGCTATAAGCCGCGTCCTATCAATTTTTGCATTGCAACAATCCAGGCGACCTCCCATGTCAAAGAGCATTGCCGCCGTTCCCGGCGGCTCGATCGCGGCCAATGGTGGCAGCGAGGCTTCGGCCAAAGTGGGTTTCTGGGCGCTCACCATCGGCAGCATCGGCGTCGTCTACGGCGACATCGGTACCAGCCCGCTCTACGCGCTGCGTGAATCGGTGCTGGCGGCGGTTGGCCCCGGCAATCCTGCGAGCGAGCCAGTGGTGCTTGGCATCCTCTCGCTGATCATCTGGGCGCTGTTCGTCGTGGTGACCGCGAAATATGTCCTGATCCTGTTGCGCGCCGACAATAATGGCGAAGGCGGCACGCTCGCCTTGATGGCGCTGGCGTCGCGCGCGCTCGGCCGCAGCACCGGGATCGTTATTCTGCTCGGCATTATCAGCGGCGCGCTGTTTTACGGCGACGCGATCATTACGCCGGCGCTGTCGGTGCTTTCGGCCGTCGAAGGTTTGAAAATTGTAACGCCGGCTTTCGACGCCTACGTCGTGCCAATCACCGTCGTCATTCTAGTTGTATTGTTCACGGTGCAATCGCGCGGCACAGCAAAAGTCGCCGCGTTTTTCGGTCCCTTGACGCTGGTGTGGTTTGCTGCGATTGCCATCGCGGGCATTTGGCACGTCGGGCAAAATCTGAATGTGCTGTTTGCGTTCAATCCGTATTACGGCGTGCATTTTCTGTTCAACCACGGCCTTATCGGATTCTACACCTTGGGCGCCGTCTTTCTGGTGGTGACGGGATCCGAGGCGCTCTACGCCGATCTCGGGCATTTCGGCCGTGGCCCGATTCGCTTCGCCTGGCTGGTTGTGGTGCTGCCCGCGCTCATTCTCAATTATCTCGGCCAGGGCGCCTTGGTGCTGGCCGATCCGAAAACGATCGAGAATCCATTCTTCCTGCTCTACCCAGACTGGGCGCTGCTGCCGATGGTGCTGCTCGCGACCGCAGCCACCGTGATTGCCAGCCAGGCCGTGATCACCGGCGCCTATTCGCTCACGCAACAAGCGATCCAACTCGGATTGCTGCCGCGGCTGGAAATCCGCCATACGTCGGAATCGTTGTTCGGGCAGATTTACATGCCGCGAGTCAACACGCTGCTGCTGATCGGCGTATTGCTGCTGGTGGCGCTGTTTCGCTCATCGAGCGCATTGGCCTCCGCCTACGGCATAGCTGTCACCGGCACGATGGTGGTTACCGCCATGATGGCAATCATCGTGATCCGTCGGGTCTGGGGTTGGCCGCTGTTTGCGACTCTGGCGTTAATGCTGCCATTCCTGTTCATCGATCTGACGTTTCTCACCGCAAACATGCTCAAGGTCGTCGAAGGTGGCTGGATGCCGCTGGCGCTCGGCGCCTTGGTAATGATGATCATGTACACATGGCGGCGCGGCAGTCGGTTGCTGTTTGAAAAAACCCGCCGCCAGGAAACGCCGCTCGAATTCCTGGTGAAGAGTCTGGAAAAGAATCCGCCCACCCGCGTGCCGGGCACGGCGGTGTTTCTCACCAGCGATCCGGCCAGCGCGCCGACCGCGCTGATGCACAGCCTCAAGCACTACAAGGTGCTGCACGAGAAGAACGTCATCCTCACCATCGAGACCGCCGACACCCCGCGCGTAAACACGGCCGATCGCGTGCGCATCGAGCCGGTGGGTCAGACTTTCTCGAAAGTGGTGTTGCGGTTCGGTTTCATGGAAACGCCGAACGTGCCCAATGCGCTGGCGATCGCGCGCAAGCTCGGCTGGCAGTTCGACATCATGTCGACGTCATTTTTCC
>JAYTFS010000020.1:0-3003 GCA_043734185.1 Pseudolabrys sp. | reverse complement strand
GATCGCATTGACGCGCACGCCCTGCTTGATGAAATCCATCGCGGTCGCTTTGGTCAGCCCAATCACGGCGGCCTTGGTGAGGCTGTAGACGTAGCGGTTGGGCACGCCCCGGATCGAAGACGCCGCCGACGACATATTGATGATCGAGCCGCCGCCCATCTTGAGCATCGCCGGGATGAAAGCCTTCATCGTTCGATGCATCGACTTCACGTTGAGGTCGAACGAAAAGTCGATGTCCTGTTCCGTCGAGTCAAGCACGCTGCCGTGGTGAACATAGCCCGCAACATTGACGAGCACATTCAGCCCGCCGAACTCCTTGGCGACTGAACTGGCGAGCGCGTTGATAGCCTCGGCCGAGAGCACGTCGAGAGCGAGGCGTTGCTTGGCCTTGAGCCCCTTGAGCTTGCTGTCGTCGACATCAGTCGCGATGACGGTGGCGCCTTCATCAATGAAGGCCGTCGCAATGGCGCGGCCGATGCCCTGCCCCGCGGCCGTGACCAGCGCCACCTTGCCATTCAACCGTCCGCTCATGGACCCCTCATCTTGGACCCCTCATCTTGGACCCCTCACGACTTCAAGCCGTCTCCCAGGCCGCTGTCATTGCCACAGGACAGACCAGTCTGGACCGGGCGGAATGGAACGAAAAGCCAAGTTCGTCGCTTTCGATGGCAGCATTTCCGTTGGGGCGATGATTCGTTCCCGATGAGCAGGTTAAACACCGGTACGAAACCGCGTCATCACGACAATAATTGCAATCTGCATCATGCCTTGAGTTGCGACAGCATAGAAATACCATCGCATCCAGGCACCGATCTTGGTGAGGTCCGGGTTGGCCTTTTGCAGCTCAAGGCAAACGAACACGTTCACCGGCGTTAGAAAGCCCAAGCCCAATAACGTCATCAGCGTGACGAGCAGCAGGGCTGCGGCGACCCAACCGTAGTCCGGCCAGCCGAGCGCCGTATAACCAAGTTGCACCGCGAGAAACCAGCCGGTCGTGCCGGCGACAATGGAAACGGTTGGCATGAGAAACAAGGTGCGGGGCGTGAGTTGCCGCATGACCTCGCGGCGGATGGAAATATCGAGGCGCCGCAGGATCGGGCCGAGAACAAACCCCATAAAGAGGTCAATCCCGGTCCACAGCAGACTGGAGAACACATGGACGAAGTTCAGCAGCCAAAAGCTCCGGATCGATATCGCCGCAACCATGATCGCGAGCGCCGCAGCGACATACCAGAGATAGTGCCAGCGGATCAGGTTGACCGGATTTTCGCTTCTGACGTCTGGCATCATAAGCCTTATCGGATTGTGCGGCGCGACCTGCCCGGCAGATAATGTCAGGACATCTGTGTCGCCGTTATTCCGCCGCCTGCTGCGACGGCGGGCGCATCGTCTCAAGCCCGTCCACCGCGGTTGCCGAGATCGTCGTTCGCACCATGAGACGCGCCTCGTGCGCGGGCCACGGTCGTCCGCGATGCATGGTCGCGCGGTTATCCCACATGACGACGTCGCCGCTTCGCCAGCTGTGCACGTAGCTCGTGCCCGGCGCGGTGGCAGCGTCGATCAACTCGTCGATCAGCTGTTTGCCCGCCGCTGGCTCCATGCCGTCGACCGCATAGGCGTGCGAGGCCAGATAGATTGCGCTGCGGCCATTTGCCGGATTCTTCCACGTCATGCGCCAGCATTGCGGCGGCAGCGCCGCACGCTCCTCGGGGCTCGCGAGACCGGGCGCGATCTGGCCGCGCGAGTGAGCGTAGTCGTGCCAGGCAAAGGAATTCTCGAGTTTGTTGCGCAGCGCCAGCGGAAGCCGCTCGAAGGCAAGACGGGTCGAAACGAATTCGGTTTCGCCGCCGCGCGCCGGAATGATGCGCGCCGAAAGCACGGAAGTAAGCGCCGGCACGGATTTGAACGAGCTGTCCGTATGCCAAAGCTGATTTGCTTTGTTACGCAACGCCAGCCGGTGATCCGCCGGCACGACCTTGCCGTCCTCGCCGATGGTGCTGAGGACCACAAAATGAGTGCCGGTGCCCAGCGAACCGACCTTGGTCACTTCGGGCGGACCGAAGTGACGGGAGAAGGCAAGTTGGACCTCGTCGGATACCTCTTGGCCGCGAAAAACCAGAACTGAATGTTCCTCGAAGGCCGCGCGCGCCGCAGCGTATGCGGCATCGTCCGCTACGATCTCCGCAAGAGTCACACCGCGCAGCTCGGCGGCGAAGCTTGGACCCAGCGGGACAATTTCCATCGGCTCGTCCTCCGTGGTTTTATTGTCGGCTCAACTTTCCTCTAAAACCAGCCGGCTGGCAAGAAATGAAGGGCCGCGCTGGCCTATGCGAAAGGTGCCAGAAAAGGCATCAGAAGAAGCCATTTGGCTTATCGGCATCAAAGCGGTCTGTGCTAAAAAGGCGCGTCGCGGTTCGTGCCTGAAGACCTCAAGGGGGTATCATGGACTCGATCAGACGCAACATTCTGACAACCGGCGCCGCCGCCACTGCGATGGCGGTCGCGCCGCACGCATTTGCCCAGCAAGGAGCTGCCATGCCGTTCTACGAAAAAGGTCCCGTCCGCATCTGCTATGAGGAAACCGGCGCGGGCTTTCCGCTGCTGGTCATCGCCGGAGGCGGATTGAACTCGACGATCGCGGGCCTCAAAGGCAGCATCACGCCGTTCAACCCGATGGAGGAGTTCAAGGCCGAGTACCGTTGCATCGCGGCGGACCTGCGCAACGCCAACGGCGGCCAGTCCACCGGACCGCTGGAAATCGACCGGCCATGGGACGCCTACACCGATGACCACCTCGGGCTGATGGACCACCTCGGCATCGACAAGTTCCTGGTGTTGGGCTTCTGCATCGGCGGCCCGTTCATCTGGAACCTGTTGAAGCGCGCGCCTAACCGAATCGTCGCCGCCGTGCTGGCGCAGCCCAGCGGCTCGCGTCCGGAGATGCGCGACCATTTCTACAACAACAATATGAAGGGCTGGGGTCCGCCGCTGACCGCTAGCCGG
>JAYTFS010000019.1:0-3292 GCA_043734185.1 Pseudolabrys sp. | reverse complement strand
CATCATGCCGTACAGCGGCCCGGCATCGGCGCTTAGCGTCACCGGCAAGGCGTTTGCCGGCTATTTCGACCTGGTCAACGAGAAGGGCGGCGTCAACGGGCGCAAGCTCAACATGATCTCGCTCGACGATGGTTTCTCGCCGCCGAAGACAGTCGAAGCGACGCGGCGCCTGGTTGAGAATGACAACGTCGCCTTCATGTTCGGTACCATGGGCACCGCGCCGAGCTCGGCGACTGCGAAATATCTCAACGGCGCCAAGGTGCCGCATCTGTTCCTGATCTCATCCGCATCAAAGTGGAACGATCCGGTCAACCAGCCCTGGCTGATGGCGCTGCCGTGGGCGCCGAATTATGTCGAGGAAGCCGGCATCGAAGTGCGCTTCGCGCGCGCCAAGAATCCAAACGCGCGCTTTGCGATCCTGTACCAGAACGACGATGCCGGAAAAGACTATTTGCGCGGCGTGAAAGAGGCGCTCGGGGCCGACGCCGACAAGGCGATCGCGATGGCGACGAGTTTCGAGGTCGCCGATCCCACCGTGGATTCACAAATCCTCACGCTCGCCAACACCAAGGCCGACGTCTTCCTGATCTACAGCGTCACGCCGCGCGCCTGCGCGCAGGCGATCCGCAAGGCGCACGAGACCGGCTGGCGGCCGATGCGCTTCATCTCCTCGGGCTGCGCCAACAAGGAAACCGTGATGGTGCCGGCCGGCCTCGAGGCCGCCAGCGGCATCATGTCGGTCGGTTCGCTCAAGCCCTACACGGCCGACTCCAAGGACCCCGACATGGTCGCCTACCGCGATTTCATGAAGGCGCGCGTACCGAATGTCGATCCCGCCAATTTCGCCGCCGGCTATGGCTACATGGTGGCCCAGGCGCTGGTCGTGGTGCTGGAGCAATGCAAGAACGATCTGAGCCGCGAGAACATCATGGCGCAGGCCGCCAACCTCAAGGATGTGCAACTGCCGCTGCTGATGCCGGGCGTCAAGCTCAACACCTCGCCGAAGGACTACCGTCCGATCAAGGACGGTTACATGGTCGAGTTTCGCGACAACCAGTTCAACGTCATCAGCGAATTGCTGCGCGGCGGCTCGTGAGCTGGTTTGTAGGGTGGATTAGCGCAGCGTAATCCACCAGCTTTGCCGATACGACAATGGCGGGTTACGCTTCGCTAACACGCCCTACGTATTGCTGTCAGCCCCTTCCAGTCGAAGCTGATGCGTGGCCCGTGCCCGCGTGTTATAGTCCCAAAGAAACGAGCCTGGGAGCAAGGAATGCGTGGACGGCGTGTGCTGATGGAATCGCTGGTGTCGAACGGCGTGAGCCACATCTTCGGCAATCCCGGGACGACAGAAACGCCGTTGCTGGACAGTCTGGTGACCTATCCGCAGATCCAATATGTCATGACGCTGCATGAGGGCGTGGCGGTCGGCGCGGCGAGTTTTTATGCGCAGGCCACCGGCCGCCCGGCTGTTGCCAACCTCCATGTCGCTCCGGGGCTCGGCAACGGCATCGGCGCGATCTATGGCGCGCTCAAGGCCAATTCGCCGCTCGTCGTGACTACCGGCCAGCAGGATACGCGCATGCGGCTGACCAACCCGGTGCTGGGCCATGATCTCATCGCCATGGCCGCACCCGTCACCAAATGGAGCGTGCAGGTGGAACGTGCGGACGAGCTCGCTCCCGTGTTGCGGCGCGCTTTCAAGGTCGCGACCGATGCACCCCAGGGACCGGTCTTCGTCTCGCTTCCGATCAACGTGCTGGAGCAGGAAACCTCGGTCGACGCCATCGGTCCCGATAAATTGTGGCGTTCGGCACAGCCTGACCCTGCAGGCCTCGAGGCAATCGCCTCGCTTCTCCTGAAATCGCAACGGCCCGCGATCGTCGCCGGCGATGACGTGGCTCGATCAGGTGCCACGCAAGCGCTCGTCGCACTGACGGAGGCGATCGGCGCACCGGTGTGGTTCGAAGGGTTGCGCGGCCACGCCCCGTTTCCGACCAGCCATCCGAACTATCGCCAATCGCTCCCGGCCGATGCCGCGCAGGTCCGCAAAATCCTGGCGGATGCCGATCTCGTCTTGCTGCTGGGGGGTCCGTTCTTTGAGGACATCTGGTATGCGGAAGGCAGCCATTTTCCGGATGGCGCCGTTGTCGTGCAGATCGAGGAATCGGCCGAGCGCCTGGCGTTCAATCATCGTCTCGACGCCGGCGTTGTCGGCGACATCGCGGCGGGCATCGCATCGCTGGCGAAAATCGTGAGCGCGCGGCAAAGCGCCGAATTCAAGCTGGCCGCGCAACGCCGCAACCAGGCGCTGGCCGAGTTGAACGCGCGCGATCGGGAGGCACACCGGGCGCGGCTGGAGAAAGCCTGGAACCGCGAGCCGAGCTCGATGGCGCGGGTGACGGCCGAACTCCGGCGTGGCCTGCCCGACGATGTCGTCATCGTCGATGAAAGCATCACCGCCAGTCTCGACCTGGCGCGGTCTTTCGACTATCGCGGTTTCGGCGACTATTTTGGCGGCCGCGGCGGCGGCATCGGACAGGGATTTTCCGGTGCGATCGGGGTGAAGGTCGCCATGCCGGACCGCCCGGTGGTCGCCGTCTCCGGCGATGGCTCGGCCATGTACAGCATTCAGGCGTTATGGACCGCGGCTCACCACAAGCTCGCGATCGTGTTCGTCATTCTTTCAAACCGGCAGTATCGCATCCTCAAGCACAATGTGGACGTCTGGCGTCAAAACTTCGAGGCGGGGACTCAGCATCCCTATCAGCAGATGGACCTGACGGGACCGGACCTTGATTTCGTGCATCTGGCGGCCGGCATGGGCGTCGAAGGCACAAGGGTCGAAAATGCCGGCGATATTGCCGCGATCCTGCAACAAGCCATAGCGGGAAATCGTCCCTATCTCGTTGAGATCGCTATCGAAGGAAAGCGGTGATGCAGCAGTGCACTGACGGTTGTCCGCTCTGCCAGAACGCGTAAGGCGGGGTGAGCCTTCCGCCTTCGCTCTGCGAGCTGCGGCGGACAAGTCGGCTCAATTCGCCGCCTTTCCTGGGTGCCGCTACCAAGGACCTGGATGCCTGGCTCGCGGCTGCTGGGCGAGCCAGCCGGCGGCGCGCCCGCGGCGGTAAAACGCCTTGTGTGACCGACATCACAGCGCCACCAGCCCCTTCGAGCGACAAACACGCCACAGGAACTGACTGGAACCTATTGGCGGGTCGTCATGGCTTTCTCAACATATGCTGGCTGGTCGAGTGTGGTACGCGGCGCAATCGCGGCGATGCTGCTCGCC
>JAYTFS010000018.1:0-3480 GCA_043734185.1 Pseudolabrys sp. | reverse complement strand
GCCTGTTCAAGCAGGAAGAAGCTTTGCAGCCGGTCACCGTCTGATAGGTCTATCGGCGCTCTTGCATGGTTGTCTGGGGCCGCCCAAATGTGGCCCATCACAATAATTCGCGGTTAGGTGAGGATATTCGGCCATGAGACGAGTCGTCGTCACCGGAATGGGCATCGTCTCATCCATCGGCAACAATACGCAGGAAGTCCTGGCGAGCTTGCGCGAGGCCAAATCTGGCATCACGCGCGCCGAGGATTTTGTCAGCCGTGGCTTCCGCTGTCAGGTGCAAGGCATGCCGACCCTCGATCCGGCCGGATCGGTTGACCGCCGCGCGCTGCGCTTTCTTGCGAAAGGCTCGGCGTGGAATCACGTCGCCATGGAACAGGCGATCCGCGACTCCGGCGTTGAGGAAAAAGACATTTCCAATCCCCGCACCGGCATCGTCATGGGATCGGGCGGTCCCTCAACCAGCACGATTGTCGAAGCCGCCGACATCACGCGCGAAAAAGGCTCACCCAAGCGGATCGGTCCGTTCGCGGTGCCGAAGGCGATGTCGTCCACCGCGTCGGCGACGCTCGCAACCTGGTTCAAGATTAAGGGCACAAATTATTCAATCTCGTCGGCCTGCGCGACGTCCAATCACTGCATCGGCAACGCTACCGAGCTGATCCAGTGGGGCAAGCAGGACATGGTGTTCGCCGGTGGCTCCGAAGAACTGCACTGGACCATGTCGAGTTTGTTCGACGCCATGGGCGCGATGTCGTCCAAATATAACGACACGCCGGCGACGGCTTCGCGCGCTTATGACGTCAGCCGCGATGGCTTTGTCATCGCCGGTGGCGCCGGCGTGCTGGTGCTTGAAGAGCTTGAGCATGCCAAGGCGCGCGGCGCCAAGATTTATGCCGAGCTTGCCGGCTACGGCGCGACCTCGGACGGCCATGACATGGTGGCCCCTTCAGGCGAAGGCGCAATCCGTTGCATGAAACTGGCGCTGGAAACCGTGAAGGTACCGGTCGACTACATCAATCCGCACGCCACCGCGACGCCAGTCGGCGATCTCAAGGAAATCGAAGCGATCCGCACCGTCTTCGGCGACAAGTGCCCGCCGCTGTCAGCGACCAAGTCGCTCACCGGCCACTCGCTTGGTGCGGCCGGCGCGCAGGAGGCGATCTACTCGCTGCTGATGATGAACAACGGCTTCATGTGCGAGAGCGCGAATATCGTGAATCTCGACCCGGCTTTTTCCGACATGCCGATTTTGCGCGAGCGCAAGGACAACGCGAAACTGGGCGCCGTGCTGTCGAACTCGTTCGGCTTCGGCGGCACCAATGCGTCGCTGGTTTTCAAGCACGTCGACGCCTGATCGAATTTCACGAACGAATTTGGAAGCCGAACTATGCCGGGATTGATGAACGGAAAACGCGGCCTGGTGATGGGCGTCGCCAACGACCACTCTATCGCCTGGGGCATCGCCAAGACGCTGAGCGATCACGGCGCCAAGCTCGCTTTCACCTATCAGGGCGACGCGCTGCTAAAGCGCGTGAAGCCGCTGGCGGAATCGATCGGCTCCTCGATGGTGATGCCCTGCGATGTCGAGGACATCGCCTCGGTCGATGCCGTATTTGCCGAGATCAAGAAGCAATGGGGCACGATGGATTTCCTCGTGCACGCGGTCGCTTTTTCCGACAAGAGCGAACTCAAGGGCCATTATGCCGATTCCACGCGCGAGAACTTTATCCGCACGATGGTAATCTCCTGCTACGCCTTCACCGAAGCCGCCAAGCGCGCCGCCGCGCTGATGCCGAATGGCGGCTCGATGATCACGCTGACCTATAATGGCGGCGAGCGCGCGATGCCGAATTACAACGTCATGGGCGTGGCGAAAGCCGGTCTGGAGGCTTCCGTGCGCTATCTGGCGGTGGATTACGGGCCGAAGAAAATCCGCGTCAATGCGATCTCGGCTGGGCCCATTCGTACCCTGGCCGGCGCCGGCATTACCGAGGCGCGCTATATGTTTGCCTTCCAGCAGAAATATTCCCCGCTTGGCCGCGGTGTGACGCTGGAAGAACTCGGCGGCGCGGGACTTTATTTGCTCTCCGATCTGTCGACCGGTGTGACCGGCGAAGTGCATTTCGTCGATTGCGGCTACAACGTCATCGCCATGCCGCAACCGGACGCGCTCAAGGCCGATGCCGGTACGGTCGATACGGACGGCGGGAAGTAGCACCCAAACCGGTTGCCCTTTTCATGCGCTTGTAGAACCATGCACCGACGAATCGCGAGCCAGACTGCGCTCGCCTGATAGGGAATGGGGCAATGACAAAAGAACTGGGCGCCGAGTTTCTCGGCACATTCATGCTGGTATCCGCGGTGTGTGGCGCGGGGCTGTTTTCCGCGCCATCGGCGGGACTGATCGTGATTGCTTTTGCGGTCGGCCTTTCGGTGCTTGCGATGGCCTTTGCTGTCGGCCACATCTCGGGCGGGCATTTCAATCCGGCGGTGACATTCGGGCTGGCGGCCTCGGGCCGTTTTCCGGAACAGAAAGCCATCCCTTACGTCGTGGCGCAGGTGCTCGGCGGCGCGGCCGCTGCCTGCGTCTTCTATGTCGTGCTGATGGGCGCGCCCGCCGGAAAGTGGAACAGCTTCACGGCGATTTCAAATATCTACGGCGGCGCCAATGGTTTCTCGCTGGCCTCCGTCATGCTGACCGAAGCCGTCCTGACGGCGATGCTGGTGATCGTCATCAGCAGCACCACCTCGCGTCGCGCGCCGCCCGGCTTCGCACCGATCGCCATCGGTCTCGCGCTCACGGTCTTTCATTTGATTGCGATACCGGTCTCGAATGCGTCGTTTAATCCGGCGCGTTCCACCGCCACCGCGATTTTCGGCGGGCCAGAGGCCTGGAATACACTCTGGCTGTTCTGGGTAGCGCCGATTGTCGGCGGGATGGCTGGCGGTTTCATTGCACGCTGGCTGCAGGACGAAATGCCGGTAAGCAGAAAACGGCGGCGTTAGATCGTCTTCCTCGACTGAAAATAAAAAGGGCGGCCCGGAAGGCCGCCCTTTCCGATTTCGTTGGAAGCGTAAGATTACTCCGCCGCGCCGCCCACAGCCTGCGCTGGAGCACCGCCGCCTTGTTTGGCTTCGAGGTCCTCGCCGGTGGCCTGATCGACCGCCTTCATGGAAAGGCGGACTTTGCCGCGCTCGTCCATCCCTAAGAGCTTGACCTTCACCTTGTCGCCTTCCTTGACGACGTCGGTGACCTTGTTGACGCGGCTGGCGGCCAACTGGCTGATGTGCACGAGGCCGTCCTTGGCGCCGAAGAAGTTCACGAAGGCGCCGAAGTCCATGACCTTGACCACGGTGCCGTCATAGATAGTGCCGGGCTCAGGATCGGAGGCGATCGACTTGATCCACTTGATCGCCGCCTTGATCGACTCGCCGTCGGCGGAGGCGACCTTCACCGAACCGTCGTCCTCGATGTTGATC
>JAYTFS010000017.1:0-8739 GCA_043734185.1 Pseudolabrys sp. | reverse complement strand
AGGACGAGGAATATTGCGCCTTCGATATTCTTACGCTTTTCATTACCGAGCATTGTCACGTCTCTCACTTATTCTTGGACTTCTTGTTCTTGAACGCCTCGAAACCCTTAGCCCGCAATTTGCACGCTGGGCAATCCCCGCAGCCATAGCCCCAATCGTGCCGATGGGTGCGGTCGCCCAAATAACAGCTATGGGTGTCCTCGACAACGAGATGGAGCAAATCTTCCCCGCCGAGGGTTGCGGCCAGAGCAAAGGTGGCAGCCTTGTCGATCCACATCAGTGGCGTATGGATGGTGAGGGTCTTGCCGAGGCCCAGATTGAGCGCGGCCTGCATGGCTTGCATGGTGTCGTTACGGCAATCGGGATAGCCGGAATAATCGGTCTCGCACACCCCCGCCACGATCTGGCTCAAGCCACGGCGATAGGCGAGCGCTCCGGCAAAACACAGAAAGATCAGATTTCGTCCAGGCACAAAGGTACTCGGCAATCCGTTCGCAGCGATTTCGATCGCAGTTTCGCGCGTAAGCGCGGTGTCGGACATGGCGGCAAGCGCGTCGAGCTTGACGATGTGGTCGTCGCCAAGCCGCGCCTTCCAAGCCGGCTGCAATGCCGCCAGACCCTCGCGCAATTTCGGCCGCACGCTCAGCTCGACAGCGTGACGCTGACCATAATCGAAGCCGATGGTCTCCACGCGCGTGAAGCGTTCCAGTGCCCAAGCAAGGCATACAGTGGAGTCTTGCCCGCCGGAAAACAGAACGAGGGCGTGATCGGCACTTGTTTCACTCACTGCGGGTCAGCCTCAGTCCCATTGGGGCGACCATGACCAATCGACGATGCGGCCATCGCCGCGCGCGAGGCCGGCAATCTCCTTCATCTCGGCGTCCGACAAGTCGAAATCGAGAATATCGCGGTTCTCCTGCAACCGCTCGATCTTGCTGGTGCGTGGGATCACGACGATGCCTTGCTGCGTGAGCCAGCGCAGGCACGCTTGTGATGCAGTCTTGCCATGCGCCTTGCCGATGCGTTCAAGCACCGCATTGCTCTTGGCGCCGCCGCGCGCGATCGGGCTATAGGCCACCACGGCCATACCGGCCTTCCGGCAGGCCGCGATCACCTTGTCCTGATCGAGAAACAGATGGCACTCGACCTGATTGCAGACCAATTCATCCGACAGCTTGTTGGCCTCCGCCAGGAGAGCCACCGTGAAGTTCGAAACGCCGATCTGTTTGACAAAGCCCTCGCGCTTCAACTTGGCCATGGCGCCCAGTGTTTCCGATAATGGCACCCGCGGGTTCGGCCAATGGATCAGCAGCAGATCGATGGCATCGAACCGCAACCTCGCCAGGCTTTCCTTGACCGAGCGTTCTAGGTCGTGCGGCGCGAGGCGCTGCGGCTGCACCTTGGTGGTGACCATCACTTCGGCGCGCAAGCCCGAGGCGCGCACGCCCTCGCCCACCTCGGCCTCATTGTCATACATCTGCGCGGTATCGATATGGCGATAGCCGATGCGGATCGCCTGCTCGACCAGCCGCGCGCAGTCGCGTCCGCGCAGCGCCCAGGTCCCGAGGCCGATGATCGGGATCTTGAATCCCCTGGCCTCGGCTGTTTGCATTATTTGCCCTCTGCATCGTTGAGGAAGCCCAGCAGATAAAGCGCTCGTCGGCCCGTCTCCCGAGTTACACACTCGGCAATCATCGGGTTTGCCATCGTGCCGTCGAAATAGTCCATGAGAAAGTCACAGCTCTTGTCGCGTGACATGATCCAGGCACGCTGCATTTCGCGCAACTTGGTCTGCTGCGCGTCATTGAGCTTTTCCCGCAAACGCCGAAACGTTTCGTTGAGGATGTCATCCCACACCAATTGCTCCCGCTTGATGCAGTCCATTACCTGCCGGGACGTCATCGAACCCTCGTCCTTAGCGCAGAAATTCGACACGACGCCGAGGCAATTTTCCCAATTCCAATGGTGACCGGTCCTGGTCTTGATGCAGTCTTGAATCTTTGCGGAATCGCGGACGCTCGGTTTGTCGGTTTGCGCGAACGCCGGTGCGGCGAGCAAGCCGAGCAAAGTTAGGATCGCCGCTGTGCGGATCAAGGCGTATCCCATACCGGGGCGTGCGGCGGATTGACCACGCGCATATTGGTGGCGTTGAGCTTCTTGAGCTCCGCCATCTCGGCATCGGACAGCTTGAAATCAAACACGTCGAGGTTCTCCTGCAGATGCGCGAGGGTCGCTGTGCGCGGGATCGGCACGCAATCTAGCTGCACCAAATAGCGCAGTGACACCTGCGCCGCGCTCTTGCGGTGCGCCTTGCCGATGCGTTCCAGCGCGTCGGCGCCCGGCACTTTGCCACGCGCGATCGGAACATAGGCAACGACCGCCATGCCGCGCTTCTTGCTCGCCGCCAATACCTTGTCCTGATTGATGAAGGGATGCACTTCGATCTGATTGCAAACCAGCGGTTCGCTTGTCACCGCCCAGGCCTCGTCAAGCATTTTGGTGGTGAAATTGGCGACGCCTACATGCTTGGCCCTACCGTCCTTCTTGGCCTGGCAGAGCGCGGCGACGCTGGTCGAGAATGGAATATCTTTGTTGTTCCAATGGATCAGCAACAGATCGACATAGGGCAATTGCAAATTGGCGAGACTCTGATCGAGCGACTTGTTGAAGTTTTCCGGCATCAGATTGTTCTCCCGCACCTTGGTGCAGATGAACACGCTCTCGCGTTTAACTCCGGAGGCGCGCAGGCCTTCGCCGACTTCCTTCTCATTGCCGTAGAAAGCCGCTGTATCGAGATGGGTGTAGCCGACCTGCAATGCGGTCTTCACGGCCTGGACGCAGACATCCTCCTTCAAGGTCATGGTGCCGAGACCGATCTGGGGAATCTTGCAGCCATGGGCTTCAACAAATTGCATCACAATCTCCTGGGACGGCGGATGGAATATGGGTTGGCGGGCGGCAGTTGGCCGAAGAATGCCCGCTTGGCAGCGTACTGCCAACCCGGGCCATTTGGGGCTGTCACGAGCCCGCAAATACTTAGCCCAAAAAGCTACATTGGAACAATTCGAGAGTAAAAATAAGGACTTGCACTAACCGCGTTTAATGCTTTTGTGAGGATCGATCTCTAGTGAGGGAGCCACATGCGTAGCCTTTTGATCCTTTGCGGCATCGCCGCGACCCTTCTGAGCTTTGCGCCAGTTAACGCGCGCGCGCAGGAATTCACCATCACCATCAAGGATCACAAATTCACCCCGGCCGAAATCAAGATCCCGGCCAACAAACGCGTCGAGATCACAGTGATCAATGACGACGCGACACCGGAAGAATTCGAAAGCAAGCCGATGAAGGTCGAGAAGGTGATCCCCGGTAAGTCGAAAGGCCTCGTGCGGATCGGGCCGCTCAAACCCGGCAGCTATCCGTTCTTCGGCGAATTTCATGAGGCGACCGCCAAGGGCGTGTTGATCGCGGAATAAGATATGCTCGGTGCACTTATCATCGTCTTTCGTGAAGTCATCGAAGCCGGCCTGATCGTCGGTATCGTCATGGCGGCGACGCGCGGCGTTCCGGGCCGTGGCCGCTGGATCGCCATCGGCATCGGCGGCGGCGTGTTGGGCGCCAGCATCGTTGCGATGTTTGCCAGCGCGATTTCGGAGACCTTCGCAGGATCCGGCCAAGAACTTTTTAATGCCAGCGTGCTTGCCGTCGCTGTGGTCATGCTGATGTGGCACAACGCGTGGATGGCGCGCCACGGCCGCAAAATCGCCGCCGAAATGCGCTCAATTGGCACGGCGGTGAGTGAAGGCGCCAAGCCGCTGACCGCATTGGCCATCGTCGTGGGTATCGCCGTGTTGCGCGAAGGCTCGGAAGTCGTTCTGTTTCTCTACGGAATCTTTGCATCCGGCACGTCGGGCGCGGCGCTACTTGTCGGCGGCCTGCTCGGCATCGCCGCCGGCGCTACGTTCAGCGCCCTGACCTATGCCGGACTGCTGGCAATTCCGACCCGCCATATCTTTACGGTCACGACCTGGCTGATCGCGTTGCTGGCAGCCGGCATGGCGGCACAGTCGGTCCAGTTCCTCAACAATGCCGGATTTGCCGAAGTTCTCGGCCGAACGATTTGGGACACGTCATGGCTGCTGTCGGAAGGCAGCATTATCGGCCGCATGCTTCATGCCCTGATCGGCTACACCGAACGGCCGACCGAATTGCAATTGGTCGTCTACATCGGCACGTTGTTTGCTATGTTCCTGTTGATGCGGCTGGCGCGCTACTCACCGCGACGGCCACAGATGCCGGCCGCCGCCGAGTAAATCACAAAGGTCAGCGCCGTCGTCCACCTAGTGCGGCGAAGGCCGCATCCGGTGCGCTGTCGATCAACTTGAGCAAAGCGCGCGCAGGGCCACGCGGACTGCGCTTGCCCTGCTCCCAATTGCGCACGGTCTCGATCGGCACTTCGATCTTTTCGGCGAAGGCCGCCTGCGTGAGCCCGCAGCGCGAGCGCACATGGCGCACGAAGGCCGCCGGATCCTTGTGATCGACCGTTCGTTCATGACCGTCGGGCATGATTTCGACGATCCGCCCATCGGCTTTCAGCCGCACCCGCATCATGGCCATTCCCCATCGAGGACGATGTAGGCCAATGCACTAGCTGATTCGTCGGTGGCAAAAGTTAACGCGTCTTCTCGAAAATCTCGCGGCCGATCAGCATGCGGCGGATTTCGCTCGTCCCCGCCCCGATCTCGTAAAGCTTGGCATCGCGCAGCAAGCGGCCGGTGGGGTAATCGTTGATGTAGCCATTGCCGCCCAGGCACTGGATCGCTTCCAGCGCCATCCAAGTCGCCCGCTCGGCCGCGTAGAGAATAGCGCCGGCGGCATCCTCGCGCGTGGTGCGCCCCTCATCGGATGCGCGCGCCACCGCATACACATACGATTTGGCGGCGTTCATGGTTACATACATGTCGGCGAGCTTGGCCTGCACAAGTTGGAACTGGCCGATCGCCTGACCGAACTGCTGGCGCTCGTGCACGTAAGGCACCACGACATCCATGCAGGCCTGCATGATGCCAAGCGGTCCGGCGGCGAGCACCACGCGCTCGTAATCGAGGCCCGACATCAGCACGTTGACGCCGTTGCCGACCGCGCCCAGCACGTTCTCCTCCGGCACCTCGCAGTCGGTGAACACCAGTTCGCTGGTATCGGACCCGCGCATGCCGAGCTTGTCGAGCTTCTGAGCCGGCGCGAAACCCTTCTTGCCTTTTTCGATGATGAAAGCCGTGATGCCGCGCGCGCCGGCGGTGCGGTCGGTCTTGGCATAGACAACGAGCGTGTCGGCAACCGGACCGTTGGTAATCCACATTTTCGAGCCGTTGAGGACGTAGCGGCCGTCCTTCTTGTCGGCGCGGGTACGCATCGACACCACATCGGAACCAGCGCCCGGCTCCGACATCGCCAGCGCGCCGACGTGATCGCCTGAAATCAGCTTGGGCAGATATTTGCGTTTCTGCTCGGCATTGCCGTTGCGGTTGAGCTGGTTGACACAGAGGTTTGAATGAGCGCCGTAAGACAGGCCTACCGAGGCGCTGGCGCGCGAAATTTCCTCCATCGCCACGCAATGCGCGAGATAGCCAAGCCCGGCTCCGCCGTACTCCTCATCAGCGGTAATGCCATGCAGCCCAAGCTTGCCTATCTCGGGCCACAGATCGCGCGGAAACGTGTTGCTGCGATCGATCTCGTCGGCTCGCGGCGCGATGCGGTCGGCCGCAAAACTGCTGACCGATTGGCGCAACATGTCAACCTCTGCACCGAGGCCAAAATCGAAGCCAGCCCAAGCATTGGGGATCATCGCGTTCTCCCGCGCGCCCCGGTGGGCGCGGTAAGATGAACCACAACTCTATAGCTTACGAATGGCGCTGTCAGTGCCTAGGCCGACGTCGCTGCACGCGCGGTGCCGTGCTTGGCCTGCGTCAGCAAGCGGTCGATCGCCTTGGCCGGCGCGGGCTTGGCAAACAGATAGCCCTGCATCTCGTCGCACCCGGCAAGCCGGAGCAAGACACGCTGTTGCTCGGTCTCCACCCCCTCGACCACCACCGTAAGGCCAAGCGCGCGGCCCAGCGCCACGATCGCCTGGATGATCACGCCGCCATTGGCGGAGCGGCCGAGCGCCGAGACAAAGCTTCGGTCGACTTTGAGCTTGTCGAATGGAAAGCGCTGCAGGTAGCCAAGATTGGAATAGCCCGAGCCGAAATCATCGAGCGCAAAGCGCACACCGAGCGCGTGCAGATCCTCGATGCGCTTGACCATCTCTTCCGGATTGTCGATCAAGACGCCCTCCGTGATTTCCAAGATCAGCCGTGCCGGCGCAACACCGGTTTCAGCCAGCACCCCGCGCACCAGGTCGACAATGCCAGGGTCGCGCACCTGCAGCGGCGACAAATTGACCGCAACATAGAGCCCCGGCCAGCGCTTGGCCTCGGTCAATGCGCGGCGCAAGACAAAGGCCCCAAGCCTGTCGATCAGTCCCATTTGCTCCGCAACCGGAATGAAGACCGCCGGACCGATGGCGCCGCGCCCGGAGGGCGTCCAGCGCAGCAACGCCTCGACGCCGACAATCCGGCCGCCATCGGAGGAAACGATCGGCTGGTAATGCAGTTCGAGCGCCTCGGCGGCAACCGCGCGCGGCAACTCACGGCGAATGAAATGCAGATCCTTCGACAGCACGTCAATCGAGCGCTCAAAAGCCGTGACGAAGCCCGATCCTTTTTCGCAGGCAGTACGCAAAGCGAGACGCGCGCACCGCACCAGTTCGTCACTCGCGGTAGCGTCGCGCGGCACCTGGGCGTAGCCGGCATAGGCGCCGATCCGGACTTCGGTGTCGCTGCGATGGGAATCGGAAATAGCGCGAAGCATCGAACGCAGCATCGTGCGCACATCGGCGTCGCCGCCGCAGATGACCGCAAACTCGGTGGTTCCCATGCGGCCAAGCGTGGCATTGGCCGGCAGAAAATCCTTCGTGTTCATGACGGCATCCGCGAGAAACTCTTCGCGGCGGATCATGCCGATTTCCTCGTCGATTTCGTGCAAGCCGGACAATTCGAACAACGCAAAGGTCAGCGGCTTTTGCCCAATCCGTGCGGCCATTGCCTCCTCGAGCAATTCGAGCATCCTGCGCCGGTTGGGCAGGCCGGTCAGCACGTCTTCATCGGCGGCGCGGCGGGCCCGCTCCTCACTCGACGTGAGATCACGGCGCGCGCTCCCCAGTTGCCAAAGAGAAAACCCCGCAAAGCCCACCAGCACCACGGCAATGCCCACGATAAACGGCATCAGCCGGTTCATCGCCAACTGCATGGGATAGGTTTTTTCCCAGGTGAAAAATCCCGCGATGCGGCCGTGCGCATCGATCACCGGCTGCATCTCGCGCGCGCTTTGGCGCGGCTCGGTCTCGAATTTGAGATCGTGCAAGCCGGTGCTTTGCTCGACCAGGCGCACAAAGCGCGGATCGATCTGCTCAGACGGCATAAACAACACCCGGAATTCGCCGATGGCATTTCGCAGCGAAGCGCGTTGCTCGGCCCACAGGAGCTCGTCGCTCTGCTGGGCCAGACCATAGCCGATGCCGGCGCTCAAAAGAGTGATACCCGTGACGGTCACGGCCAGCACGACGATGAATCGCGACGCCGAAAACACCCGACGGGTTCGCGCGTGCGACACGACATGCAGCGCGCTATCGGGCGAACCGCGCCGCTTGGCCCATGCGAAAAGCGAGCGGACAGGACTCAAGCGGATAAGACTTGCGCCTGTCGCTGCCGTTTTGACTGCGCCGTCCAATCGATACTCCCCGCGCTGCGCTGCGGAATTCAGCAATTACGCTAGGGATTCAGCGTTAATGGGCGGTCAGTAAATAAGGTGAATGAAATGTAACCGCGCCCCGGCGTGAGTAAACTCTGCCGCCAAGTCAGGCTTGCCGGGCATTTGCGGTTGCGGTCAATTGGCTGAGACATGATTCGCATCATTGCCTTGGCGCTTGCCGCCGGCCTTGTCCCTTTGGCCGCATCGGCCGCGCCGTGTCCGGGCAATCCGCAGGCGCTGGGCACCGAGCGGGTTCTGGAGGTCGACGCCAAGACCACGCCGCGGGTCGGCCGCAAACACTTCCCCACCACTTTGCCGCTGCGCGCCAAGGAACTGGTGCTGACCTTTGACGACGGCCCCTGGCCAGTCACCACGCCGAAAGTGCTCGACGCCCTCAAACATGACTGCGTCCGCGCCACGTTCTTTTTGCTCGGCAAGAACGTCGAACCGCATCCCGAACTCGCCCGGCGGGAACTGGCCGAAGGCCACAGCGTCGGCCATCATACCTATGCACACCCATTGCTCAATCATATGCCGCTCGCAAAGGCCGAAGCCGAGATCAACCACGGCATCGAGGAAGACGAATACGCCGTCTACGGCCAACGTCGTACCGCGCCGGTCACGCCCTTCTTCCGGTTTCCGGGTTTTGCCTCCAACCGCGCGCTACTCGATCGCATGGCCGAACGCGGCATTGTGGTGTTCGGCGCCGATGTCTGGGCCAGCGACTGGGATCCCAGGTCGCCGGAGCGGCAGCTCCGCCTGATCCTTGAGCGTATTGAGCATGTCGGCCGCGGGATCGTGCTGTTTCACGACACCAAGGTGCAGACCGCCCATATGCTGCCGGCATTCCTGCGCGAGCTCAAGAAGCGCGGCTACCGCATCGTGCATGTGGTG
>JAYTFS010000016.1:0-7340 GCA_043734185.1 Pseudolabrys sp. | reverse complement strand
CTTGATCAGTTCGGCGCCGTTCACATCCTTGATACGGGCGGCACCATGCGCATTGTCGGTGAGTATCGGCAATTGCCAGCCCTGCCAGGAGCGGGCATTGACGCCCATGCCTTCCAGCACAATGGTAAGCAATCCGGCAGTGACCTGTTCGCCGGTCGCTACCACCGCGTCGTATTCACGCGCGTCATGCAGCGGGGCGGCTTGCAGCGACCATTCGACCAACTGATTGGTCACGCCCGACATGGCCGAAACCACGACGGCTACGTCATAGCCGGCGTCGACCTCGCGCTTGACGTGGCGCGCCACGTTGCGGATGCGGTCGAGATCGGCGACCGACGTTCCGCCGAATTTCATGACAAGGCGAGGCATTGACGTTCCCGGAAGCGGCAAAAGGCGCGTATACATACCGGTGGGGTGCCTGACCTGCAACTTTCGCCGTGCCATGCGCAAAACGCTCTGGTAGATGGTGCGAATGGCGAGCCCCAAAACCAGCGCATCGAGCGTCGATACCGCCGAAGTCGAGCGCTTTTCCCGCATGGCCGCCGACTGGTGGGATCCGCGCGGGCCGATGGCGCCGCTGCACAAGCTCAATCCGGTCAGGCTCGGCTACATCCGCGACAAGGCGGTGGCGCGTTTTGGTAGTGATCCCAAGAAGCTCGACTGCCTCAAGGGCTTGCGCATGCTGGATATCGGCTGTGGCGCCGGGATTTTGTCGGAGCCTCTGGCGCGCCTTGGGGCGCAGATGGTCGGTGTCGATCCGTCGGAAGAGAATATCGCTGCCGCCCGTGCGCACGCTGATGAGAGCGACGTGGTGGTTGACTATCGCGCTGCTACGGCCGAGGCATTGGCGGAAGTCGGCGAGGTGTTCGACGTCGTGCTGGCCATGGAAGTGGTCGAGCACGTCACCGACGTGAAGGCGTTCGTGGCGACCTGCGCATCGATGGTCAAGCCCGGCGGGCTGATGATCGCGGCCACCTTGAACCGCACGCTCAAGAGTTTTGCTCTCGCCATTGTCGGCGCCGAATATGTGCTGCGCTGGCTGCCGCGCGGCACGCACCAGTGGGATAAATTCGTCACGCCGCAAGAGCTCGAAATCGCGTTTGAGAATGGCGGCCTGCAAGTGACCGGCGAGCGTGGCGTGATCTACAATCCATTCGCCGACCGCTGGCAGTTGTCATCCGACATGGACGTGAACTACATGCTGGCGGGCGAACGCCCCGAGACCGCGAAGTAACCCCCACATGCTCTGGGCCGTCTTTACACTGATCGCCGCCGCGGCGCAGACCGCGCGCAACGCCATGCAACGCGAGCTGACCGCGCGCCTCGGCACGGTCGGCGCCACGCACGTACGTTTCCTGTTCGGGTTTCCGTTCGCGCTCCTCATTTTATTCGGCGTCATGCTGGTGACTGGCGCCGGTATCCCGCATACGCCGCTGGCGTTCTGGCCCTGGGTGGTCGGCGGCGCGCTGGGCCAGATCGCCGCCACCGCTCTGATGCTTGCCGCCATGGGCGAGCGGTCCTTCGTGGTGGCTTACGCCTATATCAAGACCGAGCCGGTGCAGGTCGCGCTGTTTGGCCTGATCGTTCTCGGCGACCACATCACGCCCATGACCGGGACCGCGATCCTGATTGCGACCGCCGGTGTGATCGTGATGTCGCTCAAGCCTGGCGCGGCAAAAGCCGGCACGATGCGCTCGACTTTGATTGGGCTGGGCGCCGGCACGATGTTCGCGGTGTCGGCCATCGCCTATCGCGGCGGAATTCTGGCGTTGGCGATACCGGATTTCGTGATGGCCGCGACGTTCACGGCCTGCGTCGGCATCGTGATCCAGGCGATCCTGCTGACGACTTACTTGCTGCTGCGCGATCCGGAAGTGCTGCGCAACATCATGCGCGCATGGCGGCCCTCGTTGTTTGCCGGTTTCATGGGGGCATTTGCTTCTGAATTCTGGTTTCTCGCCTTCGCGATCACCACGGCCGCGAATGTGCGCACGCTGGCGCTTGTCGAGGTGCTGTTCGCGCAGGGCGTGACGCGCTTCATCTTTAAGCAGCCAACCACGCCGCGCGAATTGGCCGGCATCGTGCTGGTGGTGATCGGCGTCGCGCTGCTCGTGTGGGTTTATTAGTTAGTTACGGTCTTCCGGCAGAATCGGCAGCGGATGGAATTCGATGCCTTCCTCGGCCAGATCCTTGGCGTCCTTGGGCGAGGCCTCGCCATAGATCGAGCGGTGCTCGATCTCGCCGTAATGCATCTTGCGCGCCTGCTCAGGAAATTTCGCCCCGACATTGTCGGCATTCTTGGTGAGATGCTCGCGCAGTTCCTTGAGCTTGGTGCGGAACTCATGTTCCTGCGGCGAGACCATCGCAACCGGAGTTTTGTCCGGCACAGCCGCCGGCACGGGTGCGGGACTCTCGGGCGGAGCTTTCGGTTTCCTGGATGACGCCAGCCGCGGCGCCATGATGGCTTTCTCGACCTTGGCCGAGCCGCAATGCGGGCAGGTCACCAGTCCGCGTTTGGCTTGCTTGTCGAAGGCCGCGGAATCCTGAAACCAGCTTCCGAAATCGTGGCCGTGCTCGCAAATGAGCGCGTAGTGAATCATTCGGCGCTCCGCACCACGTGCAGATGCGCAGGCTCGGCCATGGGCTCCACGATCTCGAAGCGCCGGCCGTGCTGCAGCGATGGAATGCGCGCGCGAGCCTTCGACACTTCCGCCAGATCGATCTCGGCCATCACCACGCCCGGCTCGGCGCTGCCTTCCGCCAGAATGCGGCCCCACGGGTCGACGATCAGCGAATGGCCGAAAGTCTCGCGGCCGCTCTCATGCTTGCCGCCTTGGGCTGCTGCGAACACGAAGCAGCCGTTCTCGATAGCGCGGGCGCGGTTGAGAACGTGCCAATGTGCTTCCCCCGTTTGCTGGGTGAAAGCGGACGGAATGGCCAACATGGAAGCGCCGGCCTCGGCCAGCGCGCGGTAGAGCGCCGGAAACCGTAAGTCGTAGCAAACGCTCAAGCCGAGCCGGCCCCAGGGCAGATCGGAAATTATCGCCTGCTCGCCCGGCCGGTAGCTACGCGATTCGCGATAGCTCTCGCCATTGCCGAGATCGACATCGAACATGTGGATCTTGTCGTAGCGCGCGGCGATCTCGCCTTTCGGATTGATCAGAAGCGAGCGGTTGGCGGCTTTCTCAGGCGCGAGCTTAATCGCCAGCGAGCCGACATGAACGAAGATGCCGAGCTTGCGCGCGAGCTCGCGGAAGGTCGCCAGCGAAGTGTCGGCGTCTTCTTCGACAATCGACGCGAATAGCTTCTCGCGCTTGACCGTCATGATATTGGTCATTTCCGGCGTCTGCACGTAATCAGCACCGGCGGATTTGGCTTCGCCGATCAGGCCGACGGCGGCATCGAGATTGGCGGCAGGGGCTCGCCCCGAACGCATCTGGATCATCGCGGCCTTGAAGGTCGCTTCCGTCATGCGGAGGTCCCATCGTTTGCGAGCAGCGGGTCGAGCTTGCCGGCGCGTTCAAGCGCGTGCAGTTCGTCGCTGCCGCCGACATGCACGGAGCCGATGAAAATCTGCGGCACGGTCATGCGTCCATTGGCCCGTTCGATCATTTTGTCACGTTGCGCCCAATCGCTGCCTAAGTCGATTTCCTTGTAGTCCACGCCCTTGCGCTTCAGCAGAGACTTGGCGGCCGAACAATAGGGACAAAACCGGGTGGTGTAGATTTCGACCTTGGGCATGGTGTTCCGCTTACGTTTCGCTCAGTTTATATGGTGGTCCGCAGGGCTGCGACAACCCGGGCGAATACCAGCACATCGACGTGGGCGGCACCGGCCCGCAGCTGCGCGCGGGCGCAGGTATCGACCGTGGCGCCGGATGTGAGCACGTCGTCGATCAACACCAGCCGCTTACCGGCAATTGCGGCCTTCTGCTCGGCCGGCACCCGGAATGCTCCTTGCACATTGTCGGCGCGCTCGGATTTCGAAAGCCCGACCTGCTTCGGCGTCGCGCGTACGCGCGCAATGGCGCTATGTAGCACCGGCACGCCCGATATTTCCGAAATCGCGCCGGCCAGAGCAGCAGCCTGGTTGAAACGCCGCGCCCAAAGCCTCGCCAGTGCAGCGGCACCGGCAGCAACGCGTCGGCGTCCTTGAGCAATTCGCCGCCGGCGCGCGCCATCCAGCGTCCCATCATCGGCGCGAGATCAAGCCGGTCGGCATATTTGAAACTGAGCACCAGCGCGCGGGCGATGTCGTCGTAGCGCACCGCGGCGCGGCGGCGATTCAACTTATTCATCTTCTTGGCTTGCCAACACAAGCTCGTTCATGCTGCTAAGATTACCAGATGTCACCGGGCCCGGCCATATTCGACCGTAGACTGCTGCGCGTTCGCCAGCAGCGCGCCCGCGCGTTGGGCCCTGAGACTTTTCTGATCGACCGGATCGCCGACGAATTGGGCGAACGTCTGTCCGCCGTATTGCGGCCGTTCGAACGCGCCGTCGATCTCGGCACGCCGACCGATGCCCTGCGTCGCGTGCTGGCCGCGAGCGGGAAGGTTGCATTCATCGTCGGCGCCGAAAGTGTTGCCGCCGACGAGGAGGCACTGCCATTTGCCGCTAGTTCGCTCGATCTGGTGGTGTCGGCGCTGTCGCTGCAATTCATCAATGACTTGCCGGGCACGCTGATCCAGATAAGACGCGCGTTGAAAGCCGACGGCCTGTTGCTTGCGGCGCTGATCGGCGGCGACAGCCTCACGGAGCTGCGCGAGTCCTTCGCCGAGGCCGAAAGCGAAATCGAGGGCGGCGTGTCGCCGCGTATAGCGCCATTCGCCGATGTGCGCGAGCTCGGCGCTTTGTTGCAGCGCGCGGGCTTTGCCTTGCCGGTGGTCGATTCCGACCGGCTCACGGTGCGCTATCCTACGGTGTTTGCGCTGATGCGCGATCTACGCCGCATGGGCGCGACCAATATTCTGAGCGACCGGCGGCGCAAGCCGCTGCGGCGCGCTACCCTGCAACGGATGACCGAGATCTATGCGAAGCGTTTTGCCGACACTGACGGGCGCCTGCGCGCGACTTTCGAGATCGTATTTCTGTCGGGCTGGGCGCCGCATGACAGCCAGCAGAAGCCGCTCACGCCCGGCTCAGCCACGCAACGGCTCGCCGATGCGCTGGGCGTCAAGGAAATATCAGCGGGAGAGAAGCCGGAAGACGCATGATCCCGAAATGTGGGAACCGGTTTTCGGAAAAGATCATCCGCAAAAATAAGTAACTAGTGGAGTGCGTTTTTGACGTTGGTCCACATCTGGTTCACATTGCCACCAAGCGTGGTGACCGCCGCCATAATAGCACCGGCGATGCCGGCCGCAATCAGCGCATATTCGATGGCGGTGGCGCCATCCTGCGAACGCAGGAAGCGGCGAACTGTGGTGGGTGTTAAACGGCGCATCGGAGGTCCTGATGTTGGCCTTAAGATCACAGCAGTGCCATCAAGTGAGACACCAACGGGACGTCCGCCGGCGGCATTTCATAGTCGCGTAGCCGGTTCGGTTTCACCCAGGCGAGCTGCTGTCCTTCCAGTGTGGTGACCATTCCCTCCCAACGCCGGCAGACATAAAGCGGCATCAGAAGATGAAAGTCCGGATAGCTGTGGCTGGCGAAAGTAAGCGGTGCCAGACATGCTTCGCTGACGGTTATTCCAAGCTCCTCTTTCAATTCCCGGATCAGGGTTTGCTCCGGCCGCTCGCCATCCTCGATCTTGCCGCCGGGAAATTCCCATAAGCCCGCCATCGTCTTGTCTTCGGGGCGCTGTGCAATGAGCACGCGGCCGTCGGCATCGACGAGGGCACAGGCGGCAACAAGAAGGGTTTTCGTGCTCACGGCCCTACAAGCCTCGACGATAGGCCCTTATGGTTAAGAGGCGTTTCCACAATGCCACGGTGGCGGGCGGTCCTACCACGACGATAAATGGATCGTTACGAGCGATAGTCGCCATTGATGGCGATATATTCCTTGGTCAGATCGCAGGTGAGCACGCGATCGCGGCCTTTGCCCAGCCCGAGCGCGACTTTCAGGTAGATTTCCGGCTTTTTCATCTCGGCGCTGACGGCGGTTTCGTCGTAGGAGGGGTCACGCGCGCCTTTGTGCGCGACGCGAATCCCGCCGAACCAGATCGACAATTTATCGCGATTGGCGGGTTCCCCGGCTTTGCCGACCGCCATCACGACGCGGCCCCAATTGGCGTCCTCGCCGGCGATCGCAGTCTTGACCAGCGGCGAATTGGCGATCGACATGGCGATGCGCCGCGCCGAGGCCTTCGACACCGCGCCTTCCACCACGATCTCCACAAGCTTACGGGCGCCTTCGCCGTCGCGCGCAATTTGCTCGGCCAGATTGGCCAGCACCTCAAGCAATGCCTTCTTGAAGGCCTTGAGGCGTGGATCGGCGGCGCGCGCAATCCGCGGGCAGCCCGCGGCTTTGCCGGTCGCAAACAGCAGCAGCGTGTCGGATGTCGAGGTGTCGCCGTCGATCGTCACCGCGTTGAAGGTGTCGGTGACACCATCCTTAAGCAACGCCTGCAAGGCGCTGCTTGAGATCGCCGCGTCGGTGAAAACGAACGACAGCATGGTCGCCATGTCGGGTGCGATCATGCCGGCGCCTTTAGCGATGCCGTTGATGGTCACGGTGGTCTTGCCGATCTTCGCCGTCGCGGTCGCGACTTTCGGAAACGTGTCGGTGGTCATGATCGCTTGCGCCGCGGCGAGGAAATCCCCGGGCAGCGCGCGGTCGGACAAGCCCTGCATGACGGGCGCGAATTTGGAAGCATCGAGCGGCTCGCCGATCACGCCGGTGGAGGCGAGGAAAATATCCTCCGTCTTGCACCCGATGATTTTAGCCGCGATGTCGGCGGTCAGCTTGGTCGCCGCCCGCCCGCTCTTGCCGGTAAAGGCATTGGCGTTGCCGGAATTGACCACCAGCGCGCGGGCTTTGCCGGCCTTGATGTATTTGCGGCACCATTCGACCGGCGCCGATGGGCATTTCGATTTGGTGAATACGCCGGCCACCGCAGTGCCGGCATCGAACAGCGCCAAGAGAACGTCGGTGCGGTTGGCGTAGCGGATGCCGGCTTGCGCCGTGGCCAGGCGCATGCCGCGGATCGCCGGCATTTCCGGCACATGTGTTGGGGCGAGGGGAGAGATGGCGGTGGACATGTGTAAGCCTTGTCACCGTCGAGTTACGGTGACAAGCCCGGCCAGGAAGAATTCATTTGATGCGTTTGATCGGTTTTACTTCTTATCCGGTGCCGGCGGCGCGGCGGCCGCCGGGTCGGCCGGAGCCTCGACT
>JAYTFS010000015.1:0-4278 GCA_043734185.1 Pseudolabrys sp. | reverse complement strand
CCGGGCGCAGGACTTCCTCACGAAGTCGGGGCTGTCGTTCAAGATCATCAGCACCCCCGGCGCGAAGGGGGTCGATCTGGATGTCGGCGGAGCCAAGGTTGCAGGCTGGGATAATCCCAAGTGGACTGCGGCGCTTGCGTCGAAGAACTACCCGAAGGCGGCCGACCCGGCCAAGATCAATTGGTTCATGACCGAATTGATTCTGGTAATCATGGTGATCTACGTGACCATGGTGTACGGGCCGATCGCGGCGTTCCTGGTCGAGATGTTCCCGACCGCGATCCGCTACACCTCAATGTCGCTGCCCTATCACATCGGCAACGGCTGGTTCGGAGGTATGTTGCCGCTGTTGGCAACGGCCATCGTGGCAACGACCGGCGATATCTACGCAGGTCTCTGGTATCCGATCGTCGTGGCCGTGATGACGCTCGTCATCGGCCTCGTGTTCCTCAAGGATACAAGAGGCGTGGATCTCGCAACCGGTTCGGGCGTCGCGATCCAGAAGAAATAGAGCATCTCGCTCTTATCCATAAGAACCGGCGGCGAAGAAATTCGCCGCCGGTTTTTTATTTGCTTCCAACGAACTGAAAAATCACCTCGCGGCTGTGCGGCTTGCGCCGGTGTTCGACGAGATAAATACCCTGCCAGGTGCCAAGCGCGAGCTTGCCTTGCATCACCGGTATAGTCAGCGACACGCCGTTGAGCATCGCCTTCACATGCGCGGGCATGTCGTCGGGCCCCCTCGGTATCGTGAATCCACGGCGCGTCTTCCGGCGCCAAGCGGTCGAGCGCACTGATAAGATCCGCCTGCACGTCCAAATCGGCGTTCTCCTGGATGGTCAGCGAAGCCGAGGTGTGGCGCAAACAGACCAGCAACGTCCCCTCGCCCGCCCCGGACTGCGCGATGAAACTTGCCGCGTTCGACGTGATCTCGGTGAAGCCCGCGCCCGGCGTTTCCACACGCAAGGTCGTGGTCGCGATCAGTTGTGGGGTGGCTTCGGTAATTTTTGACAGACGGCCAGGCATAAGACGCAACTTACAATGCGGAAGCGATCAGCCCTTGCGCATCATGTCCTTCTGAAACGTCACGATCATGTCGACCAGCCGCCGCCAGGCATTTTCGAGCGCCACGCGCGCGCGTTCCATATCCTCGCGCAATTTGGCCGCGTCGTCGCGTTTTTCGACAGGCGATGACAAATCGGCGGGCGGCCGCAGCCCCGCGATTTCGGTCTTAAGACCGGCGACTTCGTCCTGCAGGCGCGCGATTTCCTTCTCCAGCGCGGCGCGGTCTTCCGGCACGGCCTGGCAGGCCCAGCCGACGCTGTTGGGAGTGCAATGCGCGACTTGCCCGCTGACATTATCCAGCCGCAGGAAACCATCACTGACGCGGTTGAAGGAGTAGCGGGCGGTGCCCGCCGGCGGCGCAGGGTCTTCCGCGAGCGCCGGCGTTGCGCAGATGATGCCCGCCACAATCGCGAATGTGATGTTCAGCATGTTGATGATCTCCGCTTCGAATGTCAGCCTATCACCTGGCTTCGTGCGACTAAACCGCGCGCGCATTATGCTGTTGATGGCCATGCCGCAGCGCACTCAGAGTCTTCTTCAGCGGACAAAAAATTCTCCCTTTCGTCCTTACAATCAAACACTTATCGGTCAGGTGCGGTTCCTTGACTCAAAGAAACCCGCTCAGTAAGGTCCGCGCGGCTTTTAGGGCGGCGGGAAATGCGGAACGATCGCAAGGAACCGCCGGACGACGAGGCTCTCTCCGCGAGGCTCCAGCGTCTCGGCGACCGGCTCGCAACGGCAAACCGGCCATCCGAAAACGAAACCGGTCCTCGTTCGGCCGCCGATGCTTCGGCAATGGCCCGCGGTTTCCGGCTTTCAACCGAGCTGGTGGCGGGCGTCCTGGTCGGAGCGTTCATCGGCTGGCTGCTCGACCGGTGGCTCGGAATTTCGCCGTGGGGACTCATTGTGTTTTTGTTGCTAGGCTTCGCTGCCGGGGTTCTTAACGTAATGCGGGCGGCAGGTGTCGTTCGCGACAATAAACTGACCGATTAGAGCGCGCGATCAGGACCCATGGCTACCGATCCAATTCACCAGTTCCAGATCGTCGATCTTTTCCCGGTCGTAAAGATCGGCGCGACCCAGATCGCCTTCACCAATTCGGCGGCCTACATGGTCGCGGCGGTGGTGGTCATCACAGCATTCCTGGTTGGCGGCACCGCCAAAGGCAGCCTGGTGCCGGGCCGCCTGCAATCGGCCGCGGAATTAACCTACGAATTCGTCGCCAGCACCCTGCGCAGTTCCGCCGGCGCGGAAGGCATGAAGTTTTTCCCGTTCGTGTTCACGCTGTTCACCTTCATCCTGGCGGTCAACCTGATCGGGCTGATCCCTTACACCTTCACGGTCACCACCCACATCGTCATCACCGCGACGCTATCTTTGTCGGTGTTCCTCACCGTGCTGGTCTACGGCTTCTGGAAGAACGGCCTGCACTTCTTCAATCTGTTCGTGCCCAAGGGCATCCCGATCTTCATCCTGCCGCTGATCATTTTCATCGAGGTGCTGTCGTTCCTGTCGCGCCCGATCTCGCACAGCGTGCGACTGTTCGCCAACATGCTGGCCGGCCACATCACGCTCAAGGTATTCGCGAGTTTCATCACGCTGCTAGGCGGCTTGGGCATTTTCGGCATCGCCGGTGCGACGCTGCCGCTGACGCTGGTAGTCGCGCTGACCGCGCTTGAGCTGCTGGTCGCCTTCCTGCAAGCCTACGTATTCGCCATCCTCACCTGCATCTATCTCAACGACGCTATCCATCCGGGCCACTAAAGGCTCGACCGTTCAGCAAAGGAGTTTCGTTATGGATCCAATCGCAGCAAAGTACATCGGTGCCGGCATCGCCTGCATCGGCATGGGCGGCGCCGGTGTCGGCGTCGGCGTCATCTTCGGCAACTATCTCGCCGCCGCGTTGCGCAATCCGTCCGCCGCGCAAGGCCAGTTCGGCAACCTCATCTTCGGGTTCGCGGTGACCGAAGCGCTCGGCATCTTCTCGCTGCTGATCGCGCTCCTGCTGCTGTTCGCGCTGTAAGCAGGTCTTATTCGCAATGGCGACCAATTCGCACACCGAACAGCCGTCTGGCCACAAGGCGGTATTTCCGCCTTTCAACAAGACCACGTTCGCGTCGCAACTGTTTTGGCTCGTCATCGCTTTCGCCCTACTTTACGCGTTGATGGCGAAGGTGGCGCTGCCGCGTGTCGGCGCCATCATCGAAAATCGCCAGAAACGCATTGCCGACGATATTGCAGACGCCGGCAAGCTCAAGACCCAGTCCGACGAGGCGATCTCGGCATACGAAAAGGCTTTGGCCGACGCCCGCGCCCGCGCCCAGGCCATCGCCAACGAGACGCGCGACAAGCAGGCTGCCGCCGCGGAAGCCACCCGCAAGAAGCTCGAGGGCGAACTCAACGCCAAGCTGGCCGAGGCCGAAAAGACCATCGCCGCCACCAAGCAGGCCGCCATGGCGAATGTGCACGGCATCGCGGCTGACGCCACCAAGGCGATCGTCGAGCGGCTGATCGGCACGGTACCCGCCGACAGCGCGGTTGATGCGGCCGTTGCCGAGGCGCTCAAGGGTTAAAGGACGGGAACAGTGCACACCATTGTCGAATTGCTGGGCGACGCCGAGTTCTGGGTCGCGGTCGCGTTCGTGATTTTCGTCGCCGGCATGGGCTATCTCGGCGCGCACAAGATGGTGGCCAAGTCGCTGGACGAGCGCGCCGACCGCATCAAGGCCGAGCTCGACGAGGCCCGCAAGCTCAAGGACGACGCCGCCCAGTTGCTGGCCGAATACCAGCGCAAGCGGCAGGAAGCCGAGGGCGAAGCCCAAGACATCATTGCCGGCGCCAAGGCCGAGGCCGAACGGCTCGCCATCGAGGCCAAGACCAAGATCGAGGAATTTGTCGCCCGGCGCACCAAAATGGCTGAGACCAAGATTGCCCAGGCCGAGGCGCAAGCCACCGCCGATGTGCGCGCCGCCGCCGCGGACGCCGCGGTTGCCGCCGCCGAGAAAATCCTGACGTTGGAGACCAAGGGCAAGCTCGCCACCGATCTGGTCGCCAAAGGCATTGAAGACGTTCGCAAAAAGCTCAACTAGCAGGCCGGCTTAAGGCCGTTTTGCCGATTTGATAGGGCGGCTAGCCGGTTCCGAACGTGGGCTCTTACGCGTTCGGCGCGGTTGTTTTCCCCGTTATTAACTTTGGCCGGCGGCTCGTGGTCTT
>JAYTFS010000014.1:0-8068 GCA_043734185.1 Pseudolabrys sp. | reverse complement strand
TCGGCGCGGGATTGCTGGTGGCCCTTTGTCTCGCTGGTCTCGCTTATTGGCAACGCAACATCGCACAAGAGCAACGCGGAATTGCCGTTGAGCAACGTGGCCTTGCGGTCGAACAACGCCAACTCGCCCAGAAGAATGAGACGCAGGCGAAGGAGCAGCGCGATACGGCGCTGCTGACGCAGTCGCGCTTCCTTGCCGATTTGGCCAATCAGCAATTTCGTAACGGCGAGTTTGTGCCTGCGATGCTGCTCGCCCTGGAAGCGTTGCCGGATACGCAAGCGGGTATCGCGCGACCTTATGCGCCGGAGGCGGAATTCAATCTCGGCTCTGGCCGGCAACAGCTTCAGGAGCTCCGAGTACTTGCCGGACACGAGGATACCGTGTGGCGCGCTTCGTTCAGCCCGGATGGCCGGCGCGTCTTAACGGCGTCGGACGACGGCACTGCGCGAATCTGGGATGCCGCCAGCGGACAGGAGCTTGTGGTGTTGCGCGGCCGCGAAAAAAATGTGCACGACGCAGTTTTCAGCCCGGATGGCCAGAGGTTGCTGACCACTGGCAAGCGCTTGACGACAGGCGGCATTGCGGAGGTATGGACGGCGCGACTGTGGGACGCCTCCAGCGGACGAGAACTTCTAGCCCTGCGCGGCGATGAATCTTCTTACGAATACGACGTGCGGCAAGCAGTTTTCTCTCCCGATGGTCGGCGCGTACTGACGTCGTACTCCTATAAATCCGCGGGGCTGTGGGATTCCGACACTGGCAAAGAAATTCTTAGGTTGAATTATGAAGGGTCTATTTCGAGTGCCGCGTTCAGTGCGGATGGCCGACGCTTGCTAACGGCCTCCTATGACGGTACGTCGCGGCTGTGGGACGCCACGAGTGGAACGCAGATCGTGGTTCTACGCGGGCATGACTACCGGGTGTCGAGTGCCGTGTTCAGCCCGGACGGCCAGCGTGTGGTGACCGCTTCGGACGACAAGACCGCGCGTGTGTGGGACGCCGCGAGCGGAAAGCAAATCGTGGTTCTGCGCGGGCATGACGACCGGCTGAGGAGTGCCGTGTTCAGCCCGAATGGCCAGCATGTGCTAACCGCGTCGGAAGACAAGACGGTCCGGCTATGGGATGCCGTGGGTGGCAAAGAACTCGTAACACTTCGAGGACATGAGGGCGCAGTGTTGAGCGCCGTGTTCAGCCCGAATGGCGCACGCATCCTGACGGCGTCGTCCGATGACACGGCGCGCTTATGGGACGCCGCGACCGGCAGGCAACTGTCGGTCTTGCGCGGCCATCAGTCCTTACTGTTCAGTGCAGTATTCAACCCCGACGGCGAGAGCATCCTGACGGCATCCAACGACAAGACTGCGCGGCTATGGGCGGCAATAGTTCCTGAAAATAGCTTGGCAATGCGAGGGCACGAAGGCTGGGTACGCAGCGCCGTATTCAGCCCCGATGGTCAACGCGTGGTAACGGCGTCGGATGATAGTACCGCAAGGTTGTGGGACGCCGTTAGTGGGAAATCAATCTGGGTGTTGCGTGGGCATCAAGGACCCGTGCACAAAGCCTCATTCAGCCCTGAAGGCCAGTTCATCTTGACGGCTTCCGACGACATGACCGCGCGATTGTGGGAGACCCAGACGGGCAAACAGATTCGCGTGCTGCGCGGTCACGAGGATTGGGTGACGATCGCCCGCTTCAGCCCGGATGGGAAGCGCATACTGACGGGGTCGCATGATCGGACTGCGCGCTTGTGGGACACTGTTAGCGGAAGACAAATTTTATCGCTGGATCACGAGGGCATGGTGTGGGGCGCTGAATTCAGTCCGGATGGCTTGAAGGTCGTAACTTATTCCATCAGAAAGCAGGGCCAGTTTGCCGACACCGTAAAGGGAGAATATGACAACACTGCACAGGTCTGGGACGCCGTGACTGGCCTGCAGCTCGCGGTGCTGCGCGGGCATGAGGGCGTCCTGTTCCACGTCGTTTTCAGCTCGGACGGCCGCCGTGTGTTGACCACGTCCCAAGACGAGACGGCCCGCCTGTGGGACGCTGCGACCGGAACCGAACTTGCGGTCTTAGGCGGCCATAAAAGCGGCATCGACTACGCCGCCTTCAGCCCGGACGGTGGCGTGGTGATAACGTCGTCATCAGATGGGACAGCGCGGATATGGAACGCGGAAACCGGAAAACTTCTCGCCGTGCTTCGTGGACATGAAAGAGGATCAAATCTACAATTTGATGTGCGGACCACCGCGTTCAGTCCGGATAAGCAGCGTGTACTGACTGCGTCTAGCGACCATACCGCGCGCTTGTGGGACGCCGCGACCGGCAAGGAAATTCTGACGCTGCGCGGACACGCCGACGTCGTATCGAGTGCCTGGTTTAGCCCTGACGGGCAACGTGTACTCACGGCATCAGCCGACAATACCGCGCGGCTGTGGCCGATATTTCCAGCCACCCAGAATCTGGTTGAAGACGCTAAGCAGCACGTTCCGCGCTGCCTTACCCGTGCGCAGCGCGAAAAGGCCTTCCTCAATCCTGGTCCGCCTGCCTGGTGCGTTGAAATGCAAAAGTGGCCGTACCAGTCGCAACCTTGGAGAGATTGGCTCAAATTCAAACGGGCCAACGTCGATCCACCATTGCCCGACACGCCGGAATGGAACAACTGGGTTGCTGCTCGGCAGTAGCGGCGGTTACTTGGTGCGCTAAGACCCGAACAACCGGAAGTGGGGTGTCAGTTGGAGAATTCCGGCAAAATTTTTGCTCCGGCCTCGGCTGACTCCGTACCGTGCCGATGTTATGGTTTCCGAGATTGGGGACTTGAGGGGACACGCATGCCCAAGCTTTGCTGGCTGGTCTTTGTTGCGCTGATTTTAGTTTTTTCCGAGGCCGCGCAGGCGGACTGCCTCGACGACCTTTGCAAATCGGTGCAGCGCATCTATCTGGCCCGAACGTCCAATTTTTCCGGACTGGTCGGCAAGTCGCTCGGCCGCGATGCCGGCGGCAATCGCTGGTGGCAAGGAAAGGAGCGGCCGTTGGGCTTGGATTGCAGGGTCAACGCGGGTGACAAGGCCGGCAATGGTTACTCATATTCTTGCGGCTTCGTAGAGCCGTTGTCTCAGTCGGAGGCTGCGGCGAATGAAAACTATGAGGCGCTGATCGCCGCATTTAAGACCGTAGTTCCGGAGTTTGTATGGTTTGATGTTGATTCCTTTCAGGGGCCTCAGTTGGAGGGAGGGATCGCCAAGAACCAGCTCTACGTTTGGATCGCTATGGTCCGAGGGGGCGAGGATTCCTTTGTGGGCTTTAATGTGGACGCAAGGCCCCATTGACGGAGAGCCCTCCAGCGTCAATTGGAAGTGTGCTGTTCGTTAACAACGGCCTTTTCTAATCAAGATCGCGCCTTCACATCCAGCACGACAAATATTTGAAAACGTTGCCATCCGTCCATCTGCAGTACGTCCACAGACGGGCGCATATTCGGCAGTGCAAACACACCTTGAAGCTTTGGAGTCCCGTACAGCGTCGCGGTCTTGCGCATGACACTCTGCGGTCATGGCCCAGAGTATCAATGTAAATAATATTCTTGAAATGGTATCCGCCATAAGCGAAATCTCGGCACCGCCCTAATTTGAAAACGACTGGGCCCCAAAGGGATCCAATCGCGGTTCAAGATGTCTTTTATTTGACGCTGCAATTTTGTGACGTCCGGTTAGAGATTGCCACAGAGGAAATTGGCAGGGGTGCCTTCACATTGCCGCATTATAGTTTTCCCTTCGCGCCCAATGATGAGACTTGCGCTGACAATCTGCATCATTTTATCGCCCGTCACTGCATCGTGGGCCTGTCCGCTCCTTGACGATGCGGCGATGCTCTCGTTTTCTCCGCCGGTCGGCGGGCCGGTAGTGTCCGGCTTCGGCCCAAGGCACAATCCGATCCTGAACACTACTCGCTTACATACCGGCGTCGATTTTGCCGCCGCCATGGGTGACCCGGTGCGGGCGACCGGCCCCGGTGTAGTGATGTTTGCCGGCGAGCAGGCGGGGTACGGTCGTTATGCGAGACTTCGACATGTCAACGGGTTTGAAACCACCTATGGGCACCTAAGCGAGCTCGCTGTGCGAACGGACGACTGCGTTGCTACAGGCGGCATGATCGGGCGGGCCGGCGGGACGCGCTCTGGTTCACATCTGCACTTCGAGATTCTGTGGAATGGACGCTTTATTGACCCGGTCTACGTAATGGAACGGGGTCGGCTAAATCCATAGCGACTCCGTAGGCCGCCCCACCTATGGCTAAAATCTGCCACAGATTGATAAAATTATAGCAGTGCCGGGCATGGGGGGTCGATGTCAGTCACCGTTCGCTTCGTGGTCTTTATCATGCTCGCCGCGCTCCTGACGCCGGCTGCGCGCGCGCAAACAGAGCAGCAAAAGGATTGGTGCAGCGGCAAAAACGGCGCGACGCACGATCAACAAATCGTAGGCTGCACAGAGATTCTTCAATTGGGAAAGGGTACAGATAAACAGCGCTCCGCAGCGTATTACAATCGCGGGGGTGCCTACGGCAACAAAGGCCAAACTGACCGCGCCATCCGGGACTTCGACCGGGCGATCAAGCTCAATCCCAATAGCGCCTTGTTCTTCAACAGTCGCGGTTTTGCCTATTACGACCAACGCCAACACGACCGTGCCATCCGGGACTACGACCAGGCCATCAAACTCGATCCGAATTACGCCAAAGCCTTCGCCAATCGCGGCGCCGCCTACGACGACAAAGGCCAATTTGACCGCGCCATCCAGGACTACGATCAGGCGATCAATCTCGATTCCAATAGCGCCATGGTCTTCAACAACCGCGGCGTCGCTTACGAAAACAAGGGTCAAACAGACCGCGCCATCCAGGATTATGAACAGGCGATCAAACTCGATTCGACTTACGCCTTGGCCTTCTACAATCGTGGCCTCGCCAAGAACAAAAGGGGCGACCAGGCCGGCGGCGAGGCCGACATGGCGGCGGCCAGGATGATCAACCCGAACATTGCGAAGTAGCCGGACGAACCTATGTTGGTCATTATACGCCTCGTCGCCTTTGTGTTGTTCGCAGCGCTCACGCATGCGCCGGCTGGGCGAGCGCAAAGCATGCCACCTTGGCGCACCTGCCCCGATCCTGACGGCGTCGATGGCTACGCGCAGCAGTCGGCCGATACCGCCGACGGCCGGGAAAGCACCGCCCGGGTTCTGAAAAATTGTGGCTTTGCCTGGATGGACAAAAGCGAGTGGAAGCTTGCGATCCGCTTCTTCAGCCTTTCGATCGAAAAGAATCCCGGCGCCGATGACACCTATTACGGCCGCGCGCTCGCCAGGGAAAAAATCGGCGACAAGGCCGGGGCAGAAATCGACCTGGCGATGTCGCGTAGCATCGCGCGCTGAATCCAGACATCAGGTAAACTTCATGAACGCAAATGAACTGGCGGCCCGTCTCGAAGTGCTGTCGAAAGTCGACACCGGCGAAGCGTGGCAGATCGTGCAGGAGCCACACTTTTTCCCCGACGGAACGACGCACTTCACCCACGTCTCCTACTGGTCGAAGGAGGTCGGTGTGGGAGTGTCGGTCGCCCAGCACGTCGACCCCGAGCTAGCCGAATTGCTCTGCCTGCTCCACAACAACCTCGAGCTGATCATCGCTGCGCTGAAGTGTCAGGCCGACAACTAGTTCCCGATGGGATGAAATCCGTTTTGCCGCGCCAAAAGCGGAGGTCGGGGTTCTCCCGCAACAGCGGCAGCAGGTGAACAGACGCTTACAATATGCCTTTTTTTCTGACCCCGCCACACTGGCCAAAATTCGCCACACATTGATAAAATGCTCACCGTGAGCTGCGTCTGGGGGGACATCAATGTCAGTCACACTTCGCTTCGCCGCGGCGTTGGTCGTCGCGTCTTTCCTTCATGCACCAAACGCATGGGCGCAATCACAACTGCAAATCGATTGGTGCATTGGCACGAACGACCCAATGCCGGACCTCACGATTGCCGGCTGCAACGCCGTCATTAACTCGGGTAATTACTCCGGACATAGTCTCGCCGTCGCCTACAACAACCGCGCCATCGCCTACCAAGCCGTTGGCCAATACGACCGCTCCATCCAAGACAGCGACCAAGCGATCAGGCTTGATCCGAACTATGCCAGAGCCGTTTATAATCGCGGCTTCACCAATGAAAAACAGGGCCAAGATGACCGCGCGCTTGCAGACTACAGTCAGGCCATCAGGCTCGATCCCGACTTTGGGTCCGCCTTCAACAATCGCGGCAGTGTGTTTTACCGCAGGGGGCAATACGACCGCGCCCTGCAAGACTACGACCGAGCCATTGAACTCGATATTGGTAACGCTAACATTTACTACAATCGATCCTTGGCTAAGAGAGAATTGGGCGATAGCGCGGGTGCCACGGAAGACTACAACACTGCGGTCAGAATGGATCCCGGTATAGAGCACGCCCTGAAATCCGGTACCCAAGGCGAAAAGATCTGCTGGGAAATGATGGGCTGCAGAACCGAGGGTTGCTATAAAAATTGCAAGGGCGCGTAAGCTAGACCGAACTGGCTCACGTTACTTATTTGGCGGGCACGAATGGCAGTCACGGGTCGTTTCACAACCGCGATTTTGTTCGCCGCGATGCTTTTGCATGCAGAGGCTGCGCCCGCGCAGTACGATCCAGAATGGCGCAGCTGCACTGGAAATGACGATGTCGATTGGGACCTACAGCTTTGGGTCTGCACGGCGCTGATTAATCCTGCGGATGGGTCGGAAAGCGTTGCCCGGGCCTTGAGAAATCGAGGCTTTGCCTGGATGCACAAAGACTTGTGGGTGGTTGCGATCCGTGACTTCAGCGCCTCGATTGATATCAATCCGCGCGATGGGGCACCCTATTACGGTCGCGCGCTCGCCAAGCAAGAACTCGGCGATAAGGCCGGCGCGCAAAGTGACATGGCGAAGTCGCGCAGCATTGGACGTTGAGTTTTGCGCACGGACTTACAGGACGTCGTGCTGGATCCGCGCGATTTGAACCCATTGCGCGCCTTGGTTTAGTCAAACACAGCTTAAATTCGCAAAGCCTTGAGCTGGCAGGGCGATCTGCGAAATTTTGGATTCGCATAATTGGTACTTTATGGAATGTCGGCCGCCCGCGCGGGTATCCGCTTTCGGGGAATAGCGGACAAATTTTGATTTTGAGCCGCGACGGTTTGTCCGCTAATAACCCAAAGCAGACAAGATAAAGAATACATTAAATTGGAAGGGGTGACCGAAAGCGGAAACTGGCGGGCCGTGTAAAGTAACTACGATATTCCAATGGCTACGCGACAATAACAGGAATCCGAGCGAGGTTTTGCCGACCAATATTTACGCGATCTATGCAAAAGTTTATCGGTGCGATACCATTAACGTAATTCCTCAGGAATCAACAAAAGCATTGGCCTTTAAAGGAGAAAACATTGAAATCCATGCGTTCACTTATCATCGTTGGCATATGCGTCCTTAGTGTTGTGGTAACGGCCTCGGATGCCACCTATGCCGTGGAATTCTCCATGGTCAACACGACCGGCCGGGAGGTTGACGTCTATGTCGACGGCGCCAAGAGGTGTTCGCTGGCGCCAAGTGGCGGCTCTCGGCAAGATTATTGCAGTTTGGAGGTCAGCCGCGACCGCCACAGGATCGACGTAATCCGCAGCGACGGCTGGCAACAAAGCGTTGTCCACGACATTACCGATGAAACCCGCTGCGTTATCGAAAGCGAGGTGAGCTGTTGCTGCAAAGCCATCGAAGATCTTGAGGATTTTCTCTAAAACATGACCTGACCTGGCTTTTTTGAACCAAGCGTTGTGAGCGAATAGCTTGATCTAAAAAAGCCAGGTCATGTCCTCATATCGACCTGCGCTGTGGGTACCGAAAACCCTATCCGGCGTTGATTTCGGTATTGGCAGGTGAAATTCCCTGTTCTTCCACCAGGATTCCCTGCTTCGCCGAAATTATTCCCTGTTTCGTTGAGTAGGGAATTCGTACCGGAGGTAC
>JAYTFS010000013.1:0-3789 GCA_043734185.1 Pseudolabrys sp. | reverse complement strand
TCCCGCCTTGGTCCTGCTTCGCGACACGCGCCAATACAATTCGCCATCGCGATATTCCAGAAGCTGATGCAATTGTTTGATAGAGAGCGTGGTGGTGATTGTCATCGCTCACAGCCTTCCGTGGTTGTATTCGAACGCAACACCGCGCTCATAAGCACGCTCGTTCGCGTAGCTTTCCTCGCTCTCGGCTTTCATTTCGTCCAGCAGATCGGCGGCGTGGTGACGGATGAAGCGGGGAACATCGTCCAGGTCATCGGGGTCTTTGACAGCCCGGAGCCAAGCCTCGGCAACGGTCTCGCTCTCGTCCCAGCAATGCGTCTCATCCTCGATGAGGCGGACGGCTACCAGCTCGTAGCCGTCGCGGTGCGCATCCGTGTGTTCGGAGATCAGAGCGGCCGCCGCCTCGAGCGTGGCCTCGGCTTCGACCGTGCAGAGCTGGCCGGCCGCGTCTTTCAGAATGCAGATGTAAAGGGGCTGGGTGTGAAGCGGTAACATGGCTGCCTCCTGGGTGTGGAGGCACACATAAAGGACAGCTTTAGTAAAGTCAAGCGCAACTTTACTTTATCTTTGATCTGCTATCCGCCCCATGCTACGAGGGTACATGCCCCCGATGATTCAGCCGATGCACACTGACGAAGAACGCGCGCTCGCGGTCTGGGCTAATTCTTTGGCTGGGGTGGTGCGCCTTGTCGTACGTCCGTCACCAGATAATTCGTTGCCGACGGAAGGCCCTCGTCAAGGAGAAGCACAAGAACATTTCCGGCAAAGCCGTGACGAAGAGCGCGCTGCCCGTGACGCCTGGGTTGCTCGATATGAAGCCGAGCTTGCGGCTGAAACCGCAGACTACTTCGCGCGCACGGCCGAGCATGAGAGGCCCGGTCGTCAGGCCGCGCGCTTCGGCGGCCTCTACTACGGCGGGCCGGGCGGATCAGCCTGCACCCTCAAGCTTGACACCAGAAATGGACAGCTGGAATTCATGCTCGACGAGCGCAGCGGCGCGGTAATCGGTGCGCTGCTGTCTGATTATTTTCGGTCATTCCAGAGCTCGAAATCTGACGGTATTCCCAACGGTCCGGCGGCGATCTGGAGTTCGGAGTCGAGCCCGCCTGCTGCGAGTTCAGTGGCCAATTGCAGCCGAGAAAAACCGGAAGCGACATAAGTCCCGCGAAATAAAAGGTGCCACACGAGAGATTTCGCCGCAACCACCGGCCGCAGTTCGAAGGTGCCAGCGCTTGTCCAATGGCAATGGCCCCGGCGTAGTTCTTGCGGAACATCTTTCATTCAATACGGCGCCGGTTGTTTAAGGAGTTTTGCCTATGTCAAATTCACCAAGCGAACAGAACGGCGACGAAATCACCAGCGATATGCTCAGCGCTGGGGCGGCGGTTTTGGAACAAGAGACAGGGGAATCCTGCCTGCACGCGGGCTTCGCGGAGGTATATGCCCAGCGAATTTTCTTGGAAATGCGCCGGGTCCAAAAAGGCCTTCCGCGAATTCAAACAGGGTTTGACATAGATCCAAATACTCTAGTCCCGCTGAGTGAATTTGAGATTTTCGGAAGGCCATGAAGTCTGTCGCCTCTTTTTGGCAGCGTCGGAAGTTCCATCTTATCAGCATCATAAAGCATTGCTTTATCTTGTCACCAAAGTCGTGCTTGCTTTTTGTATAAAGCAATGCTTTATATTCCCTTCATGGAAAAGGCACTCGCTTTAGCTATCGACAAGGTGGGCTCATCGAAGGCGATGGCGGCGGCGCTGGGGATTACGGCTCAAGCTATCTCGCAATGGGAACGTGTGCCCATCGAGCGGGTCTCTGACGTCGAGCGAATCACCGGCGTTTCCCGCCACGACCTTCGCCCCGACATCTTCGGCCCCGCCCCAGCTGGAGCCGCGGCATGACAACGACCTGTCCCACCGCCGCCGATCTCGACCGCATTCTGGCCGGTTTTCGTGAGGAGACCGCCCGGCTCCGCGACAGCGAAGCCGAGGCCATCGCCCGCCTGGCGCTCGTCCGGCTCGGCGCCATGATGGTCGATCCGCGCTATTCGATCGCGGTCAGGATCGTTCCCACGAAGGTCTCTATGGCGTTCCGCGCATGGCGCGCGATTTCGGCCGCGCCTGGCTGGCTCACATCGGCCTTCTCCAGATCGCGCCGCTGTCCCGCCGCGCCGAGTCCGCATTCGACGAGCAGCGGAGGGCGGAGGCATGAGCCAAAATACCTCAACAGCTGTGATGCAGCGCCGCGTTGACGACAAGACGATGTTTGCTTGGATTCCGCCTTGCCGTCGCCAACTTGAGCGAGAGGGGGACTACGCATGACCTACTCCGCCGCCCAAGACGGCTATCAGTCGTGGCTCCTGGCCATCCGCGAGGCGCGGCTCAAGGGCGTCAGAGAGAAGCGATTTTCACCTATTAACGAGGAGGAGCAGGCTATCGTTAATATGCCTAGATTGTTGATCTGGTTTTCAACTGGAGCGGCAAGCGCTGTGGCCTGTCGCATTGTGCTGCGAGACAATCCCGATGCACTAATCGTCCGGTGCGAAACCAATAACGAAGACCCGGACAATTACCGATTTGAAGCTGACGTGATGGGGTTTTTGAAGCGCAGCATCACCCTGCTCCGATCAGAGGACTATTCCAGCGTTTGGGACGTGTGGCGGCGGCGGCGGTTCATTGCGGGGATCAACGGGGCGACATGCACAACCGAAATGAAGATCGCGCCTCGGTTGGCTTTCCAGATGCCCACTGACCATCATGTGTTCGGCTATACTGCGGACGTTGGCGACGTGAAGCGATTTGCTAACTTGAAAGCCAATTATCCAGAATTGCAGGTGACTGCACCGCTGATCGACCGGGGGATTACAAAGGCTTCAGCGTTGGCAATGGTCGAAGGCTGGGGAATAGCTTTGCCACGCTCCTATGCCATGGGGTTTCCGAACGCAAACTGCTTGCAGACCGGATGCGGCAAGGCGACCAGCCCGAACTATTGGGCGCTTTATCGCCACCATTTCCCGGTCGAGTTCGCCCGCACCGCCGCCTATTCGCGCGAGATCGGAGCGCGGCTGGCGCGGATCAATAATATCCGGGTGTTCATAGACGAAATACCGGCCGACTGGCCGTACACCGAGGCGATTGTTCCGCATTGTGATTTTCTTTGTCAGATAGCGGAGGACGAGGAACGGGCCATGGCGCCGCAGCCGAGGGAGGAAAGCAATGTGCTCCGGGTGGGATAGCGTTTGGCAGTATTTAGCTCTTGTGGGCGGGACGGTGGTGATCTCGGCCACCTTGACCGGCATGTTGTCTTGGTGGTTTGACGCATGACCATCACCAATCCTGAACCAACAAACCTCGCCGAAATGGTCGCGCGCGTTACAGCGGCAAAACGCCGAATGCTTGAGGCGGGCTTGAATTTCCAGCGGCAGGCGAAAATATCCGCTGCTGTGCCGGTAGCCGCGCGCCGTGTCCTGACTGCGTCGCCGGAACTGCCGCCGGTGGTGGCACACAGGCCGGCCAAGCCCGTGGTGGTGAAACCAAACCCGATCATGACGCTCGTCGATTGCGACTTGGCCGAAGCGGAACGCCCACCGGTCCGGCCTTTAATGACGGATGTGATGCTCGCCGTGTCCCGCGCTACCGGGATTTCGGTTGTGGACATGCGCTCGCATTGCCGTCACCACAACATCGCGCGCAGCCGCGCCGTGTATTATTTTCTGTGCCGGGAGATTTGCGCAACCTCCTATCCGGCCATCGGGCGGGTGTGCGGAGACCGTGACCATTCGACGGTCATGAA
>JAYTFS010000012.1:0-3124 GCA_043734185.1 Pseudolabrys sp. | reverse complement strand
CCGAGGAAAGCCATCATCGACCAGAAGCCGAACGCGCCGACGGATTTGAACGCGACCGCCCAGGGAAACAAAAACGCCACCTCGAGGTCGAAAATGATGAACAGGATCGACACGAGGTAAAAGCGCACGTCGAACTTCATGCGCGCATCGTCGAAGGCATTGAAGCCGCATTCGTAGGCGGAGACTTTCTCGCTGTCGGGGTTGCGGATGGCGAGGAGAAAGGGCGCAACCATCAGCGCCAGGCCGATGAAGCTGGCGACGCCGAGGAAGATGGCGATGGGCAGGTAGTCCATGAGCAACGACGACTGGGGCATGGATCGTTCCGGATTTATCGCGCTCAGCGCTGCACTGCATGAGCTTCTGTTAACGCACTCGCGGGCGTCGCGCAACGGATCGTGATTTCTCGCGACAACAGGAAACTAACATGCGAGGGGCGAAAACTGTTACTGCAATCTAAAATTGCAGTTAAGATCGTTGTTCGCAATTATAATCGTGGGCTCCAGCCTTCGGTGCAATGACAAGTTGGCTATTCGCATAGCCCGCCGAACATGCGCATTGCATCCGGCGACGGCTGACGTTAAACACGTGCGTGGGGGCGGTTAGCTCAGCGGTAGAGCGCCTCGTTTACACCGAGGATGTCGGGGGTTCGAAACCCTCACCGCCCACCAGATTGTCCGGCAGAAACTGTCCAAGACGATTGCCCGCTGTTCGGCTTGACTTCGCGGGGGCGAACACGTATTGCACCCGCCGTAAGGCACCGCGATCCGGAGGCCGACGCATGGAATTGCGGGAGTAGCTCAGCTGGTTAGAGCGCCGCCCTGTCACGGCGGAGGCCGCGGGTTCAAGTCCCGTCTCTCGCGCCATTCCATGATTTAGTCGTGACGATTCAGGTGTAACTTGAATTTGAGACTTTCGTAGTCTCCGTGGTGATTTGGCCGGCCGGCTTGCAGCCACGTTAAATAACTCGCTAAAGGGCCGTGCGCGCCCGGTCAGGCGTGCTTGGTCCTGAGGGGATGCAAGCACGTTCGAGCCGGGTTTTTTGTTGCCAGCGCGGTAGCGCTGCGACCTCGAGGAGCGCGCACGATGTCCACTCACCCCATACCCAAGCCAAACTTGCCGGCTGACCTTTACGGATCGCCGCTCGGTCTTGACACCAACATGGTGCATGGCGGGATCTTGCGCTCACAGTTCAGCGAAACCAGCGAGGCGCTGTTTCTGACGCAGGGCTATGTCTACGACAGCCCGGAACAGGCGGAGGAGCGCTTCAAGAGCGAATCGGGCGGGTTCATTTATTCGCGCTACGCAAATCCGACCTTGGCCATGTTCGAGGAGCGGATGAAGTTGCTTGAGGGTGCGGAGGGCGCGCGGGCGACGGCGTCCGGCATGGCGGCCGTGACGTCGGCATTGATGTGCTTCCTGAAGGCAGGCGATCATGTAGTGGCTGCGCGAGCGCTGTTCGGATCGTGCCTGTACGTGGTGCAGGATCTGCTGCCGCGCTATGGCGTGACGTCGACCCTGGTCGACGGTCGCGATCTCGCGCAATGGAAAAAAGCCATGCAGCCGAATACGCGAGCGGTGTTTTTTGAAAGTCCGTCAAATCCGTGTCTCGATCTGGTGGACATCAAGGCCGTCTCGGAGATCGCGCATGAGGCGGGTGCGCTGGTGGTGGTCGACAACGTGTTCGCCACGCCGATCTATCAATCGCCGCTGAAGCTCGGTGCCGACGTGGTGGTGTATTCCACGACCAAGCACATCGATGGGCAGGGCCGTTGTCTGGGTGGCGTTGTCCTCAGCACGGAGAAATTCATCAAGGAGCAGCTGCATCCGTTTTATAAGCACACCGGCGTCGGCATGAGCCCGTTCAATGCCTGGGTGATGCTGAAGGGCTTGGAGACGCTCAGCCTGAGGGTGCGGGCGCAGACGGCGGCGGCGGCGGAAGTGGCGGACGCGTTGGCCGGCTTGAAAAACCAAGGCGTGGCGCGCGTGCTGTTTCCAGGCCGCGCCGATCATCCGCAAGCTGACCTCGCCCGACGGCAAATGACCGGCGGCAGCACTCTGGTGGCGTTCGAGTTGGCCGGCGGCAAGACATCCGCTTTCAAGTTTCTCAATGCGCTGAAGATCATCAAGCTCTCAAACAACCTTGGCGATACCAAGAGTTTGATCACCCATCCGGCGACGACCACGCATCAGCGCTTGAAGCCCGAGGAGAAAGCCGCGCTCGGCATTTCCGACGGCTTGCTGCGGTTGTCGGTCGGGCTCGAAACGCCGGCCGATTTGATCCGCGACATCAGCGAAGCGGTGCGGCAAGCGGTGGCGTAGTTTTCAGCCAAGGATGCGCAACGCCGTTCCGATGCGCGCTGCGGCGGAAACAAAACACACACAGGCGAACGCGTAGGCGAGCGCTGGGAAGTGCGCCGGCCACAGGCACATCAGCGCGAGGGCTACGATCGTCTCAAAGCCTTCGGCGAGGCCGGCGACATAGTAGATCGTTTTTTGACCCTGCGCGCTGGTTGTGAGGTTGCGCTTGGCGGCGATGCACGCGAACGCGAGGAACGCTGTGCCGCTGGCGATGAAGCTCGCGAGCAGTGTTGCAGCCGGCAAGGCATTGGTGCCCGGATCGGCCACCGCGAAGGCCAGCGGAAATGCGGCGTAGATCAGAAAATCGCAGACGATATCGAGATAGCCGCCGGCGTCGGTGAGCGACGTGCGACGCGCGATGGCCCCATCGAGGCCATCGGCGATGCGGTTGGCCGCGAATAAAGCGAGGCCGGCCAAAGGTGCTCCGAGCGCGATCGCGACCGCCCCGAGCAAGCCGCTCACCAAGCCCGCCCAGGTGACCCCATCGGCGGTTGCGCCCTTGGACGCGAGAACGGCCGCGGTCGCGTTCAAAAGCGGATCGATCCAGGGGCGCAGGCGGGCATCGAACATCGGAGCGTCCACGGGGCAAGAAACAAATGGCGGCATGCGATTGACCGCCGCCGACGAAAGCCTACTATCGCTTAAGCTGGACCCGTTATGGAAGCCATCTCTGGAGCCAAGACGACATGTCATCGTCGAGCTATCAAGCCACCACCCGCGGCATTCGCGTGACGGTGCTGCCGCAGTATCTGGTCAACGAATCGGA
>JAYTFS010000011.1:0-3227 GCA_043734185.1 Pseudolabrys sp. | reverse complement strand
ACGCTGTCACACTCGCGTCTGCAGCTGCAATGTCGCTTGTCCTGGCGTCGCCGGCATCTGCGCAGGAGACTTTCAAGCTCGGCATCGTGACCTTCCTGTCCGGACCCGCCGCGGACAGTTTCGGCGTCCCTGCCCGTAACGGCGGGCAGTTCGTCATCGACCAGTTGAACAAGGGCTCGGCGCCCTCGCCTTACGAGAAGGTCGGCTTCGGCGGCATGAAGATCGAGCCCGTGATCATCGACGAGAACGGCGGCGCGACCAAACAAGTTCAGGAACTGCGCAATCTCTATCAACGCGACAATGTCGACGTCGTGCTGGGTTACATCGGCTCTGGCGACTGCCTTGCGGTGGCGCCAATCGCCGAAGAGCTGAAGAAGATGCTGGTGCTGATGGATTGCGGCACGCCGCGCATCTTCGAGGAGAACAAATACAATTACGTTTTTCGTACCGCCGCGCATGCCACGATGGATAATGTCGGGCTCATCAGGTACATGAAGGCGAACAACATCAAGATGAATACGCTTTCGGCCATCAACCAGGATTACGCCTGGGGACAGGATAGCCGCGCCGACTTCGTCGCCGCCGCCGGACAACTCTATCCCGGCGCCAAGCTTGAGACAGACCTGTTGCCGAAGTTCGGCGCCGGCCAGTACGGCACCGAAATCTCGGCCCTGGTGAGTGCGGGATCCGACGTTGTTTATTCGAGCCTTTGGGGCGGCGATTTGCAGTCGTTTATTCTTCAGGCCTCTCCCCGCGGCCTGCCAAAGCGCAGCCAGCTCGTGTTTAGCGCGGCCGATCACGTGCTGCCGCCGCTCGGCGACAAGATGCCCGACGGCACCATCATCGGCGCGCGCGGCGCTTACGGCCTGATGTCGCAGAAATCGCCGCTGAATGATTGGCTGTTCAAGGGATATGAGGCGGTGAACGGGGTTTATCCGGTGCAAGCCGCCTATCGCATGACGCAGGCGATCCTCGGATTGAAGGCTGCCGTCGAGAAGGCGATGGCCAAGAACGGCGGCAAGAAACCCTCAACCGACGAACTGGTCGCGGCCATGACGGGTCTGGAATGGCCTTCGCCCGGCGGACTCATTCAGATGAAGCTTGCCGACGGCCATCAGGCGATCCAGCCGATCGCATTTAGCCGCACCAAATACAATCCCGATCTGAAGCGGGTCGATCTGATCGACATTCAGTATTTCGCGGCCGAATGCGTCAATCCGCCTCCGGGCGTCAAGTCGCTCGACTGGATCAAGGCTGGTATGCAGGGCGCCAAGTGCAACTGAGCATTTTCCGCAATTGAGCATTTGAAGCGGCGCGAGCTTGAACTTCGCGCCGCTGTTTCCTGCTCGCCAATGAACAGCGTAAATCCATCGCCATGAATTTCTTTCTGACGATCGTGCTCGACGGCCTGATTCAGGCCTCGTGGCTGTTCATCGTGGCCTTGGGACTGACGCTGGTCTTCGGCGTGCTGAAGATTCTCAACATCGCCCATGGCAGCTTCTATGCACTCGGCGCCTATGTCGCAGCAACTGCGGTCACCATGGCCGCCGCCCGCGGCCTGCCGCCAGCCGCTGGTTTCGTCGCCATGCTGCTCGCGGTGGCGCTGATCGCATCCGCGGTCGGCCTGCTGCTCGAGCGTGGTCTTCTGAAGCTGTTCTATGGCCGCGACGAAGTGGTGCTGCTGCTGGTAACCTATGCGGTGTTTCTCATTCTCGAGGACGTCACCAAGCTGATCTGGGGTGTCAATCCGATCTATGCGACACAGCCCTACGAGCTATTCGGCAATCTCGAATTCGCCGGGCTCTATTACGTCGGCTACGACCTGGTGCTGATCCCGATTTCGGCTGCGATCGGATTCGCGATCTGGTTCGGCCTCAACCGAACCGTGATCGGCAAGATCGTGCTGGCCGTCATCCATAACGAGGAAATGAGCGTCAGCATGGGCGTGCGGGTCAACCGCGTCTATGCGATCGCTTTCGCGTTCGGCGTCCTGCTTGCCGCGTTGGCCGGCGCCCTCACCGCACCGAAAATCTCGATCCAGCCGGGCTTGAGTTCGGACATCATCATCTTGAGTTTCGCCATCGTGGTGATTGGCGGGCTGGGCAGCGTCGAGGGCGCAGCAGTCGGCGCGATTCTCGTCGGCGTTGCCCGTGCCGCGTCCGTTCATCTGATGCCGCAGGCCGAACTGTTCGTGATCTATCTGATCATGGCCGCCGTTCTGATGTTTCGTCCCGAAGGGCTGTTCAAGCGTGAAACGGCACGGCGGATATGATGCGGAGGGACCTCCACCCGCTCGTCATGATCGCGCTTGTCGCCGGGGTAACGCTGTTCGGCCGCGTGCTGCCGACCTGGACCCTGTCGCTGGCGACGATTGCCGCCTCCAATGCGTTGATCGCACTTGGTATCGTGGTGCTGGCGCGTACCGGCAATGTTTCGTTCGGCCAGGGCCTGTTCTTTGCCGCCGGCGGCTATGGCGTAGCACTCGTCGCCAATGCATCGGGCCTGACCGACGCGGTGGCGCAAGTGATCATTGGCGCCGCTTGTGGGGGCCTGCTCGGTCTCATCGTCGGCCCATTGATCGCGCGCTACAGCGGCATCTTTTTCGGCATGCTGACACTGGCGCTGTCGATGGTGTTTTACGGCGCGCTGGTGAAATCCACTGCACTCGGCGGCTCCGACGGATTCAACGTCGGCCGGCCCACCCTGTTCGGCATGAGCTTCACCGATCCGCGCGAAGCCGACTTCATGCTGTATGCAGTCTCGGTCATTGTGACCGGCTTTGCAGGCATCGCCGCCACCATCCTGTTTCGATCCGAATTCGGCCTCGCCAGCCTTGCCGTGCGGGAGAATAACCTGCGTGTGGAATATCTGGGTATCTCGGCCAACCGGGTCATCACGATCAACTTCGTGATTGCCGCCGTCTTCGCTGGCGCCAGCGGCGCGTTTGCCCTGATGGCGCAACGGCACATCGATCCGCAATTCGCCTACTGGACGACATCAGGTGAATTCGTCTTCATCGCGGTACTTGCGGGCAACCAAAGCGTCGCCGCCGTTTTCGTCTCCTCCATGGCGCTGGAGCTGGTTCGCTCGTTCTCCAACCTTTATCTTCCCAACACCTGGCAGCTCGTGCTTGGCGTCTTCCTCCTGGGGGTCATCCTGTTTCTGCCACGCGGCATCGGATCGCTCTGGATCAGGAACCGGCACCAACGCAGGAATTCTGCGGCAGC
>JAYTFS010000010.1:0-4857 GCA_043734185.1 Pseudolabrys sp. | reverse complement strand
GCAGGCGGTCGAACACCAGGTCATCGGGCGCGTCTTCGGTGGCGCCGATCTCCTGCACGATCACGTTCTGCTCGCGCTTCAATTCATCCGGATCGAAGGTCGGCTCGGACAAAATATCAGACAGAACATCGAGCGCGAGCGGCACGTCGGCCTTGAGCACGCGGGCATAATAGGCAGTGCTTTCAACACTCGTCATGGCGTTGAGATCGCCGCCCACCGCCTCGATGGTCTCGGCGATTTGCCGCGCGGTGCGCCGCTTGGTGCCCTTGAACGCCATGTGTTCGAGCATGTGCGAAATGCCGTGTTCGTCGGGCTTTTCGTCGCGGCTGCCGGAGCCGACCCAGACCCCCAGGGTGGCCGATTCCAGATGCGGCATCCGGTCGGTCACCACCGACAGGCCGGAGGGAAGACGCGTTACTTCGACGCTCATGCCGCAGCTCCTTCACGCGCCGCACGCGACGCTGACAATACGAATTTTTCGATCTGCCCCTGATCGGCGGGCAGCACGTGCACGCGCTCGGGACGAGACGGCAAGTCGGCAAGCCAATCTGGGAGTGCCGGCGTGATCCCGCAAGCAGCCTTAACCGCGTCCGGAAACTTGGCCGGATGCGCGGTCGACAGCACCACCATCGGCACCGACGGGTCGCGCGTTTCCTTTTCAGCCACCGCAAGGCCGACCGCGGTATGCGGATCGACGCAATAGCTGGCCTCGCGCATCCAGGCGCGGATGGTGGCGGCACTCTCCTGCTCGGAGGCCTTGTCGGCGGTAAACATCGCGCGCATCGCCTTGAGCGCGGACGCAGGCACGGTGAAGCGGCGCGACTGCGCTAGCGAGCCCATCAGCGCGGCGACTTGCGAGGCATCGCGGCCGCAAGCGTCGAACAGCAGCCGCTCGAAATTGGACGACACCTGAATGTCCATCGACGGCGACGTGGTCGCCACCACGTCGCGTTGCTCATAGACGCCCGTCGCGAAGGTGCGCACCAGGATGTCGTTGACGTTGGTTGCCACCACCAGCCGGTCTACCGGTAATCCCATGCGCGAGGCGACGTAGCCGGCATAGACATCGCCGAAATTCCCGGTCGGCACCGTGAATGCGACCTTGCGGTTCGGGCTGTCCAACGCGACCGCCGCGGTGAAATAATAAACCACCTGCGCCACGATGCGCGCCCAGTTGATCGAATTGACGCCGGACAGCCGCACGCGGTCGCGGAAGGCATGATGATTGAACATCGCCTTCACCAAGGCCTGACAGTCGTCAAAGGTGCCTTCGATCGCCAGCGCATGCACGTTTACGTCAGGCACGCTCGTCATCATGCGCCGCTGCACATCGGAAATGCGGCCATGCGGGTACAGCACCACCACATCGACCTGGGCGCGGCCGCGAAAGGCTTCGACCGCGGCGCCGCCGGTGTCGCCCGACGTCGCGACGACGATGGTGGTGCGCTCGCCACGTTGATGCAGCACATGGTCCATGAGCCGCGCGACCAGCTGCATCGCCAGGTCCTTGAAAGCGAGCGTCGGCCCGTGAAACAGCTCCAGCACGAACAGGCTGTCGCCGAGCTGCCCCAGCGGCGCGGTCGCGGGATGACGAAAGGTGCCGTAGGCCTCGCGCGCCATGCGGGCGAGATCGGCTTCGGCGATGCTATCGCCGACAAAGGGCTTGATCACCTCGACCGCGACTTCGGCGTAAGGCCTGCCGGCGAAACCAGCGATAGTTTTCGCGTCAAACGTCGGCCAGGATTCGGGCACATAAAGCCCACCGTCACGGGCGAGCCCGGCCAGCATGACCTCGACAAAATTGAGCTGCGGGGCCTCGCCCCGCGTTGACACATAACGCATTGAGTTGACTTGGCTTTATGGCTACGGATGGACCGTAATTTGTCCGCACAGTAGCCCTGCTCGGGGGCTTTCACAAGAAAGCCCGCACGCCAGCGCTAAAGCACCGTTAAGCCAATGTCAGGTGACCAGCGCGCCGCCGTCGATATAGACGATCGCGCCGGTGGCAAAACCGTTGGCGATGAAGGCCATGATCTGCCGCGCGATGTCGTCGCCGAGGCCGACGCGGCGCACCGGCAAGCCGGCCGCGATCTTGTCTAGCATTTCCTTGCGCGCCGCTTCGGGCATTGCAGCGCGAATGGGCGTGTCGATGATGCCGGGCGAGACGCAATTCACGCGCACCGGCGCAAGTTCGAGCGCCAGACTGCGCGCCAGCGACTCGATGGCGCCGTTCGCCGAGCCGACAATGGCCGAATTGGGCCGCGGCCGGATGCTCAGGAATCCAGAAACCAAAGTGAGCGAACCGCCCGCCCGGATTTCTGCCGCGCGCGCCACGCGCCAGGCGCCCCAGAATTTTCCTTCCAACGTCGAGCGCGCGTCTTCCATTGACACCGTCTTAAAGGGGCCCGACTTGAGTTGCGCCGCGCTGACGACGACATGATCGACCGGACCGCAGGTCTTGAACAGGTTGATGACGCTGTCGTCATTCGTGACGTCGGCCACGATGCCCTTGGCGCCGACTTTGTCGGCGGCGGCTTTCAGCTTGTCGGCGTTGCGCGAGGCGATAATAACCTCGGCGCCTTCTTTCTTCGCCATTTTGGCGGTCGCGAGACCAATGCCGGATGAGCCCCCAACAACAACGACCTTCTTGCCTGCAAGCAACATGCGGCTTCCCTCGATTTGATCTTTTGCGTTTGCCCGGCGCACTAAACCACGCCGCAGTATCTGCGACAATATTGCTGCAGATTTCACATTAGGAAATGAGTTAGTGCCGCCGCCGGAAACGGCCGGCCAGCCACACGACATAGACGCCCGCCAGCGCGAGCGCGAGGCCGAACCAGGTGATGGCATATTGCAGGTGGTTGTCGGGCAACTCGACCGATAGCTTGCCCGGCAGCGGCAAGCCGCCAGGCGGCACCGGCGCTTCCTGGTCGATATAAAACGGCGCGGCGGTCGCCCATTTCTTTTCCGCGGCCATCGCCTTGGGGTCACGCAAGTACCAGACATTGGTCTTCGGATCGTCGGCGGGCGTGAATAGCCCGCGCGCCTCCGGCCAGCGCATGAAGCCGACCACCTCGACAATACCGCGCACATTGCCGCCGGCTCGCGCCGCTGGATCTTTGGCATCGGCCGGCACGAAGCCGCGATTGACCACGACGATGCTGCCGCCGGGAAGTTGGGCCGGTGCAAACACCCAGTAGCCCGGACCTTTAACGTCGGGACGAAACGGCGAGCCAGCGGTATAGACAAGTGCCTCCTGCCCTTCGAGAAATTCGGCAGGAAACGCGACGCGGCGGTATTCGTTGGTTTGCTGCATGAGCTGCGGCCAACTCGCGCGCGGCGGCAGATCTCCCGGCGCGCGCGTGGTCCGTGCCGACACCGCCGCAATCAGATTTTCTTTCCAGGTTTTGCGATCGAGCTGCCAAACGCCGAGCCCGACCAGGAACGCGACGCCGACGACGGCAAAAATCGTCGGCTCAAGCACGCCACCGCGCCTTGCTGGCGCGCTCAAGCGCCGCCCCGGCGATCGAGACGGCCTTCCGCCGCCTTGTGATGGAATTGCAGCGCAATCAGCAGGCCTTTGATGAGTCGCAGCGGCGCCAGCGTCACCAGCAAAATCAGCGGCAGCCAAAGCGCCGCGTGCACCCAATATGGCGGCTGATAGGCCACTTCGGTGAGCAACGCCGCGAACACGACGATCGCGCCCCCGATTAGAATAACGAACACCGCCGGCCCGTCGCCGGCATCGGCGAAGCTGTAATCGAGACCGCAGCGCTCGCAAGCCGGACGCAACTTCAGAAAGCCCTGAAACAGCCGGCCCTCGCCGCAGGCAGGGCAACGTCCGCGCAGCCCTCTGGCGATCGGCAAAGCGGTTGGCACAATCGGGTCATTCATCGTCACATCCTAACCGTATGCGCATAGCAAAAGGGCGGCGTCGCCGCCGCCCCTTCGCAACAATCCCGTCGGCGATCAGTGGCCGTGGCCGGAAGCGGCGCCCGCGCCCCACACATATATGCAGGCAAACAGGAACAGCCACACCACGTCGACGAAATGCCAGTACCAGGCAGCGAATTCGAAGCCGAGATGTTGGGTAGGCGTGAAATGGCCCTGAAGCGTGCGCGCCAGGCAAACGATCAGGAATACCGTGCCGATCAGCACATGCGCGCCGTGGAACCCAGTCGCCATGAAGAACGTAGCGCCATAGATGTTGCCGCTGAAGTGGAAGGCCGCGTGGGCATATTCGTAGGCCTGCACGCAGGTAAACAAAGCGCCGAGCACGATCGTGAGGATCAGGCCCCACTTCACGCCGTCGCGGTCGTTCTCCAGCAGCGCGTGATGCGCCCAGGTCACCGTGGTGCCCGACGTGAGCAGGATCAGCGTATTGAGCAGCGGCAGGTGCCAGGGATCGAAGGTCTCGATTCCCTTCGGCGGCCACACACCACCGGTCGCGGCCTGGCGCGCGATTTCAATCGCATCGCCGGGAAACAGCGCGGTGCTGAAATAAGCCCAGAACCACGCGACGAAGAACATCACTTCCGACGCGATGAACAGCATCATGCCGTAGCGGTGCGAAATCTGCACCACGCGGGTGTGGTAGCCCTCGTGCTCGGCCTCGCGGATCACGTCGCGCCACCAGACCACAAAAGTATAAAGCACCCCGATCGTGCCGAAGATGAACACCAGCGGCGCCGCGGCATACATATGATGCATCCAGCTGATGGCGCCGACTGCCATGACGAAAACGGCCGTCGCGCCGACCGCCGGCCACGGGCTCGGATCGACCAGGTGGTAGTCGTGATGCTTGGCGTGAGCGTCGGCCATAATCGTCGTCTCCGTTTAGAGCTTGCTCGAATTTTT
>JAYTFS010000009.1:0-5078 GCA_043734185.1 Pseudolabrys sp. | reverse complement strand
GGGCATGAGCTTCCTCTTGCGTTGCGGATTGTTTCGTCTTCTTGGGAAAACTAATTACGCCCTTGGGGCGGCTTAGTCGAGATGAGTCTTGACCTCGACCGCGCTGTCGCCCTCGACCACGGTGAAAGTCAATTCGAACGGCGCCTTTGGGTCGACGCCCGGCGGCAAGCCGTCGAGCTCAAAGCCGAAATGGCGCCGCCCGGTGGGAGCGCCCTGCGCGGGCTGCGGGATGGGCAAGGCCCATTCCTGGCTCGGACCTTCGACGAATAAATCAACCGATCGTTCCGAAGGCACGGCGAGATCGACAAAGACCAGCGGCTTGAGCCCGGTATTCACGCGGCGCGCGATCAGGCCGATATCGGCGGCGGTTGCGGGCTTCGGCACGCGCGCCTCGGAGGCGATCAGCGCGGCGTCGCGCGTGCTGTCGCCGTTGCCAAGCGTCAGTTCGGCGCGACCCTCGGCGGGAATGCACAATTTCTCGCATACGGCGTATTCGAGCTTGAGGCGAAGCCGCACAGGCTTGCCCGGTTCGCGGGCGACGATCTGCAGCGGGAAGATGACGTTGTCTTTATAGCCGAGCGAATTGCCGGTCTCGTCGTGAAACAAATGCGGCGCCGGATAAAGGGTTTTTGCGTATTTGAGATTTTCCGAACCGGCCCAATCGAAGCGCGGCGGCACTCCGGAATCCCCCGGATAGCGCCAGTAGGTTTTCCATCCCGGCTGCAGCTTGATTTCGATCCCGGCCCGCAAAGGCGTGGCGCCGCTTTTGTTGGTGCCGGCAATCAGGCGAACGCCGGAGCGGTTGTCCTCGGACCAAGGTGATTCATCGGCAGCGCGAATGGGTCCGCCCAGCATGACAACAAGGCCGCACGCGGCGGCCATTGTGCAGATTAACTTCTGGAAACCGCTCATGGCGCCCGATCTAATCGGGAAACGCGGGCCGCGCCACTGAATTCATTGTGAGCATAATTTGTACAAAATCCGAGCAGGGCGCGGCTTAGCCGGAGATTTCGCCACAATTGTCTTGTCCAATATGACGGTGGTTGATTGAACTTTATGCCGCGAGCTTCGTTTGCAATGAGAGAATCATCGGGTAACCTTTCACCATGAAGCTACCGCGCCAAACCGGCGGCAAAAAGTCCGACAAGATGCCCGCGCGCGGCTATCTCGACGGCCAGATGTTGATTGCGATGCCGTCGATGGGCGATGAGCGCTTCACCCGCTCGGTAATTTATGTCTGCGCGCACTCGACCGAAGGCGCCATGGGCATTATCGTCAACCAGCCGGCGGCCAACATCAAATTTCCCGACCTGCTGGTGCAGCTCGAAGTCATTCCAGCGGCCGAACGCATTCAACTGCCCGGTACGGCGGAAGGCGTCAAAGTGCTCAAAGGTGGGCCGGTGGAAACCGGGCGCGGCTTCGTGCTGCACTCGGCCGATTTCTTCATCGAAAATTCGACGCTGCCGATCGACGAAGGCATTTGCCTCACCGCGACGCTCGATATTCTCAAGGCGATCGCGCGCGGCAATGGTCCGGCCAGCGCCATTCTCGCGCTCGGCTATGCAGGCTGGGCGCCCGGCCAGCTCGAACAGGAAATCCAGGAAAATGGCTGGCTACATTGCGCCGCCGATCCCGAATTGATCTTCGGCACCGACACCGGCGGCAAATACGACAAGGCGTTGCGCAAGATAGGCATCGATCTGGGTATGCTGTCGAACGAAGCTGGCCACGCCTAGGCGTTCAGATTATTCCGAAGCAATCTTGAGCGTGCGCCCGCGCGCGGGCTTTTCCACCAGCAGGTCTTGCGCCGCTTGGGCGGTCATCGGCTCGCCGAAGGCAAAGCCCTGCGCGTATTCGCAACCGAGCTGATAGAGCTCGACCGCATCGGAATCTGTCTCCGCGCCTTCCGCCACAACTTCCATGCCGAGGTCGTGCGCCATCGAGATGATCGAGCGCAGGATCACCGGCCGCGTGCCGCGTGGCGTCGTGCGCACGAAAGACTGGTCGATCTTGATGGTGTCGAACGGAAAGCGCTGCAGATAGGCCAGCGACGAATGGCCGGTGCCGAAGTCGTCCATCGAAAGTCCGGCTCCAAGCTCGCGCACGCGGGTGAGAATCTGCGCGGCGTGCTCGGGATTTTCCATCACCAGCGATTCCGTGATCTCGAGCTTGAGCGTGCCGCGCGCCACGGCGTTGCGCGACAGCACGCCGCGCAGGTCCTGAATCAGGTCATGGCGGAGCAACTGGCGTGACGACACATTGACGGATGCGAAGATCGGCTCGCGTCCCCGGCTCGCGGCCTGCCAGATCACCAATTGCTTGGCGGTGCGGTCGAGCACGAACAGGCCGAGGTCGACGATGAGGCCGATTTCCTCGGCGATCGAGATGAACTCGGCCGGCGACAGGCGGCCCATCTTAGGGTGATCCCAGCGCGCCAGCGCCTCGAACCCGGCAATGGCGCGATCCTCAAGCCGCACGATCGGCTGGTACAGAACCTTAATCTCCTCGCGCTCGATAGCGCGCCGCAATTCCGATTCCATGGTCAAGCGGTCGGTTTTGCGCGAGCGCATGGCCGGCTTGAAAATCTCGATGCGGTCGCCACCGATGCGCTTGGCGTAGTACATCGCGAGTTCCGCGTCCTTGAGCACTTCCTCGGTGCGGTGCGGCTGGCTTTCCGCAAGTGCCAGCCCGATCGAAGCGGTGATGAAGATTTCGCGGTCGTTGAACGCGATCGGCGCGCGCAAGGCGCGCCGTATGGTTTCGGCAAAGGCGACAATGCGCGCGGGCTCTTTCTCCGACAACAGGATCAGCGCAAACTGATCGCCCGACAGCCGCGCCAGCGTGTCTTGTGGCTTGAGCAGCCGGCCGAGACGGCGCGCAATTGTCAGCAGAATGGAATCGCCAACCGCGATGCCGACCGAATCATTGACCTGCTTGAAGCGGTCGAGGTCGATCAAAATGATGGACGGCCTGATCTGCGGATCGGACCGGGCGTAAGCAAACGACGCTTCCATGCGGTCGATGAACAATTCGCGGTTGGGCAGGCCGGTGAGATTGTCGTGCACGGCGTCGAACAGCAGGCGTTCTTCCGCGTTCTTGAAATCGGTCACGTCGGTGAGCGTGCCGACCAGGCGCACCACTTCGCCGTCGGAGCCGACGACAGGCCGCGCCTTGAGCGTGAACCAGAGGTAATAGCCATCGGCGGCGCGCAGCCGGAAATCCTGCGTGAGGCGGCCGCGCCGCTGTTCGATCACGCCATCGAGCGATGAACGGAAACGATCGCGGTCGAGCGGGTGAAGCACGTCGAGCCATTGCGCCGCCGGACCTTCCAGCACACCGCGCTTGAGGCCGAGCAGGTGCTCGGTTTCCGGCGAGGTGAACACCTTGTCGGCGGAAACGTCCCAATCCCAGATCATGTCGCCGGCGCCGGTCAGCGCGAGCGCGCGTCTTTCGACGTCGGAGACAATGCCGTGGGTGACGCCGCCGGCGAAGGCGTGTTGCATCACCGTGAATCCGATCAGCATCACGATCAGCACCAGGCCGCCAAGCAATGCAGGACCGATGATGTCGTTGGTAACAATGCCGGTGACAGCAAGGCTCGCGCCCATCGTCCAAACGACCAGCAGGAGCCAGGTCGGGATTAGCAGCACCGCGCGGTCGAAGCCGTGCGTGGAGAGATAGATCACCAGCGCCAAGCCGAAGGCCGCGATCCCGGCGAGCGAAATGCGCGCGATGCCGGCGGCGACGGCGGGATCGAACACCGCGACCGCGATCAGTGCCGCCAGCGCCGCGAGCCAGGCGATGGTGATGTGGGCGTAGCGTACATGCCAGCGCGATAGATTGAGATAGGCGAACAGAAACACCAGCAGCGTCGCCGACAGGATCGCCTCGCCGCAGGCGCGCCAGACGCGCTCGGCGCCGGCCGACATGTCGAACACCTTGCCCCAGAAACCGAAATCGATGCCGATATAGATGAGCACCGCCCAGCCGAGCGCCGCGGCGGCTGGAAACATCACCGAGCCCTTCACCACGAACAGGATGGTGAGGAACAGCGCCAGCAAGCCAGCGATGCCGATGACGATGCCCTGATACAGCGTGAAGCTGTTGACTTTGTCCTTGTAGAAGTCCGGCTCCCACAAATAAATCTGCGGCAGCTTGTCGGTGCGCAATTCGGCGACGAAGGTGATGACGGTGCCGGGGTCGAGCGTGACGCGGAAAATGTCCGATGTCGTGCTTTCTTGCCGCAGCGGGCGGTCGCCGGAGGAGGGCGTGATGCCGGCGATGCGCGACAGGCCAAGATCCGGCCAGATCAGACCGGAGCCGACCATGCGGTAATGCGGCACGACGATCAGCCGGTCGATTTGCTCGTCGCTGTTATTGGTGAGCGCGAATACCGCCCAATTGTTATTGCCTTCGCGCGCGCGCACCTCGATGCGGCGAACAATGCCGTCGGCGCCCGGCGCGGTCGACACCTGGATGCGGTCGGTCTCGGTCTTCTGGATTTCGGTGGCGGCGGTGAGATCAATCGCCGCGGCATCGAGCCGCACGTTCACGGATTCGACGGCACGCGCCGCCGGCGGTGCCAGCAGCGAGGCGGCGAGCAAGACCGCAACCGCTCCGGCCGTCATGCAACGTGTCACGATCAAATGAAAACCCAATCTTGTCCTGCTCAGTTTAAGCCCGGCATTGTGCCGTTTTCGCGGCTCGCGGCCCAGACCAGCCATGTTTAGTTGCGCGTTCAAAGGGTTAGGATGATCTTGCCGATATGCGCGCTGGTTTCCATCAGCGCATGGGCGTCCGCCGCCTGCTTGAGCGGGAAGGTCTTGTAAATGAGCGGCTTGATCGTGCCGGCTTCCAGCAGCGCCAGCGCGTTGTCCTCGACCGCACGAGCGATCGCGCTTTTGTCGGGGACCGAACGCGAGCGCAGCGTCGAGCCGGTGTGATGCAGCCGCTTTAGCATGATGCGGCGGAAATCCACGGTCGCTTTCGGATTGCTCTGGAATGCGATCTGCACAATACGTCCCTCAACCGCTGCGGCTTCGTAATTGCGCGCGATGTAATCCCCACCCACCATGTCC
>JAYTFS010000008.1:0-2801 GCA_043734185.1 Pseudolabrys sp. | reverse complement strand
AGTAGCCGCATTGCGGAACCTGCTCGGCGATCCATGCCTTTTGCAGCGGATGATCGCCCTTGGCGCTGAGGCCTTCGATGGTGGTGATCTTCTTGCCGACGGCGTCGCTGACGGAAGTCTGGCAGGACCGAACGGCTTCGCCGTTGACGTGAACGGTGCAGGCGCCACAGAGGCCAGCGCCGCAACCAAATTTCGTGCCGGTCATCTGCAATTGTTCGCGGATGACCCAGAGCAGCGGCGTATCATTGGCCGCTTCGACGGACATATTCCGCCCGTTGATATTCAGATTAGGCATTTGCGCTTCCCCTCCCGGTGTATGAAGCCGCTTACGGCGGCATCTCACTGTGGGTATTGGCTGACACCCACCGGCTCGATGTCAGTTGGCGCGCAGGATGATACCGATCGCATTTAGAGGCAATGCAATTTGGAATTGTTCGAAGAGAATAAATTTTTGAAATATCATGTTGTGCGCTGCGGCAAGATTTCGCGTCACGAAATGCGCCTGCGTGGGCACCCGCCCCCATTTGCGCATTTCCCAACCGCGAATGGATCGCGCTGGAGCCCGGTTCTGATTGAATCAGAACCAGGCTCCAGCTTTTTGTTTTGACGCGTTTTCTTTACGCGAACCGGGGTCCACTTCGCTTGAAAACGCTATAGGATGCTGCCGGACAAGAAATTACACATTATCTTCGCCGGGAAATCGCCATGCCGAAAATCAACCGCGACGGGGTCAACATCCATTACGAGGTTCATGGCAGCGGCCCACCGCTGCTGCTGACCCACGGCTATTCCTCGACCTCCGATATGTGGCAGGGCCAGATCGAGGCGCTGGCGAAACATCACAAACTCGTGTTGTGGGACATGCGCGGCCACGGCCAGTCGGATTATCCCGATGACCCCGCGGCCTACAGCGAAGCGCTGACGGTAGCCGACATGGCAGCACTGCTCGACGAGGTCAGCGCCGACAAGGCCATCGTCGGCGGGCTGTCGCTGGGCGGCTACATGTCGCTGGCGTTCTATCGCGGCCATCCGGATCGGGTGCGGGCGCTTCTGATCATCGACACCGGACCCGGCTTCAAGAAGGACGATGCGCGCGAGACCTGGAACAAGCGCGCCCATGACACCGGCGACCGCTTCGACCGCGAGGGGCTGGATGTCCTGAAAAACGCCAGCCGCGAACGCTCCGGCGTCACCCATCGCGACGCCTCGGGACTGGCGCGGGCCGCACGCGGCATGCTGACCCAGCGCGATGCCCGCGTGATTGAATCGCTGCCCGACATCAAGGTGCCGTCGCTGGTCGTGGTCGGCGCCGACGACACGCCCTTCCTGGCCGCGTCCGATTACATGGCGGCCAAGATTCCCGGCGCGAAGAAGGTGGTGGTTCCGGCCGCCGGCCACGCCGTCAACATCGATCAGCCGCAGGCTTTTATCGATGCGGTGCTGCCGTTCCTCGATAGCCTCGACGCCAAGGCCGCCACGAGGGCGGCGTCATGAGGGCTTTGACGACCGCGGCTTTTCTGACGATCGCCAGCGCGCCCGTGCCGGCGCTTGCGCAACATCTGCCGCCGATCGGCGGCCCCTATCCGCCCCCGTTCACCGCCACGCTGTCGAATACCACGCCCCTGGTGTTCGGCATGGATGCGGAAGAAGCCGGACGCGCGCTTGGGACCCCGCTCAATTATGTCAGCGGCCGTCCCGGCGATGAGGTCTTTCTGACGTTTCGCAATCTCGGCGGCAGCGGGTTGTTTCCGAGCAAGCACCGGCTCTATCTGCAATTCCGCAAAGGCCGGCTGGCCGGCTGGAAAGGCGACTGGGGTCACAACTGGATGTGGCAGTAGCCGCCGCTCCCCTGCAACAAGCTTCGCGCAACCCTTCAACGAAAAGCAAACCCCTTCAACAAAAAGGATGACCCGTGGGACAGGATATTACACTGACGGCTTCGGACGGTTTTAAGCTCGGCGGCTATCGCGCCGAACCGGCGGGCGCGCCAAAGGCGGCCATCGTGGTGATCCAGGAGATCTTTGGCGTCAATCACCACATCCGTTCGGTGTGCGATCGCCTCGCGAGCGCCGGCTATGTCGCCATCGCGCCGTCGATCTTCGACCGCATCACTCCCAACTTCCAGTGCGGCTATTCGCCGGATGAGGTCGCCAACGCGCGCAAATTCGTCGCCAATCCGGATTGGGCGGCGATGCAGCTCGATACCCAGGCCGCGATCGACGCGGTCAAGAGCGTGGGGCCGGTCGGCATCATCGGCTTCTGCCTCGGTGGCAGCATCGCTTTCGTGGCCGCAACCAAACTATCGGGCCTGTCGGCCGCGGTCGGCTATTATGGTGGCGCCGTGGTCCGGTTCGCCGACGACAAGCCGAAAGTCCCGACGCAATTGCATTTCGGCGAAAAGGACGCCGGCATTCCGCTCACCGATGTCGAGACCATCAAGTCCAAGCGGCCCGACGTTGAAGTCCATGTCTATCCCGGCGCGCAGCACGGTTTTCATTGCGACGAGCGGGCGAGCTACGACAAGGCGAGCGCCGACATTGCCTGGCCGCGCAGCCTCGACTTTTTTGCCAAGCATTTGAAGTGACGGCGACTGTCGTCCCGGCCAAGCGAAGCGCGAGCCAGGACGACAAGGTTCACTCGCCCTTGACGCCGACGGCCTTGACGACATCCGCCCAGCGCGCGGTGTCGCGGCGCAGCGTCGCTTCGAATGCCTCCGCCGAGCCACCGACCGGCATCAGACTGACCGCCTCGAGCCCTGCGACCCCCTCGGGAGAAGCGATGATGCGGGCCAGTTCCGCGGA
>JAYTFS010000007.1:0-14622 GCA_043734185.1 Pseudolabrys sp. | reverse complement strand
CGTACTCTCCCGGAAAGTTAGTCATGGCGTGCTTAGCGCTGCGCGGATTCCGTGCCGCCGGTCAGCCGGCGCATGATATCGGCCACGGGGTAACCGGCTTGCAGCAGCCCTTGCTTGCAGCTGGCGGTCGCCGGCAGGCTCTTGACCAGCGCCCAGGCCGAGCCCTTGAGCAGCGCCGTCATGGCTTCGAGGCAGCCGCGCTTGTAGTTGGCGATCACCTTCTGGTCATCGACGACGTTGCGGCACAGCGAGCGGTCGTTGCCCGGCAGCCGGTTGCAGGTCGTGAGCATGTTCTCGCGCTCGTTCGGCTCGAGGCTGACCAGCGAGTACGACAGCGCGGGGCTTGCCGCGGCGAGCGACAAGATTACGGCGACGCAGGCTGTGATTTTGCGCAATGGACTCCCCTATACCCGCGCGCAATATACACAAAAACGCGGCGTGCACCTTATTTTAGGGTCAGCTAGGCCCGTTTTCCCTGGTTCCTTCGGGTGGAACTTTAGCGCCGTCCCATCCACCAGCCGATCGCCAGCAGCACGAGTCCGGCGGCGCCGGACGCCATGCCGTGCTTATAGCGCATGCGCGCCAGCCCGGTTTCGTGGCCGGGGAAGAAGCTCGGCAGGCTGTCGGCCGGCATCAGGAAATACATCGCAGCAACAACGATCAAAGCGAGGCCGAGCAGCGTGCAGATCAGCTTCATGGGACGTCCTTGCGGTTACGAATCCGGCGCGGAGGCAAAGATAGCAAGCCGGAATGCGTCATGCCATCGGCAGCTAGCGCGTCGACACGACACCCTTGCGTGGCCCGTCGCAGGTGCAGGGCGCGCCGAGACGCGCATAGGGCACGGTCATGCAGGTGCCGCGGCCGTCGCGCGGCTTGCAGACAAATTGCATGGTCGGGCTCACCATTTCCGGCGATCCATACCGGTGCACGCCGCCGCCCATCCGGGCCTCGGCCGGCGTCACGGCGCAGCCCAGCATCACGGCCAACACAAACGAACTTTTCCGCATCATGCTTGTCCCCGGTATTCGCGATACTTTCATAGCAAGGTCACGCCGCGCTGGCCATTTCCTTGTCCTTCTTCTCCGCGCGAAGCGCTGCCGGCCGCGCCGCAAAGCGCGCGACGTAATCGGTGAATTCCTTGCGCTCCGGAATCATCTTGAACATCATGCCGTAACGCAAGCCGGAGCCGATCACGACATCGGCGGCGGTGAACTGCTCGCCCATCAGGAACGGCCCCTTGGCCAAAGACTTGGCCACGATATCCAGCACGATGTCGAAATCGCGCCAGCCGAGCGCGGCGGCGCGCGGCGCCTCCTTACGCGGGAAAGCGTGGTCGGTCATCGCCGGTTCGATCACGCTCGGCCCGAAGAACAGCCATTTGAGATAGACGCCGCGGCGCGGGGCGCCGACCGGCACGTTGAGCTTGGCCTGGGGAAATTCGTCGGCGAGATAAGTACAGATCGCCGCCACCTCGGTGATCACGATGTCGCCGTGCTTGAGCGCCGGCACCTTACCCATTGGATTGATCGCCAGATAATCGGGCTTGGTGTTGTCGCCCTCGCTCAGCTTGACGAGCTTGACGTCGTAGGGCTGGCCGATCTCTTCCAGCATCCACAGTATGATGGACGAACGCGACGGCGAGGCGTGATAAAGCGTGATGTTGGGCATGATGGTTCCATTTTTAGAGAGTTTTCGAATTATGGCACTTTAGATAACGATTGTGTGGCAATCACGGCCACAGAGGCGAACAAGCAATCGCGATTATGTGACCAGCCGCAATGTCGCTTCCCCCGCGAGACGCGCGTAGCATCACGCCCATTCGGGGTCCTTCTCACGCTGACACGTGCAACTGAAATTAGGAGATCGTGGTCATGAGAAAGACAGTCGTTACCGCAGTTCTGTTGCTCGCTTGCTCGCCGATTGCCGCCCTTGCGATGGATGAGCACGCCACCGTGCAACCCGACGCTCTGAAATGGGGTGCGGGCCCGCCGGCCCTGCCGCCCGGCGCGCAGATTGCCGTGCTCGCCGGCGATCCGTCCAAGGACGGGCCCTATGTCATCCGCGCCAAATTGCCGGCGGGATACAAGATAGCCGCCCACACCCACCCCACCGATGAGAATGTCACCATCATCTCCGGCACCTTCCACTTCGGCATGGGCGACAAGTTCGACGCCAAGAAGGGTGAAACGCTGAAGGCCGGCGGCTTCTTCCGCGCCGCGACGGGCATGCAGCACTATGCCTGGGCCAGCGCGCCGACCATTCTGCAGGTGCATGGCATGGGTCCGTTCGCCATCACCTATGTCAATCCGGCCGACGATCCGCGCAACAAATCCGCGCAAACGACCGGAAAGAAGTAACGACGCAGAATTGGAATGTGTTGCGCACGGCGGAGGCGTTTTGGGCGCCTCCGCCTAACACATAATTTACCCATCGGTAAGACATTGGACCGGCGCACGCCCAGGAGTCCCCGTTGGATTTGGTAGCCGGCATCACATTCTTTTTCGGCCAGCTTGAGCGGTTGCTGTTTTCGCTCGGCTCGCATTTCTCGCTGACGTCGCTTGCCGCCGCGCTGATGTTTGCGGCCATGTTCCTTGTCTGGAAACGGCTCAAGCGCGGCCGCCGCATTCGCGCGAAGACAATCTGGCGCGCGTTATTTCCCAAGCGCATCGTCAACAGCAAATCCAACCAGGCCGACATCGGCTATCTGTTCTTCAACGTCTTCGTGTTCGGCGTGGTGTTCGGCTGGGCTGTGCTGACCTATCAGTTCCTGTCGAACGGTATCGTGTCGGGGTTGGTCGCGGTCGCAGGCCCGGTGACGCCCTCGACTCTTTCGCCGTGGATCACGCGCTCCGTCATCACCGTGATGCTGTTTCTGTCCTATGAGCTTGGCTACTGGTTCAACCATTGGCTCAGCCATAAGGTGCCGCTGCTGTGGGAATTCCACAAAGTGCACCACAGCGCCGAAGTGCTAACGCCGCTCACCAATTTCCGCGTGCATCCGGTCTACACCTGGATCTTCGCCAACATTCTCGCCTTCTCGGCGGCAATCGCCAACGGGCTCGGCAATTACATGTTCGGCGACACGGCGTATCAATATGCGCTGAGCGACACCAACATTATCCTGGTGCTGTTCATACATACCTACGTCCACCTGCAGCATTCGCACATGTGGATTTCGTTTCGTGGCGTGCTCGGCCGCATTTTCGTGTCGCCGGCGCATCATCAAGTGCACCACTCCGGCAGTCCGAAGCACTTCAACAAGAATTTCGGCAGTTGCCTGGCGCTATGGGACTGGATGTTCGGCACGCTCTACGTGCCAGAGAAGGAACGCGAGAAATTGGTGTTCGGCTTTCCCTATCACCCAGACGCGCATACGTTCAAGGGCGAGTTGGTGAATCCACTGATCAACGCCGCCGCCCATCTCAAGCCGCTGTGGCCGAAGTTTGCCGTCGCGCCCGCGCAAAATCGAGCGCCACCACTAAAAGTCCGGCGCCGAGCACCTGCCAGCCCGGCCTGATACCGACCTCGAAATCGAACACGGTTTCCAGCACGCGCATCGGTGACACACCAAACGCGATGCCGATCCCGATCGCCTCGCCGGCGAAAGTGAGAACGGAAACGGCAACACTTAGCGCGAGCAAGCTCAGCGTCGATAGCTCGCTCGTGCCCTGCCACCAGGCGAGCAAGCGATAAGCCATCAGCCACAGGAACAGACCGGCGGCAAAAACCGGCACCGTAACGTCCGCCTTCGTCTGTTGGAAATAGTGGATCAACGCGAGCAGCGCGATGGCATAGATCGCCTGATGCAGCCGCCGCCAGCGCAGGCCGCCGATCCGGCGCACCATGCCGTCGGTCGAGGTCGCCGCCAGCATCGCGAGGCCCAGCCAGGCCGTGGCACCGATGATCAGGTAAACGCGCTGCGTAATTTCCGTAACGGCTTTGACCAAACCCTGGTCGAGAAAAAACAGCGCGAGATGCGCGGCGATATAGCAAAACGCGCCAACGCCCAGCACGCGGCGCACGTCGATCAGATTGCCGTAACGCGCGATGCGCCGAAACGGCGTCACCGCCAACGTCACGCCGAGAAACACCAGCGCCCAGAAACCGGCGCGATGGATCATGTCATTGAGCGGCCGCGCGCCATGCGCGATGTCGCCCGCGTCATAGAGCGCCTTGGCAACCGGCAGCAGCAACAGCACGAGCGTGGCGATGCGCAACACAGAAAGCTGCCCGGGCCGGTCGCGCCATGTTTGCCACGATGGTCTCAATTGACCTGCTCCTGCTGCATGTCCGTCATACCGCGCCGCACAATTTTACGGGCAATTGATGTGGCGCGTGATAGCATCGCTTGGTTGGTTTGATTCGTCACACGGCACGTACACGGCCGACCGGGCAAAGCCCGGCGGAAAACCGACGAGGGAGTTGGAGGAGCAGACAAGAAACCATTGTAACGCCGCGCCGGGCCAATCGCGAGGAGGCCACCGATGTTGCGATCTTTGGTACGCTCACTGCTTGTGCTCGTTCTGTCCCTGACCAGTTTTGCCGCGCTTGCTCATGATGTCTGGATTAGCCGGGGGACCTATAAAAATCCTGCCGGCGAATGGTGTTGCGGCGCCGACGATTGCGGCGTGGTTTCGCCTGAAGCGGTGAAGGCCATCACCGGCGGCTATTCGCTGCGCGGGGATGTCACTTACGGCGTTGGTGTCACCGGCAACGCCGCGGACGGGCCGACACGGCAGGAAAATATCAACGAGACGGTCCCCTACAGCATGTCGCTGCCCTCGCCTGACGGCGCCTATTGGCGTTGCAAGCGGCCAGACGGTTCGCCACGCTGCTTTTTCGCGCCCAAACCTGGAAGCTAGAGTCTGGAAGCTGACGGGCTGATTTGGGCGGAGCGTCGCTGGCCGCTAAACACGCGGCAGCGGACGGCCGCCCGCGTTCTTTGACGGAACTTTCACCCAGGCCTCGCCGTCAAGCACGACCTCACCGTCCACCGTGCAGTTGCAAACAAGCCGGGCGCGCAATCTTTTTTCAATGAGTTCGGCAACCGTCACGTTCACCTCAACAGTGTCGCCGATCTTCACCGGCGCGCGGAAATTCAACGTCTGCGAAATATAGACCGCGCCCGGACCCGGCAGGCGCGTGCCGAGCACTGCCGAGATCAGGCTGGCGGTGTAGAGACCATGTGCGATGCGGGTTCCGAATGGCGTCTTGGCCGCGAAATGTTCGGACAGATGGATAGGATTGCGGTCGCCGGAGATCTCGGCAAAGCCGACCACGTCGGACGACGAGACGGTCTTGGCAAAAGTCTCGGTCATGCCGACCGACAGATCTTCGAAAGTCAGCGTCTGCAATGTCAGCATGATCAAACGTCCGTCGAAAATGGCGCGCGGCGCATCGCCCATAATACGCCGATCAGCACAACATTGATCAACGCGAGCAAGGTCAACAGTCCAATGGTCGCATTGGGCCCATTCGTTTCGATCAGCAGCGCGCCGGCCGAAGGGGCCCCGGCCTGCACGATCAGGCTTGGGAACGCGAGCTTGCCCATCAACCGCGGAAATCGAGCCGGCCCGAACAGCGCCAGCGGCAACGTGCCGCGGCCAATCCAGGAAATGCCGTAGCCGGCACCATAGATCAGAATGATCAGCAGCAAGACCGGGAAACTGCCGGTCAACATGATGAGGCCAATCGCCATCAGGCCGCATGAGGCAATCATGGTCCAGATAGGGTGATAGTGACTACCGAACAGGCGTTCGACCACGCGGGCTCCAACCTGTGCAGGCCCGAACAGCGTTCCCAGACTCACGGCCACCGCGTAGTCCACGCCCCTCGCCTGCAAGAAGATCATGAAATTCACAATCACGATCGAGCCGATGCCGGCGGAGATCGAAAGGATCATCGCGAGCAAGGCGAAGATCAGTGTTTCGTTTTCAATCGGTACATCCGCGGCGGGTCGCGCCGCGTCATCTTTTTTGTTCGTGGGCGTGAGGTGCGCCGGTGCCCGGCGCAGGACGGACATTTGCAGCGGCAGAGCGACGAACAGATGCAGCGCGGCATAGGCAAAACAGGCGGCGCGCCAGCCAATATGATCGATCATGAAGGCGCTGAGCGGCCAGCAAACGGTGCTGGCGAAGCCGCCGAACAAGGTGAGATTGGTAATCGGTCCGCGCGCCTCGCTGCCATAGAGGCGGCCGAGCGCTGCGAAGACTGCATCGTAAAGCCCGGTGCCCATACCGACGCCGATCAGCGCCCAGGCCAGCAAGTAAATCGGCAGCGTCGGTGCGAGGCCTGCGCCGATCAGGCCGGCGGCATAAAATATCGAGCTCGCCATGATAACCGGTCGGCCGCCGTGCCGATCAATGATACGGCCAACCTGCGGCGAAATCAGTCCGGCCGCCAGGAGGCCAATCGAGGTGCCGCCCACCACCCAGCCGAGCGACCAGCCAGTATCTCGCACGATCGGTTCCGCAAACACCGCTGGAAAATAGAATGACGTTCCCCAGGCGAGGATCTGCGCAATGCCGAGCGCGGTGATAACAACGCGGCGGTCGAGCGGGCGCGCCTCTGATGAATCCAAAACGAACGGACCTTAACTTGCTTTATCCATCCCTTTGGATTTGAGAACCGCGGCAGCGTCGGGGCCCGACAGATATTTGATGAGTTCTCCGGCGGCATCTTTGTCTTTCGCCGATGCGCTCAAGCCCGCAGCGTAAACCGTGAGGTTCTGGATTTCCTTCGGCAGCGGGCCAACCAGGGTCACGCCTTTCACCGGCACGATTTCACTGATCTGGTGCACGCCGAGTTCAGCTTCACCACTGGCAATGAGATCCGCGACGTAGCCGCCATTCTTGAGCTTTGCCTTCGGCTTGATCTGATCGGCGATACCCATCGTCCCCAGCAACTTGTCGAAATAGATACCGCTTGAGCCGCCGCTCGCCGGATCGATATAGGCAACCGTTTTGGCGGCGAGCAGCGCGTTTTTGAACGCGTCGACCGTGCTGACATCGGGTTTTGGCGCGCCCTCCTTCACCATCACACCGATGCCAACGCTGGCGAGCATCACCTTGCTGCCGGCAGCAACCTTACCGCTGGCGATGAATTCGTCCGTCACGGCAGGCGTAATCACCACAATGTCGAAGGCTTCGCCGCCGTCGATGCGTTTCTTCAATTCGCCGGTAGTGCCGTTGTCGACCGTCACCTTATTGCCGGTCTGTTTCTCGAAATCAGGCACCAGCGCCAGCACGACCTGCTTGAAGGCGCCGGCCGTGAGCACCTTGATCTCGGCCGCCGTTGCCGGCGGCAAGCTGCCGAGGCTGAGCGCCGCCGCTGTCAGCACTGAACGCCACATATGCGAATTCATGGGGATTCCCTCTCCTAGATAGGAGGAATCTACACGATCCCATCGCGTATATCGGCGTTTTTGTCGTCTTTTCGCAGTGCCGTAATCATCGATAGAAAGCAGGTACAAAACGGGCCAAAAACGGCATTTCTCCTTAATAATCAGTTTCTTGAGTTATGCGTTTTTCACGTAGCTGCAGCGCAGCAAAGTTTCTTTTCAAGTGCCCTAAAATCCCTATTTTCCAGCCAACGAGATTCACAGGCTGCGTTCTAGGCCGGGTCTCGCGAGAAAGAAGGTCCATCATGTTTGCCTCCATCGTCCGCTTCATCCAGTCGTGGAAGAACTACAACCGCAGCCTGCGCGAGCTGTCTCGCCTGGGCGACCGCGAGCTTGCCGATATCGGCGTCAGCCGTTCCGACATCGCCCGCTTGGCCTGGGATGCCTCCCAGAAGGTCTAAGTTTCGGCCACGGTTCAATAGCTGCCCAAACGCCCGCGTCTCGCGGGCGTTTTCGTTTGCGGGGTGCATAGGCTAGTTTCTGCCCATGACGGACAAAACGGTTCATGTGATCGGCGGCGGTCTCGCCGGTTCGGAAGCTGCCTGGCAGCTCGCACAGCACGGCGTGCCGGTGACGCTACATGAAATGCGCCCGCTGCGGCAAACCGCCGCCCACAAGACGGACGGTTACGCCGAACTGGTCTGTTCGAATTCATTCCGTTCCGATGATAAAGACCACAACGCGGTTGGTTTGCTGCATGAGGAAATGCGCCGGCTGAACTCTCTGGTGATGCATTCCGCCGACCTGAACCAGGTGCCGGCTGGCGGTGCGCTGGCGGTCGACCGTGACGGTTTTTCCGCGGCCGTATCGGCCGCGCTCGCCGCCCATCCGCTCGTTACACTCGCACGCGGCGAAGTTGCTGTGCCGCCGGATGAATGGGACAGCGCCATCATCGCGACCGGTCCGCTCACCTCGCCCGACCTGGCTGCAACCGTCCGTAAGCTAACCGGCGAAGATGCCCTGGCTTTTTTTGATGCCATTGCGCCGATCGTTCATCGCGAAAGTATCGATCTAGAGCAGGCCTGGTTTCAGTCGCGTTATGACAAAGTCGGTCCCGGTGGCACCGGCGCCGACTACATCAACTGTCCGATGTCGCGCGAGCAATATGACGCCTTCATCGATGCGCTGATCGCGGGCGATAAGACTTCGTTCAAGGAATGGGAAGCCTCGACGCCTTATTTCGACGGCTGCCTGCCGATCGAAGTGATGGCCGAACGAGGGCGCGAGACCTTGCGTCACGGTCCGATGAAACCCTTCGGCCTGACCAATCCGCGCCAGCCCGACATGAAGCCCTACGCCGTCGTGCAACTGCGGCAGGACAACAAGCTCGGCACGCTGTTCAACATGGTCGGCTTTCAGACGAAATTAAAGCACGGCGAACAAGTTCGCATATTGCGAACCATTCCCGGTTTGCAGAAAGCGGAATTCGCGCGGCTTGGCGGCCTGCATCGCAATACGTTCCTGAATTCGCCCAAGCTGCTCGATGACACGCTGCGGCTCAAAGCCAATACGAAGTGGCGCTTTGCCGGCCAGATCACCGGCTGCGAGGGCTATGTGGAATCCGCCGCTATCGGCCTGCTCGCCGCGCGCTTTGCCGCCGCCGAACGCAATGGCGAGATCATCACGCCCCCGCCAGCGACGACCGCGCATGGCGCCCTGCTCGCGCATATCACCGGAGGCCATATCGAAACCGTCGATGCCGGACCGTCATCGTTCCAGCCGATGAACGTGAATTTCGGATTATTCCCACCGCTAAATGAAACTGTCGAGTTCGATAAAGACGGACGCAAATACGGCCGCGGCTCAGCTAAGAACCTCGCGCGCAAGAGCGCGCTTAGCGAACGCGCGCTCAACGATCTTGCGGGATGGATCGGCGCACAGGCGCGCACGCCGGCAGCCGCAGAGTAATCACGCCTTAAATATACGGCTCGGATCGCGCGCCGCGCGCCACAACAGCCACTGCCGCCGCCATGGCGCAATCTGTTGAGGTTCGAACGACGCGTAGCCGGCGCGTTCCATGCGGCGCAGCTGTGGCCCCACCAGCGCGACCGGCAGAAACGCCGGGAGAATTTCCGGCGGCGCAGTTTGCAGCTTCGCTTGTGCCGCGGCGAGATGCTGGCGGGCAATATCGCGCATTTCGGTTAGCGCCGACAGCAAAGGCGGGCTTGACTGCGCGGCGAGTATTTCCTCGCGGCTGACCTGATGCCGCTCCAGCACCTCCATTGGCACATAGAGCTGGCCCCGCGCCGCGTGCAGCCCGAAGCCCCGCAGGATTCCGGCGATGGTGTAAGCCACGCCGGTATCCAGCGTGAACAATTCTGGCGACGTTGCACCGTCTGAAAGAATCCCCGCCGCCATGGCAAACAATGGCGATTGCGTCCGAATGGCGTAGAGCTCCAGCGCGCCCACGGTCGCCATCGGCTCATTGTAAAGATCGAATGTTCGCTCATCGATCAATTCGAGCAGCGGCGTCGCCACAAACCCGTAGCGCTTCAGGGTCTCACGTAACGCGGCCGCGACCGGATGCGCCGCCGCCTCGCCGTCCCGCTCGCCGGACAGCATCTCGCGCCACCATTGCAGGCGGATTTCGCCCGGCATCGGCTCTCGCGCCAGGTCGCGCACGCGCGCGATTTCTACGTTGAAGGCGTAGAGCGCAAACAATGCGTCGCGATGTTCAGCCGGCGCAAACAGCGTGGCCAGGAAACGATCCCGGTCAGCCTCACGCACCAGCGCGGCGCAATGCTCGAAATTATTCATGTGCGCACTGTAGCGGAACGGCTATTCAACCGCGATCAATGCCGCGCCGACCCGGCGGCGTTCTTCCAACAGGATATTGTAAGTTTGGGCCGCGGCCCCGGTAGTCATGGCATCGACCGATATCCCGGCATCCCGGAAACGCTGCCGAAGCCGGTCCGATAGCCGCCAAGGATCACGGCCACCGCCGATCAGGAACACGTGCAGATCAGAAGCCCTGGCAAATACCATTTCCAGCGAAGCTGTCGTGATGTCGCGCAGATCCGTCACCGGCCAAGCCCATATGCCGTCCGGCAGGCACAACAGCGAGCCGCGGTGCGACATCCCGCCAAAGCGAAATCCGCCATTGCCGTAGGCATCGATTGGCGCCGGGTTCGGCAGATGCGGGGCATCGGCAGTGCCAGCCATCGAACTAGGACTGATCCCGGGTCGAACTGCTCAGCGCGTCACGTCCCGTGCCGACGCCGAGATAAATCAGGATCGGCGAGGCAATGAACACCGAGGTATAGGTGCCGACCAGCACCACGCCGAACATCATGGTCGCCGTGAAGCTGTGGATCGCCTGACCGCCGAACAGCAGCAACGCCAACAGTGCCAAGCTTACCGTGACGTGCGTGATGACCGAGCGCGACAGCGTCTGGTTGACCGAAGCGTTGAGCAGATCCGGCATCGGCATTTTTTTGTAGCGCCGCAGCATTTCGCGGATTCGGTCGTAGATGACGACAGTGTCGTTGAGCGAATAACCCAGGATGGTGAGCAGCGCCGCGATGCTGGTGAGGTCGAAGTCAATCTGCGTCACTGACATGAAGCCGATGGTCAGCACGATATCGTGCACGTTGGCGATCATGGCGCCGAGCGCGAACTGCCATTCGAAGCGGAACCAGAGGTAAACCAGAATACATAAAATCGCCAAGCCAAGCCCGACGACGCCATAAGACAGCAACTCGCCCGACACGCGCGGACCCACCACCTCGACGCGGCGGTAGTCCACCTCGTTGCCGAGCGCGCCGCGGACTTTGCCGACCGCCTCCTGCTGCGCGGCGTCGCCGCCGGATTGTTCGGAAATACGGATCAAAACGTCTGTCGGCGCACCGAACTGCTGCAACTGCACCTCGCCCAGGCCAAGCGAGCCGAGCGTCGAGCGCATTTTGGCCAGATCCGCCGGACCCGATTTCGACTGGACCTCGATTAACATGCCGCCCTTGAAATCGATGCCGAAATTCAGTCCGTGGAAGAAATAAAGCGAGATCGCGATGATCGACATCAAGGCTGAAATAGGAAAGCTGATGCGCCTGAAGCGCATGAAGTCGAATTTGGTGTCGTCGGGCACGATGCGGAGCAAGCGCAAGTTATTTCTCCTCGCGCATGATCTTATCCGAAAACCGGTCCTCACTTTTCGGGATCATGCGCGCAATTCCTAAATCGGTACGCGTTGCGGACGCCGCCACCAAACCCAATAAGCGACAATGAGCCGCGTCAGGGTAAAGGCGGTGAACACGGTGGTGATGATGCCGATGCCAAGCGTCACGGCAAAGCCGCGCACCGGGCCGGTGCCGATGTAAAACAGCACCGCGGCGGCGATAAAGGTCGTGATGTTAGAATCGAGAATGGTGGCTAGCGCGCGGCTAAAACCTGCGTCGATGGCATTGATCGGCGTGCGACCGGCGCGCACTTCCTCGCGGATACGCTCGTAGATCAGCACGTTGGAGTCGACTGCAATGCCGACGGTCAAAACGACGCCGGCGATGCCCGGTAGCGTGAGCGTCGCGTTGAGCAGAGACAGGATGCCGAAAATCATGGCGACGTTGATCGCCACCGCGATATTGGCGAATACGCCGAACAGGCCGTAGGTCGCGATCATGAAGATAATCACCATGGCGGCGCCGACATACGACGAAATCTTGCCCTTGGCGATCGAGTCTGCGCCGAGGCCTGGACCGACCGTGCGCTCCTCGATGATCGTCAGCGGCGCCGGCAGCGCACCGGCACGCAGCAGAATGGAGAGATCGTTGGCGCTCTGCACGGTGAAGCTGCCGGAAATCTGCCCAGAGCCGCCGAGGATCGGCTCGCGGATGACCGGCGCCGAGATCACTTCGTTGTCGAGCACGATGGCGAACGGCTTGCCGACATTTTCCTGCGTCACTTGCGCAAATTTACGCGCGCCGCTGGTATTGAAACGGAACGAGACGATGGGCTCGCTGGTGCGTTGATCGAAACCGGGCTGGGCATCGGTCAACTCGCCGCCCGACACCAGGATGCGTTTCTCAACCAGAAACGGCGTCTTGGGCGAACTTGCGCTCTGCAGAATTTCATCTTCCGGTGGCACGCGGCCTTGCGACGCCTGTTCCGCCGGGATCGACGTATCGACCATCCGGAAATCGAGCTTGGCGGTTTTGCCGAGCAGTTGCTTGAGCCGTGTCGGATCCTGCAAGCCCGGAACCTGGACCAATATGCGGTCGACGCCTTGGCGCTGGATCAGCGGCTCCACGGTGCCAAGCTCGTTCACGCGCCGCTCGATGATCTGGATCGACTGTTCGACCGACTGACGGATTCGCTCGACAACGGCCGGCTCCGTCAGCGCGAGGCGAACCAGCCCGTCCGCTTCGCTGGAGATGTCCAGGTTACGCTGCCCGGTTGCGTTAAGCAGGCCGCCGAGCGGCAGTGACAATTCGCGGAGCTTGGTCAGCGCCTGTTCGGCATTGGTGCCCTCACGGATACGCACCTCGGCGCTGTTGCCGCGCACAACCAGCCCGGTATAGCCGATGCGCGCATCACGCAGCACGCGACGCACATCGTCGCGCAGCGCCTCCAACATGTCCTTGCGGACGGTCTTGGTGTCGACTTCGAGCAGAATGTGCGAGCCGCCCTGCAAATCGAGGCCCAGCACGATGTGGCGCTGCGCCCATTTCGGCCAGCCCTGCACCATTTTCTCGGGCAGAAAATTAGGCAGCGCGAACATGCAGACGACAAATGCCGTCAGCATAATCGCCGCCGCTTTCCACCGCGTGAAATAGAGCATGAGATCTCGACTTAAATAGGAAGACTAAGGCGTAGAACGATGGCGACGGCGTTAGCCGGACGCGGCATCGTCCTTCACCGGTTCACCTTTGGCGCGAACGTCGCTGATCATCGGCCGCATCTGGCGAATGCGTACGTCGTCCGCAATCTCGATTTCGATCTGGTCGTCGTCAATCACCTTGGTGACCTTGCCGATGAGGCCGCCATTGGTAACGACGGTGTCGCCGCGCCGCACGTTCTTGACCATTTCGGCATGCATCTTCACGCGCTTCTGTTGCGGGCGCAGGATCAGGAAATACATGATGACGAAAATCAGCACGAACGGCAGCAGCGACATCAGCATGCCGCCATCGCCGCCTGCCCCGCCGCCGAACAGCGATCCTTGCGCAAACGCAGTCGAAATGAACATCGATACTTCCCTTGAGTGGTATTTGGGGCGCGCCGGCCGGCGTTCCCGGCCCGGCTTTCAACGCGTGAATTTCGCGGGGACTATAGCGGCCGTAGCCCCAATTGCAACGCCGCCAGACCCCTTGAAACCGGCCATTTTGGCCCATTTCCGGCAAGCTTGGCTTGCGGCGTCAACGCCGCCCCGCTAAGAGCAGCGCCAGTTCCGAAAGCATGCAATGGCCAAATCGAAGTCGAAATCGAAAAGCGGCGCCGCGTCGAAGACGAAGGCAAAATCGGCGGGACAACATGACGTGCTTGAGCGCATCGCCAGTGCGCTCGAACGGCTGGCGCCGCAGCGCGCGTCCCTGCCCGATTTAACCTCCGTCGATGCCTTTATTTGGCACCCCGACGGACGGCTTGCGCCGGTAGCCCGCGTCAACCGCGTCGGCATGTCGTTGCTCAAGGGCATCGATCGCGTGCGCGACTTGCTGGTGGAAAATACCGAACGCTTCGCCAAAGGACTGCCCGCCAACAACGCGCTGCTGTGGGGCGCTCGCGGCATGGGCAAGTCGTCGCTGGTGAAAGCATCGCACGCGGCCGTCAACGCTGAAAATGCGCGCGGCAGCAAAAGCGGCCCGCTCAAACTGGTCGAAATTCATCGTGAGGACATCGAGAGTCTGCCGGAGCTGATGGCGCTTACCCGCGGCTCGCATTACCGCTTTATCGTGTTCTGCGACGATCTGTCGTTCGACAACGATGATACCAGCTACAAATCGCTCAAGGCGGTGTTGGAAGGCGGCGTTGAAGGCCGGCCGGACAATGTAATTTTCTACGCGACGTCCAACCGCCGCCATCTGATGTCGCGTGACATGATGGAAAACGAACGCTCGACTGCGATCAATCCCGGCGAGACGGTGGAAGAAAAAGTGTCACTGTCGGATCGCTTTGGGCTCTGGCTCGGCTTTCACCGTTGCAGCCAGGACGAATATCTCTCGATGATCGACAGCTACGTCGCACATTACAAAATTCCGGCGCATGGGGAAACGTTGCACCGAGATGCTTTG
>JAYTFS010000006.1:0-10872 GCA_043734185.1 Pseudolabrys sp. | reverse complement strand
AACAATGGGTTACAAGGTCGCCGTGGTGGGTGCCACCGGCAATGTTGGGCGCGAGATGCTCAACATTCTGGCCGAGCGGAGCTTTCCCGCCGACGAAGTCGTGGCGCTCGCTTCGCGCAAGAGCATGGGCCAGGAATGCTCGTTCGGCGACAAGACGCTGAAGGTCAAGACGCTCGACCATTTTGATTTTTCCGACGTCGACATCTGCCTGATGTCGGCCGGCGGCGCCGTGTCGAAGGAATGGTCGCCGAAAATCGCCGCCCAAGGCGCGGTGGTGATCGACAATTCCTCGGCCTGGCGCATGGACCCGGACGTGCCGCTGGTCGTGCCGGAGGTGAATGCCGACGCGCTGGCCGGTTTTGCCAAGAAAAACATCATCGCCAATCCGAATTGCTCGACCGCGCAGCTCGTCGTCGCGCTCAAGCCGTTGCATGACAAGGCCACGATCAAGCGCGTGGTGGTGGCGACCTATCAATCCGTTTCCGGCGCCGGCAAGGAGGCGATGGACGAGCTGTTCCAGCAGACCAAGGCGGTGTTCACGCTCGGCGAGCTCGAGACCAGGAAGTTCCCCAAGCGCATCGCGTTCAACGTCATCCCCGAAATCGATGTGTTCATGGAGGACGGCTACACCAAGGAAGAGTGGAAGATGATGATGGAGACCAAGAAGATTCTTGATCCCAAAATCAAGCTGACCGCCACGTGCGTACGCGTGCCGGTATTCGTCGGCCATTCCGAGGCGGTGAATGTCGAGTTCGAGAATCCGATCAGCGTCGAGGAAGCGCGCACAATTTTGCGCAGCGCGCCCGGCTGCCTGGTGATCGACAAGCACGAGCCCGGCGGTTACGTCACGCCCTATGAATGCGCCGGCGAGGACGCGACCTATATCAGCCGTATCCGCACGGATCCTACCGTCGATAACGGCCTGCAGATGTGGGTGGTGTCGGACAATCTGCGCAAGGGCGCCGCGCTCAACGCCATCCAGATTGCCGAGTGCCTGATCAACCGCAAGCTGATCCAGGCCAAACGCAAAGCTGCGTAATCTATATCCGTGCGATAGATTCGAATTTTCCCGTCGCGCGGTCAAGCACCGACAGATCGCCGCTGGCGACGCCGAAATAGGCGCCGTGCAGCGTGACGTCACCGCGCTCGATCAGCTTGCGCAGCCGCGGAAACGTCATGAGGTTGTCGAGGCTGTTGACGACATTGGCCTGCTCGAGCTTTGCCAGATAATCGGGCGCGGACTGCGCGCCGCGCGCGCCAACTTTTTCCGCAGCCGGCGCCATCAGCTTCATCCATTTGCCGATGAAATCGCCGGGCGACAAAGGTTCGGCGTCTTCGGCGAAGGCTTTGACACCGCCGCAATGGGCGTGGCCGAGCACCACGATGTGTTTCACCTTGAGAGCCGCGACGCCAAATTCGAGCGCGGCAGAGACGCCGTGGGCCTGACCGTCCGGCGCATAAGGTGGCACGATGTTGGCGACGTTGCGCACCACGAACAATTCGCCCGGCCGTGCGTCGAAAATCACCTCCGGCGAGACGCGGGAATCGCAACAGCCGATAACCATGGCCTGCGGCGTTTGACCCGCCTCGGCGAGCTCGCGGAAACGGTCCTGCTCCCTCTGCAACCGACCGTCGGCAAAGGCGTTATAGCCATCGATCAAACGCTGCGGGAAATTCATCGCTTTTGCGTCCTAATCCGATAGTAGAGGCAATCAAACGTCATGCCTCCTGCCGTATCCTTGGGCAGCTGAAACCGGAGCATATTCATCGCTTGTTCACCTGTCGTCGCCCAAAAGAGACTTAAACGCGCATGCTGTCGCCAAACAAGCCATCGACCGAAAACTCAACGCCGCCGCGGTTCCGCTCGTCCGGAATCTCGGGCGTGCAAATCGCTATTTTGTTCGCCGCGCTGACTTTGCTTATCTCCATTCCGATCTGGACTCATCCGCTGCCGCCGCTGTCGGATTACGTCAATCACCTCGCGCGCATGCAGGTGATCGCGACAGTCGCGACAAACCCACTATTGGCAAACTTCTACGAAATCAATTGGCAGGTCATTCCCAACCTCACCATGGATCTCATTGTGCCGCAGCTGGCGCAATTCATGAACATCTTTCTGGCCGGCCAGGTGTTCATGGTCATGATGTTCGCGCTGATCATTTCGGGGACGCTGGCGTTGAACCGGGCGCTGATCGGCCGCTGGTCGGTTTTGCCGCTGTTCGCCTTCCCGCTGCTGTATAATTACATCTTCCTGGTCGGGCTGATGAACTACATGTTCGGCATCGGCGTGGCGCTATGGGCGTTGGCCGGTTGGATCGCTGTGCGCGACCGCCCCTGGCCAATACGCATTGCCCTCTCGACGGTTTGCGTCGTGGCATTGTTTTTCTGCCATCTCGCGGCCATGGGTATTTATGGCATCGGGCTGTTGTCGTTTGAAATTCTGCGGTTGTGGGAGCGAAGGCTCAAGCCAAACTGGACCGGCCGCCTCATCGATTTTGTCGTCAGCGGCTTGCCGTTCCTCGCCGCGGCGCCGTTGCTTTACGCCAGCCCGACGCTGCAACTCATTTCCAACACCTATTGGGACCAGCGCGGCAAGATCGACGGGCTGATGTATGTGATCGCCGATTACTCCGACGTTGTCGCTTTCGGGCTGGTAGGGGTCATGGCGACGGGCATCGTCTGGGCGGTGCGCCATCACGTCCTGCGCTTTCATCCGCTGGTGCTGGTGCTGCTGGTTGTCGGCGGCACGGTGTATTTCAATTTGCCGCGCATCATGTTTGACACCTACATGACCGACCAGCGCGTGCCGATCGGCATCGCCTTCATGCTGTTTGCCTGCGGCGACCTGCAATTGCGGCATCGCCTGGTGCGGCGTGGCTTTCTGATCGTGCTTATTCTTCTGATCGGGGGACGCTTGATCGAGATCGATCTCAACTGGTCGCAACTGTCGGATTCGACCAGCCAGTTCCGCTCGTCCGTGCGGCGCATCGCGCCGGGCTCAAAGGTTTTCGTCGCTTACGCCGACCGCTCGTTCGGCGAAGACGTACGCGACCTCGGCCTGGTTCATGCCGCCAGCATAGCGACCATCGAGCGCTCGGCCTTGGTGACGACCGCCTTCACGGTGGTGGGCAAGCAGGTGCTGCATGCCCGCCCCGAATATAAGGACTATGTCGACGCCCAGGACGGCACGCCGCCGCAGGTATCGCAGCTTGTCGTTGCCGCCGAGCATCCATTGCCGACCACGCCGATATTCTGGACGAATTGGACGAAGTTCGATTATCTCTATGTCCTGTTCACAGAAGACGAGGCGGCCAATCCTTATCCCGCGCGGCTGAGGCTGGTCGCCGATGGCGACCGTTTCCAGCTTTATCGCATCACCCCGCAGCAATAACGCATAGTCGTGTCTGCTTGATAGTTTTCGGATGGCCGGTAGAGTTGGTGAATGACCCATCGCCCGCGCCGTAGCGTGCTTTACATGCCGGGCTCCAACGCCCGCGCGCTGGAGAAGGCAAAAACGCTTGCCGCCGACGGCGTCATTCTCGACCTTGAAGACTCGGTGGCGCCTGACGCCAAGGAGACGGCGCGAAAACAGGTGGCGGACGCCGTGAAGGCCGGCGGCTTTGGCTCGCGCGAGGTGTTTATCCGCACCAATGGCGTCGATACCGCGTGGTTTGCCGACGACCTTACGGCGGCGGCGCACGCCGCGCCGGACGGCATCGTGGTGCCGAAGATCTCGTCGCCCGAGCAGCTCGAGCAGATTGGGCAACGCCTGCTGGACATGAGCACCAACCAGAAGACGCGGATCTGGGCGATGATCGAGTCGCCGCTGGCGGTGTTCAACGTGTTCTCGATTGCGGCCTGTGCGCAGGATACCGAGGCGCGGCTCGCCGGCTTTGTCATGGGCACCAACGATATCGCCAAGGATACCCGCGCTCGTCAGGTCCCCGGGCGCTGGCCGATGATTGCCTGGCTGATGAATTGCATTGCCGCCGCGCGCATCCACGGCATCGACGTGTTGGACGGCGTCTATAACAATATCGGCGACGCCGAAGGCTTTGTGAAGGAATGCGAGCAGGGCCGCGACATGGGCTTCGACGGCAAGACGCTGATCCATCCTAATCAGATCGAGCCCTGCAACACCGTGTTCACGCCGTCGCCCGAAGAAGTGACATGGGCCCGCACGATGATCGGCGCTTTCGATCTGCCGGAAAACAAGGCCAAGGGCGTGGTCTCCATCAACGGCAAGATGGTCGAGCGCCTGCATGCCGACATGGCGCGCCGCACGGTCGCCATCGCAGATGCCATCGCGGCCAGATCGTGAAGCCGTCAATCGCCCAGGCGTTTGCCGCTCTCGGGTTCGTCACGAGCATGACATGCGTGCAGCCGACAATGGCCGATGTGCGCGATATCGCGCCCGGGGGAACCTTGCGTGCGGTCTACCTGGCGAGCAATCCGGCGCAGGCGGTGCAGGACCCCGCAACCGGAGTCATTCGTGGCGTGTCCGCGGATCTTGCGCGAGAATTTGCGCGGCGCATGAATCTGCCGGTGGAGATCAAGTCGGTCGCCGATCCGAAAGCGGTGATCGATGCCGTTACCGCCGGGGCGGCCGACATTGGATTCGTCGCTTTTGCCCCGGAACGGGCCGGAACGGTGGAATTCTCGCAAACTTATGTATTGGTGCGGCAGAGTTTTCTGGTCCGCGACGATTCCAGCATTCGCGTCATCGCCGATGTCGACCGGGCCGGGCAAAAAATCGCCGGCCAGATCAGCGACTCGATCACGTTGTTCATGAAGCGCAAGCTCAAGCAGGCGACGTTGATCGAAATCGAGAACAATCCAGCCGAGATCAAGCGCCTGCTGGTGGCAAAAGAGATCGACGCATTCGGTGCCAATCGCCAGCGCCTGACCAATCTGATAAAGGACACCACGGGCTTTCGGATCTTGCCGGACAATCTGTTCGGCGTGCCGCAGACCATCATCGTGCCGAAGGGCAAAACGGAGTCGCTGGCCGACGTCAATCGCTTCATTGATGAAACGCGCGCATCTGGATTCCTGCAAAGCTCAATTGAAAAAAGCGGCGCGATTGGGTTAGAGGCAGCGCCGGCCGGTTCCTGGACGCCATCAGTGCCAGATTAGGCCAAACCGGATTGTCAACATGCCGCATATCATGAGGACGGTTCGTGTGGCGGCGCTATGTTGCGTCGCGCTAAGCACATTACCCTTAGTCGCCTCCGCGGAAACCTATCATTGGCTGCAATATGGGCCGGACGGGCTTGAGGCCCGCGCCATCACGGATCAAGCGGCGTGTCCCGTTGCAGAGATCGACGGCGTCCAGAGTGCCATGACCGTCCGCGCAGCGCCGGGCGAGCGGTATCCGATCACGGTATGCGCTCTGCCGATTTCGGCGGGCGCCAAGTCGGCCTCGATCGCGAATGTTCCGCTGGTTTTTCCGGCCTCCGAGCCCAAGCGTATCGCCGTCATTGGCGATACCGGTTGCCGGCTAAAGGGATCGGCCGTCCAGGCCTGCAATGATCCGCAGCAGTGGCCGTTCCGCTTGATCGCGGAAGTCGTCGCACAATTAAAACCCGATCTGGTGATCCATGTCGGCGACTACCATTATCGCGAGACGCCCTGTCCCGCGGGCATCGCGGGATGCGCCGGCAGCCCCTTCGGCGACAACTGGGTCGTTTGGCGGGTCGATTTCTTCGCGCCGGCCGATACGTTGCTGAAGGTGGCCCCTTGGGTATTTGTGCGCGGCAACCACGAGGAATGCGACCGCGGCGGGCAGGGCTGGAGCCGAACCCTTGAACCCTATGCGTTCGACGCTGCGAAAGGTTGCAATGGCGTGGGCAAGCCGCTGATCGTCCGGCTACCCGGTCTCGCGCTCGCGGTGATGGACGTGTCATCGGCACGCGAGGAAAAGCTCGACGAGGCGCAAGCGTCGTTATTTCGCGAGCAATATCGTTCGTTAGCGCTGGCGTCCGCCGGTCCAACCTGGATTTTGCAGCATCGTCCGATCTGGAGCCCAGGCGGAACGTTCTCCGGCATGCTCGTTGGCGATAACAAGACGCTTGCGGTGGCCGCCAGCGACATGATCCCCGATAATGTCACGCTGATTTTATCGGGCCATCATCATCTCTTTCAGTTGTTGAACTATCAGTCGAACCTGCCGGTCCAAATCGTATCGGGCAACAGCGGCGATGCCCTTAATCCCGGCGCTCCTACCGATCCTGCGGGTTGGGTTGTCAACGGCATTACGGTGAAGAGCGGTCTTCACATGGCCGGAAGCTTCGGATTTTCAATGTTCGAAAAGCAGAACGGCGGGTGGCAACTCACAAACTACGACAGGCTCGGAATTGCGCGTACGTCCTGTGTCATCAAAGAACGCGCCGCCACCTGTCCGCCGAACTAGCTCAGCGCGGCAGCGTGTAGATGAAAACGGCGCCTTTGCCGAGGCCGCCATGCAGGCAGATGAAGCCGACATTGTCCGGCGCGCCGTCGGCCTGATAGATCGCCTTGCCGTGATAGACCGTCGAGACAAATTGCGTTCCGACCTTGTCGGTGAATTTGTCCTCCTGGACAAAAGCACGCGCAATATCGAACTTCTTGAACGCGGGATTTTCTTGCCTGAATTTGATCGCTGCGAGCCGCTCGCAATCGCGCAGGCCGTCCTCGGTCGATTTTTGCGCCAGCGCGGGCGTGGCGCAGAGCACGCACAGCAGTCCCGCGAGCGCGAACCTCACGCCCAAGGCTTTAGGCCCATGGCCGCGCGGCCTTGGTCTTTTCCTCGTAGCTCACGATCTTGCTCTTCTTCTGGTGCGTGAGCCCGATATCGTCGAGGCCGTTGAGCATGCAGTGTTTCCGATGTGCGTCGATCTCGAATTTGATCATGCCGCCGTCGGGGCCGCGGATTTCCTGCTTTTCGAGATCGATGGAGAGCGTGGCATTGGAGCCTCGGTCGGCGTCGTCGAACAACTTCTCCAGATCTTCCGGCGATACGCGGATCGGCAGCACGCCGTTCTTGAAACAGTTGTTGTAGAAAATGTCGCCGAACGAGGTCGAGATGACGCAGCGAATGCCGAAATCCATCAGCGCCCAGGGCGCGTGCTCGCGGCTGGAGCCGCAGCCGAAGTTATCGCCGGCGACCAGGATCTTGGATTTGCGATAAGCCGGCTTGTTGAGCACGAAGTCGGGGTTTTCGCTGCCGTCGTCCTTGTAGCGCATCTCGGAGAACAGGCCTTTGCCCAGGCCGGTGCGCTTGATGGTTTTCAAATATTGCTTCGGGATGACCATGTCGGTGTCGACATTGATCATCTTCATCGGCGCGGCGACGCCATCGAGCGTGGTGAATTTTTCCATGGACCTGAAGACCTTTTGAATTCGCTCTGTTTCATAAGCTGTACGGCGGTCGGGTCAATAGAACGTTGCCAAGGGCATTAGGGGACCTGCCATGCGCTTTTGCTAATCCGCCGCAGCCTCAATGGCCTCGATATCGTCGTCCGACAGGCCGAAATGGTGGCCGATCTCATGAACCAGGACATGCGTAACGATGTCGCCAAGGGTTTCGTCGTGCTCGGCCCAGTAGTCGAGAATGGGTCGGCGGTAGAGCCAGATCATGTTCGGCAGCGTTTGCGGAGAACTCCCCAGAAGAAATGGCAGACCAACGCCCTGAAACAGGCCGAGCAGGTCGAACTCGGAGGCGGCGTTCATATGGTTGAGCACTTCTTCGGTCGGGAAATCCTCGACCCGGATGATTAAACCCTCGCAAAGACTGCGGAATTTGCCGGGCAGGCGGGCATAGGCGTTCGCCGCCAACCCCTCCATTTCAGCTAGAGTCGGCGCCAAAGCGCCCTGCCAGCGGTCGAATTGGCCTGTCATGCCAATGTTTTAGGGGAAATGGCGCCCTTCACCAAGCGGTTGACGGGGCTGCCTGGATGGGCGACTTTGCGGGCCTGCGATTGGCTGGCGGGATCCGCGAATATGGCGAGAATTGCTATCATCTGGAGTTTTCTGGCGCTGTTCTGCGCCGGAACAGTGCTGTTCTCAGGCACTGCTCGCGCCGAGTTCTTCGGCTGCAAGGACAAGACCACCGTCACCTATGACGGCCACCGCGCCTACGCCAGCACCCGCCAGACCCATGAATTTGCCGCCCAGGCGACACGCCCGCGCGTGACCATCTACCCGCGCAGGACCCGGGTGAGCAGCAACTCGGTGCGCCAGTGCCGATCTACGCTGGTCAAGGAATACCGGATCAGCGGGACAGTAATAGTGCCTCGCATGCATTGCTGGTGGGAATAGGCTGATTCCGGACGGCTGGATTCCGCGCGCTTGCGTTGGAACTCGAAGGCGCTTTAAAAGTTTATTGTTAGGATGTAACCGTTGGGACGACGACGGAGGAGTGTCCATGCGTAATTTTGCAAAGCTTTTCGTGGCGGTTTTCCTTGTGACTGGCGCCATGGCGCCATGGCGCTGACGCCCAGCACGGCATCCGCGCAACATCATCATCATCACTGGCGTGGCGGCGGTTGGGGCCCCGGCTTTGGGTTCGGCATCGCCAATCCCTATTACTATGGCGGCGGGCCATATTACGCTTACAACAACGGACCGAACTGCGGCTGGGCGCGCGTGCGCGTCTGGCGCGGCGACCACTGGGTTTTCCGCCGCGCCTGGCGCTGCTGGTAAACACAGTTTCACGTGAAATAAAAAAGGCCCGTCTTAATGACGGGCCTTTTTGCATCGAATCTTGACGATCCGCGCGCTTTATTTCCACTCTCTTACATCGACAAAATGCCCCGCGATTGCGGCGGCGGCGGCCATCGCCGGCGAGACAAGGTGAGTACGTCCCTTGTAGCCTTGACGGCCTTCGAAGTTGCGGTTCGAGGTTGAGGCGCAACGCTCGCCCGGCTTGAGCTTGTCCGGGTTCATCGCCAGGCACATCGAGCAACCCGGCTCGCGCCAGTCGAAGCCGGCGGCCTTGAAGATTTTGTCGAGGCCTTCGGCTTCCGCCTGCTCTTTCACCAGGCCGGAGCCCGGCACGATCATGGCGTAGACATTGGCGTTGACCGTCTTGCCTTCGGCGATCTTGGCGGCGGCGCGCAAGTCCTCGATGCGGCCATTGGTGCAGGAGCCGATAAACACGCGATCGAGCTTGATGTCGGTGATATTCTCGCCGCCGTTGAGCCCCATATAGCCGAGCGATCGTTCGGCGGCGATGCGCTTCTTCTCATCCACAATCTCGGCTGCTACCGGCACGCGGCCGGTGATCGAAGCTACCTGCTCGGGGCTGGTGCCCCAGGTGACGATCGGCGGCAGCTTTGAGGCATCGAGCCGCACTTCGCGGTCAAAATGCGCGCCGTCGTCGGAGCGCAAAGTTTCCCAATAGCGCATGGCCTTGTCCCAGTTGTCACCACTGGGAGCCTTCGGGCGGCCCTTGAGATATTCGTAAACTTTCGCGTCGGGCGCGATGAAACCGGCCTTGGCGCCGCCTTCGACCGACATGTTGCAGATCGTCATGCGGCCTTCGATCGAGACGTCGCTGATCGCCTCGCCGGCATATTCCAGCGCGTATCCGGTGCCACCGGCGGTGCCGATCTCGCCGATGATGGCGAGGATGATGTCTTTCGCGGTCACGCCGGGTGGCAGCTTGCCGTCGACCGTCGCGCGCATGTTCAGGGATTTTTTCTGAATCAGCGTCTGCGTTGCCAGCACGTGCTCGACTTCCGAGGTGCCGATGCCGTAGGCCAGCGCGCCAAACGCGCCATGCGTCGCGGTGTGGCTGTCGCCACAGACAATCGTGGTGCCGGGCAACGTGAAACCCTGCTCGGGGCCGATGATGTGGACAATGCCCTGGCGCTTGTCGAACTCGTTGAAATATTCAACGCCGAAATCCTTGGCGTTCTGCGCCAGCGCGGCAATCTGCTCAGCGCTTTCCGGATCGGGATTGGGTTTCGAGCGATCCGAGGTCGGCACGTTATGATCGACCACGGCGAGCGTCTTTTCCGGCGCATGAACTTTGCGTCCGGCCGTGCGCAAGCCTTCGAAGGCTTGTGGCGAGGTGACCTCATGTACGAGATGGCGGTCGATATAGATGAGCGCGGTGCCGTCCGGCTGCTCGTCAACCAGATGGTCATCCCAGATCTTGTCGTAGAGGGTACGCGCTTTCGCCATCGTCGAAGTCTCCATTGCGTGGCGGCTATGTAACCGCATTAGGGCTCAAGCAAAAGGGGCCGAACACCGGCCCCTTCATGCATTCCGGAATGGCCGCGTAGCTATTTCTTGGCGGCAGCCTTGGGGGCCTTGGCAGCGGCCTTTGCCTTCGGTTTGGTTGCAGGCTTGGGCGCGGGCTTGGCGGCTGCCTCAGGCACTGCCTGGACATTGTTCTCGACCGCGACCTTGGCGCTGGTCTCGACGTGGGCTTCCGCGCCCATGCCGGTCTGCACCTCGGTGATACGGGCCTTCTTGCCGCGCAGGCCGCGCAGATAATAAAGCTTGGCGCGGCGTACTTTGCCGCGGCGGACGACCTTGATGGAGTCGATCATCGGCGCGTAAAGCGGGAACACGCGCTCGACACCTTCGCCGTATGAAATCTTGCGAACCGTGAAGCTCTCGTTGAGCCCGCGGCCGGAGCGGCCGATGCACACGCCTTCGTAGGCCTGGATGCGGCTCTTGTCGCCTTCGATCACCTTGACGTTGACCAGCACGGTATCGCCGGGGCCGAAGTCGGGCATTTCCTTGTTGGCCGAAAGCTTCTCGACCTGTTCTTTTTCGAGCGTTTGAATGAGGTTCATGGGTTCGTTCTCCGTCGGCAGCGCCAGCAACCGGCGCGCGGTCCTATCTGGTCTGAATGGGTTGGCGAGCTTCTACGACAAAGCT
>JAYTFS010000005.1:0-4763 GCA_043734185.1 Pseudolabrys sp. | reverse complement strand
GCGGCAAAGCCCCGATGCGCTTGGTAAGCGGCGTCGGTGATTCGCGGCAGGCGCGGCATATCGCCGATCCGCTCTGAACAGTTGCGTTCCAGCGCAAGTAGCTTCTCCGCCTGTCAGGCGCTTTGGATTCGCGCCGTGACATCGCGCACGGTCGCGCCGGATGAATCCCAGCGAGCACCGCCGCTACAGCGGCGCACACCGTGACTCAAATCACTTCGCGCAATGGTAGTGCCAGTAAATTGCCTCCACCAACCCGTTCACGGTGAGCCGGTTGAAACACTGGAGATAAAAATGAACATGCCAATCGCAGAGAAGAAGGATACGGACCTCAACGTACTCACGGACAACGAGCTCGATGACGTGAACGGTGGCTTCCTTTGGTTCATCGCAGCCGGAGCCTACCTGGTCGGCGTCGGCGCGGTCGCCGGCTACTATGCCACCAAGAGGCTTCTCCAGTAAGCTGCCCTACCGAACCAGGCGCCGCTTCCACGTGGAGAATTTCCACAGGAGGCGGCGCTAGGCCGCTCCCAGAAAATCGTTCCAGATCGGCTTGTCGCCCAACGTGGCGATGAAGGCCCGATGCGCTTCGCAGTCGGCGTCGGTGATTCGTGGCAGGAGCGGCGTCTCGGGCTGCCGCCGCGCCGTGTCGCCGGTCCGCTCTGCCCGCGACTGGCGGGTCTCCGAGGCCAGGATCAGCTGCGACTGCCGCGCGCCGATCAGGTCGATATAGACTTCGGCCAGCAGCTCGGCGTCAAGCAGCGCGCCGCGCTTGGTGCGGCGGGAATTGTCGATCGAGCAACGCGAACAGAGATCGTCAAGCCGGCTCGACACCCCGGATCCTCGCGTCGCCCCGGCAATAACGTATCGACCAGCCGATCACGCGAAATTAGTTGCCGCTTGATGCGGTCGAGCGCGGCCTTGACGAAGTCGATACCGAACGACGCGTTGTGACAACGCGCACCGTCGCGCCGGATCAATCCCGGAGAACACCGCCGCTACAGCGGCCCACAGCCGTGACTCAAATCACTTCGCGCAATGGCGCTACCAGTAAGTTGCCTCACCAACCCGCTCATGGTGAGCCGGTTGAAACTCGAGAGAATAGAAATGAACATGCCAGTAGAAATGAACATGCCAATCGCAGAGGCGAAGAATGCGGACCTTAGCATCCTCACGGACAACGAGCTCGATGACGTCAATGGTGGTCTCATCTTCCTCGCGTACATCGCAGCAGCAGCTGTCGGTGCCGCTGTCGGTTCGGCCATCGGCTACGCGATCGGCAAGGGAATCAATTGCATTCGGTATCACTGAAGTTGCAGTAACGACTGAGTATCTGCAGCCACGCTGTGAACGAGGCGACGCCGCCGGAGATGCACAATCCCGGTCGGCGCCGACCTCGGCACGCGTCATTGCTCACTGCGACAGGTCTTGTGTTCAAACACTTATTGCCACCAAGGAGCTGCGCAAATAAGCGGTCATACCGGCTGAGCATCCCAAGCGCCCCCTTCCACGTGGACAGATTCCACGGGAGGCGGCGCTACCGCGCTTGGCTCTAGCCGGCTCCGAGAAAATCGTTCCAGATCGGCTTGTCGCCCAGGGTAGCAACAAAGGCCCTATGTTCGTTACGGTCGGCATCGGTGATTCGTGGCGCCAGCGGTGTCTCGCGCTGCCGCCGTGCCGTGTCGCCGGTCCGCTCTGCCCGCGACTCGCGGGTCTCCGAGGCCAGGATCAGCTGCGACTGCCGTGCGCCGATCAGGTCGATATAGACCTCAGCCAATAGTTCGGCGTCGAGCAGCGCACCGTGTTTGGTGCGGCGGGAATTGTCGATCGAATAGCGCGAGCAGAGATCGTCGAGCCGGTTCGACACCCCCGGATGCTTGCGGCGCGCCAGCAGCAATGTATCGACCAGCCGGTCGCGCGAAATTACCTTCCGCTTGATGCGGTCGAGCTCGGCGTTGATGAAGCTGATGTCGAACGACGCGTTGTGGATCACCAGCGGCGCGTCGGCGATGAATTCGAGGAACTCGGCGACCACTTCCGTGAACAGCGGCTTGCTGGAGAGGAACTCGGCGGACAGCCCATGCACCGCGAACGCTTCGGCCGGCATGCCGCGCTCGGGATTGATGTAGCGGTGAAAGGTCTGGCCGGTCGGCATCCGGTTGTAGATCTCGATGCAGCCGATTTCGACCAGCCGGTCGCCGCGCAGCGGATCAAGGCCAGTGGTTTCGGTATCGAGAACGATTTCGCGCATGGATCTTCTTGAGGGCTGGAAATCGGCGAATCAGGTCCGCCGCCGTGGCATCTTAACAACCTCGGCCAGAATGTCCCGGATCCGCTCGCGCACGGGGTCAAGACCGTGGGAAGTATCCACTACGAAATCCGCTCGTTTGCGCTTTTCCGCATCAGGCAGTTGCCGCGCCAGGATGGCGTCGAGCCTGGCCTCGTCCATCGTGCCCCGCGCCAGCACACGTTCGCGCTGGGCTTCGGGCGTGGTCGTCACGACAACGACGGCATCGACGCGTTTTTCGCCGCCGGTCTCAAACAGCAGCGGCACATCCACGACCACCACCGGCGCACCCGCCGCTTCCGCATCTTCAAAGAATTTTTTTCGTGAGGCGCCGAGCATCGGGTGGACGATCTGCTCGAGCTGCTTCATGGCGGCGGAATCGTGCACCACCTGCGCCGAAAGCCGCGCGCGGTCGACTTTGCCGTCAACAGTCGTGCCGGGAAATGCCGCTTCGATCGCCGGCGCCGCTTCGCCTTCATAGATTTTGTGGACCGCCGCATCGGCGTCGTACACGGGAACGCCGGCCTCCGCGAATAATTTCGCGGTGGTGGATTTCCCCATTCCGATCGAGCCGGTCAAGCCAAGGATCAGCATTTAAATCGCCGTTTCTTGTTTTTCGAATTCAGACACCGAGCAGTCGTTCGCTGCGCAAAAATGCGAGCAGCGGCAACAGCGGCAGGCCGAGGATGGTAAAATGGTCGCCTTCGATGCGTTCGAACAAATGCACACCGAGCCCTTCCAGTTGATAGGCGCCGACACTGGTTGTCACTGCCTCACCCGCCTGGTCCAGATAGGCTTCGATCTCACTTTCGCCCAGCGGCCGCATGGTCATTTTGGCAATACTGGCATCCGCAAACAATATCTTGCCGTCACGGGCCACGGCAAATGCGGAGTGTAGTTCGTGATGGGTGCCGGCAAGCAGGCGCAGTTGTTCCGCAGCAGCCGCGCGGCCAGCAGGCTTGCTGAAGAGCTGGCTGCCAAGCGCCAATGTCTGGTCGGCGCCGACAACGACCCGGCCGGGCTTTTGCTGCGAGACCCACAGAGCCTTCTCCCGCGCCAACAGTTTTGCGATCTCGCCTGGCGCCGAAAGTCCGGAACTGTTCTGCACCGCGCGTTCGTCGATATCGGCCGGAATAGCCTCGAATGCGATGCCGGCATTGGCGAGCAGCATTTGCCGCGCGCGACTTTGCGAAGCCAGGATCATCGGGTCTTTTGCAAGCCAGATGCTCATCGCGGCTGCGTCACTCCGGGAGCCGTTGCCGCTGCCGGTCGGTGAATAGTTTTAAGATGGCAGCCGCGGTTTCCTCGATCGATCGCCGCGTCACGTCGAGCTGCGCCCAACTGAATTTGGCGCTCAGTTTTCGTGCATAAGCCACTTCATCGGTGACAGACTGGCGATCGATGTAATCGTCATTGCCGGTCTCGGCGCCCATGCTCAGAAGCCGGTTTTGCCGGACCTGAATCAGACGCTCCGGTGTCGCATGAAGACTGACCACCAGCGGCTTCTTCAGTGTCTCCAGCTGATGCGGCAGCGGAATGCCCGGCTCCAGCGGCACATTGGCGGTGCGAATGCCGCGGTTGGCGAGATAGATCGAGGTCGGGGTCTTTGATGTCCGGGACACACCGACCAATACGATGTCGGCGTCTTCGAGGCCTTCGACATGCTGGCCGTCGTCATGGATCATCGAGTAGTTCAGCGCGTCGATACGCTTGAAATATTCAGCATTGAGCACGTGCTGGGCGCCGACGCGGCCAGTGGTGGCCGCACCCAGATAGGCCTCGAACAATTGCATCACCGGTCCGATGATCGACAGGCTCGGAATGTTGATGTCCTTGCACTTGGTCTCGAGCCGGCCGACCAGATCGTTTTCCAGCAGCGTGAACAGCACGATCCCCGGAGCCTCCTCGATCTCATCGAGCACACGATCGAGCTGCTTCTGGCTGCGGACCAGCGGATAGACATGTTCGACCGCCGTCACATTGGCATATTGCGCGGCCACCGCGCGCGCCACGGTGATCAGCGTCTCCCCGGTCGAATCGGAGACCAGATGGAGGTGAAAATAATTGCCGGTCGTGGGCACCAAAACCCCTGTGTATCCTGTGAATCCTTGTGGACCTTACCCCGGAGAATTGGCCCCGGGTCATCCTCTCAGGGATAACCCGGCTTTTTCTTCACAGGGCTTCCAAAAGGATAAGTCAAATCCCTGATCCGAACGATAGTGAGAATATGTGGATTTGTCTCTGCATAAGCTCACGACAAGCCAACGCAAGCGTTTGATGAAAGGAGCATTATTCAAACGATCCAATTGTCTCGCCGAAATGTGGATGGATGTGAACAAGCCGGGAGAACTGCGGGACGGTTTGTTGTGAGTCCAATTCACCGCTACTTAGACTCAAACCTAAGATTCTAAAATTATTGTCTTAGAAAAGGCCTGCTTGCGGATATGTCTCGTTCCAAGCGCACTACCGGAGCTGTTCA
>JAYTFS010000004.1:0-4165 GCA_043734185.1 Pseudolabrys sp. | reverse complement strand
TATCGCTGGCGCTTCGCAGCGTCACCGACGCGTCGGGGAACAACGATACGCCGACTGACGAAAATTCGAGCAAGCGCAATGCCATCAATATCATTCGATTTGGCGTGAGTACGACAACCACACCGAAATGAACGACCGAAGGGACGTGGGGACATGCTGACCGGGAAATTGGCGACAAAGCATCTGGCGATACGGACATTGATCCGCACCGCATGCCTGGCGACTCTCCTCGGCAGCGCTGGGGTGTCGCTTAAAGGTGCCGCGCTGGCTGCCGATTCGCCGCATGTACCGGTGATTCAGGTAGCGGCAAGCGAAGCGACGTCGCGGTTTATTCCACTCGGCATCGGCAAGTCGGTCGCAATCGATCTGCCGGCCGACATCAAGGACGTTCTGGTCGCCGAACCGAAAATCGCCAACGCCGTGATCCGCTCGGCGCGACGGGTTTACATGATTGGCGTCACGGTCGGCCAGACCAACATCTTTTTCTTCGATGCCGCCGGCAAGCAGATCGCCGGCTTCGATATAGCTGTCACGCGCGACCTCAACGGCGTGCGCTCTGCACTTAAACAATCTCTGCCCGACGCCGACATCCGTATCGAAGGTGTCGGCGCCGACGGCATCATGCTCTCGGGCAGCGCAGCGAGCGCCGCCGAATCGCAACACGCCTTCGATATTGCGTCGCGGCTGGTCGGCGACGGCACCAAGGTGGTCAACGGCATTGTCGTGCGCGGACGCGATCAAGTCATGTTGAAGGTGACGGTGGCCGAAGTTCGCCGCGACATCATCAAACAGCTCGGCATCGATCTTTCCGGCAGCTTCAACTACGGCACGGCGGTGGTGGACTTCAATACGCAAAATCCGTTCTCCGCCACCGGCCAGACGCTCAGCAACTCGAGCTTCGGCGGCACGTTTAAGAATATCACCGCTACATTGCGGGCGATGGATCGTGCCGGCGTGCTCCGCACCTTGGCCGAACCGAACCTGACCGCCATCTCCGGCGAGACCGCGAGCTTCATCGCCGGCGGCGAATTTCCAATTCCCAACGGCCTGTCGTGCGACACCACCAAGTCACCGCCGGTCTGCCAAGCGCAAATCGACTTCAAGAAGTTCGGCGTGAGCCTGGTGTTCACGCCCGTGGTTTTGTCCGAAGGCCGCATCAGCCTGCGGGTCATGACCGAAGTTTCCGATCTGTCTTCGGATAATTCTTTGACATTGGCAGTGCCGGGGTCGACCCAGTCGCTGACGATCCCCTCGATCAGCACCCGCCGCGCCGAGACCACGGTTGAAATTCCTTCCGGCGGATCGCTTGCGCTGGCCGGCATGATCCAGGAGCAGACCAAGCAGCAGATCAACGGCTTGCCCGGCCTCATGCAGCTGCCGGTTCTTGGCGCCCTGTTCAAGAGCCGCGATTACGTCAATCACCAGAGCGAATTGATGGTCATCGTCACGCCTTACGTGGTGCGGGCGGTGGCACAGAAAATGCTGGCGCGGCCCGACGACGGCTTCGCCGACCCTAACGATCCTTCGACTGCGTTGCTTGGCAGCCTCAACCGCACCTACGTCCCGGCCAATCAAACCCAGGTTCAGGCCGATCAGCGGGCAAGCTACCGCGCGAAATATGGATTCATCCTCGATTGAGCGAGATCAGGAGACGATAGATGACTGAACTCCACACGGCGATCGTCGGGCGCCGCGCCCTAGCGGCGCTTCGCTTTTTGGCGATTAGCGGTCTCGCGGCGACCCTGGCCGGCTGTCTTCAGTCGGCCGGACAGCAATCGAACTATCCCACCGACTATCGCCTGCGCCATCCGATCACGGTGAAAGAAACCGACCGTACCGTCGAAGTCTTCGTCGGACGCAACCGCGGCGGGCTCACGGCCGCCCAGCGCGCCGATGTGCTTTCGTTTGCGCAGCTATGGCGGCGCGAAGCCACCGGCGGCATTATCATTGATGTGCCGCAAGGCGGATTGACCGGTCATGCGGCCGGCGATTCGATGCGCGAAATTCATTCAATTCTCAACGCCTCCGGTGTGCCGGGTAACGCCGTCTCGGTGCGCAGCTATCTGCCAGCGGACACCGCGCTGGCGAGCATTAAGATCAACTATTCGAAATTGACCGCGGAAGCCGGTCCCTGCGGTCAGTGGCCAAGCAATCTCGGCCCCGGCCAGGATTCGACCTATTCCGAAAACCGGCCGTACTGGAATCTCGGCTGCGCCAATCAGCGCAATCTCGCCGTCATGGTCGACAATCCGGCGGATCTAGTTCAGCCGCGGGGCGAAACAGTCAGCTATTCCGGCCGCCGCTCGGTCGCGCTCGACAAGTACCGCAAGGGCGACAATCCGTCTGCGACCTACGGCGCGCAATACAACACCAGCAAGATCAGCGGTATCGGCAAATGATCAAACACGCTCAACAAGTCGTGGTCACCGAAGACGGAACTTTGCCGGTCGTGGAAAGCGACAGCATCGCCGCCGACGAGCACATCGCGCCGGCGCCGCGCGTATCGGTGCAGGCTTTCTGCGAGACGGTTGAAACCGCCGCGGCCGTGCAGGCCGCGGGCGAGGATCGCCGCCTGGCCAAAGCACATGTCAAAATCCAGATGGGCGGCGCCACCGCGGCAGTCGAGGCCTATCGAACTTCTCCAACGCCGAACGTCATCTTCATCGAGACCGATCAGCGCCCCGATGACATTCTGACCCGACTCGATCAGCTTGCCGAGGTTTGCGATGCCGGAACGCGCGTGGTCGTGGTCGGCCGCGTCAACGACGTCACGCTCTATCGCGAGCTGACGCGGCGCGGCGTGAGCGACTACCTGATTGCACCAATCGGCACCATCGACGTCGTGCGATCGATCTGCGGGCTGTTCTCTTCGCCGGACGCCAAGGCGGTCGGCCGCGTCATTGCCGTTGTCGGCGCCAAGGGCGGCGTCGGCGCCTCCACCGTGGCGCACAACGTTGCCTGGGCGATTGCACGCGACCTTGCGCTCGATTCGGTCGTGACCGATCTCGATCTGGCTTTCGGCACCGCCGGCCTCGATTACAATCAGGACCCGCCGCAAGGCATCGCGGATGCGGTGTTCTCGCCCGACCGCATCGACACAGCCTTCGTCGACCGCCTGTTGTCGAAATGCACCGACCATCTGAGCCTGCTGGCTGCGCCGGCGACCCTGGAACGGGTTTATGACTTCGGCGCCGAGGCTTTCGATTCGATCCTCGATTCGTTGCGCAGTTCGATCCCCTGCGTCGTGCTCGACGTGCCGCATCAATGGTCTGGCTGGACCAAGCGACTGCTGGTGAGCGCCGACGACATCCTGGTGGTCGCCGGGCCCGATCTTGCCAATCTGCGCAACGCCAAGAACATGGTCGACCTGCTGCGCGCCGCGCGGCCGAACGACCGCCGCCCCTATTACTGCCTTAACCAGGTCGGCGTGCCGAAGCGGCCGGAAATCGCGCCGGCTGATTTCGCCAAGGCGCTGGAAGACCAGCCGCTCGTGGTGATTCCGTTCGAGCCGCAGCTTTTCGGTACCGCCGCAAACAACGGCCAGATGATCGCGGAAGTGTCTGCGAACCATAAGAGCGCCGCGATGTTCCTCCAATTGGCTCAGATCCTCACGGGACGCGCCGAAGCCAAACGCGCGAACGGCGGCTTGTTCTCGCCACTGCTTGCCAAGTTGATGAAGCGCAAGGGCTAAGACTTAAGCTGGGAATTGTACGGAGATTAGGCTCGTGTTCGGTAAGCGTAGTGAAACTTCAGTTGCTCGCGCTCCGGCGCCCGCCGCGCCGGCGGCCGCGCCGGCGTCGGCGCCCGCACCGCAGGCCACCGCTGCAAAGCCCGCCGGCAAGCCCGAACCCGGCCTCACGCCCTTTCCTTCGGAAGGACTCGGCGCACCGCTGGTGTCCGCGCCGCCGCCAAGCCGCGTAGCCTCTCCCATCAATACCGTGCCGTCATCGGTCGATACGCGCCGTTCCGAAACTTATTACGAGGTCAAGGGCACCATCTTCGGCGCGCTGATCGAGGCGATCGATCTGGCGCAACTCGCGCGCCTCGACGCCGACTCGGCGCGCGAGGAAATCCGCGACATCGTCAACGAGATCATCTCGATCAAGAATATCATCATGTCGATCTCCGAGCAGGAAGAACTGCTCGACGACATCTGCAACGACGT
>JAYTFS010000003.1:0-1885 GCA_043734185.1 Pseudolabrys sp. | reverse complement strand
GAGCAGGACCACGGCGACTTCGAGCAAAGTTTTTGCGCAAAACGCAATTCCATTTGCCCATCGGCACCCCGGCGTCCACATCGTCCTGACACCCGTGCCAACGAGAATGGCGATGACGAGGGCCTCCAACCAAGGACGGCTGAAGAGAGCCTCTTCCACCGACTGAAGTGCGATGGCAACCGCCGACAGCGAGGCGCACAGCGCCACGCCGGGACCAATATCAACGAGCACAGATCGCTTTCGCACATAGAAGTCGGCAACCGCGCTCATGGCGCTGTCGCCGCGCCAAGATAGTTCCGGACAGCGGTGTCCATCGTCTTCAAGGCCGCGTCACACTCGGCACCGAGCGCGTAGCGCTGTTTGAGCGCCATCGGATCGACCATTCCGAGCCAAACCTGTCCGCTTGCATCCTGCCATGCGAGCGCGCGCAATGGCAGATCGATGCCCGCCTTCTGATTACAGACCATAATCGGAGTGCCGCTTTGTGGTTTGCCGAAAATCATCAGTTCTGTGGGGCGCAACTCTAGCCCCGCGCCTTTGGCGGCCTCCGAGTGCGGAACACGAGCGACGATGAAAAATCCGTCGGCCGAGACGATTTTTTGTAACCGGTCGAGAGTCGCTGAAACCGCCACAGGGCTCTTCATTTCGATCAGGTCGGCGGCCTGCGCTTGGGCGCCGAAGCCTAGAGCCAATACGGTTGCGAGTACAAATTTACGCATGAGATATTCTCCAGTTGTTGTGACAGATCAGTATTTGACGGCCAATGAATGCCGCCTCCGTTTCGCCTGAAGCCCGGAAACCGTCGCCGGCTCCAGCCTCGATCAAGACCATGGACGCCTGAAATCAAGCAATCCAACTCATAATACTTGTGAAACCAATCTGAAAATGAGATTGATAAGCCATGACCTTGGAACAGCTCCGCATCTTCCTGGCCGTTGCCGAACGGCAGCACATGACGCTGGCGGCGCGCGACATTAACATCACCCAATCCGCAGCGAGCGCGGCGATTGCCGCCCTGGAGGCCCGCTACGGCATCAAGCTTTTCGACCGGGTCGGTCGTGGCATCGAACTGACGCACGCCGGACGCCTCTTTGTCGTCGAATCCAGGGGCGTGCTGAGCCGCGCTCACGCAGCGGAACGGATGTTGAGCGACTTGGCCGGACTGAAGCGTGGCGCGCTGTCACTCTACGCCAGTCAAACTATTGCCAGTTATTGGCTGCCGCCGGTCATGAGCCGCTTTCACGACGCCTATCCCGCGATCGAACTGCGCATGACGATTGCCAACACCGAGCAGGTCGCAGCCGCGACCCGCGATGGCACAGCCGACATCGGTTTCGTGGAAGGCCCCGTCGACGATCCAGTTTTGTCCAGCAAAGCCATCAAGGGCGATGAACTTGTGATCGTCGTCGGCCGAAACCATCCGTGGGCAAGCCGGAAGAGACTGGTCGCGGCTGATCTGGCTAAGTCGAAGTGGGTGCTGCGCGAACAAGGATCTGGAACGCGCAGCATGTTTGAGGCCGCGTTGCGCCGCGTCGGATTTAGACCCGAAACGCTCGGCGTTGCTCTGGTTCTGCCGTCGAACGAAGCAGTGAGGGCCGCTATTGAAATGGGCAGCTATGCGGCAGCGCTTTCAGCGTTGGTGGTCGATGCCGGAATCAAAGCCGGTACGTTGCACTCGCCGCATTTTCCTCTGACCACGCGTCGGTTTCTGATTTTGCGTCACAAGGAGCGCCGCCCGGGAAATGCCGAAAAGGCGCTTCTTGATCTCGTCACCAGAGCCGATGATGGCGACGGTTCGTATTCGTGAGGGTTTCATTCACATCGGGTATTTCATCCATAGTTTACTATCACCCAGCCATATCGCGTTGCTCGACGTTCGATCCCA
>JAYTFS010000002.1:0-1599 GCA_043734185.1 Pseudolabrys sp. | reverse complement strand
TGCTCTCGGATACCGCCAGCATCAACGAGCAGATCAAGAACGTCATCGACCAGCACACCGAGCCGTGGGGCACCCAGGTGACGGCGGTCGAAATCAAGGACATCACGCTGCCCGATAACATGCAGCGGGCGATGGCCAAGGAAGCCGAGGCCGAGCGCGAGCGCCGCGCCAAGATCGTCGCCGCCGAAGGCGAATATCAGGCCGCCGTAAAACTCGGCCAGGCCGCCGACATCATCACGCAGCACCCGGTCGCATTGCAGTTGCGCACATTGCAGACCATGGCGGAGATCTCGGTGGAGAAGAACTCCACCATCATCTTCCCCGCGCAATTCATGACGACCGTGCAGGAAGCGATCGCGCTATTGTCGAAGGATTCGGTGCCGAAATAATCGTGCCGGGACACTCCCGCGGCCGGCCATTCCGGCGCAGGCCGCGCATCGGTTATATTTATTGACAGAAGGGGTGGGGTTGCTCGGCTCGGTTTGACCTCAATGGCTAGTGGGATTGCGCGGGCACGTGAAGGCCGGTGAAATGGCCGGATGGGAGGCCGCAGCCGGCAACGGATTTTTGGCGATCGCGTCAGGGGCGCGAGGATCGGCGCGCTGCAGGCCCGCGAGGCCGCCGAAAAGGCGGCCCGTGAGGCGGATGCCGCCGAATGCTTGCAAATGGAAGGCTTTGGCGGACCCGCGCAGCCTTCGCCCACGATCGGGCAATGCCTCAATGGCGGGTATGGCTGGCTGGAGGTGATGTGCCACCGTTGCGAAACCCGCGCCAGCCTGCCGCTGCGAGCGATCCGGCGGCCGCGCGACACGCCGGTCTCGCAACTCGAAGCAGCCCTCAAATGCCGATCCTGCAAGACCACCCGGTACGCTCCACCGGTGCACCTGATCAGGCTCACCAAGGAGCGCAAGATCGCGCCTTACCCCTGGGTTCACCCCGACGATGATCGATAAGGGACCGCCAGAACGGGCTGCCAAACCCTGACATCGACAGTAGCCAATACTGCACAGACGCCGCTCGGGAAGTGTGGTAACCCTCCATCGAAATCGGAGGATGGCGACATGATTGAACCGAAACTGGAAGTGCCGGCCGAATTGCGCGATTTGGCCGAAAAGACCATCGAGCAGGCCGAAAAGGCTTTTGGCATGTTTTTCGACGCTGCGAACAAGTCAATCACGTCGATTCCGAGCCCCGGTACCGAAATGTCCAAGCAGGCGCTTTCGCTCACCGAGCAGAACATGAAAGCCGCCTTCGAGCATGCGCGAAAACTGGTGCACGCTACCGATCTTCAGGAGGCGATGCGAATTCAGTCGGAATTCCTCAAAAGCCAGTTCACCAATGCCGGAGAGCATATGCGCCAGATTACCGGTGGGGTGATGTCGGCTGCGAAGGATGCGGCCAAAGGCAAATATTAATCGGCGCGCTCGTGTGCTGGGGACGAATAGTTCCTGCCTACAAAATGGTCTTGCTTGGATTTGCGCCTTGGATTTGAATTCAAAGGCAGGTCCTTGACGGGCCACCGGGTGGCAACACCCGCCGCCCGTCGACTTTTCTGCTGATCCCTGTCGGCTCTCACCGGCAGGGATTTGCATAAGGGCT
>JAYTFS010000001.1:0-1999 GCA_043734185.1 Pseudolabrys sp. | reverse complement strand
GTGAGCAAATGATACACGTCTTCTCCGACGCCAAATTCGGTTCCGAGACGCCGCGATGCCGACAGCTCGGTCCAACTCGGATTGACGTCATCGACAATGCAAACGGAACCGGCGACTTGTTCACATTCTTTTTGCAAGAGTCGAGCCTGCTCTCCTTTGAGGGAGGTGACGGCAACCATATTGGATACGCGATGTACGGTCGTCTCGACATTTTCCTCTAGGAGGCCCCCCACGGCAAACTTGTATAAGCGGTCAACGCTCGTATCGATCGGCGCAAAAGTGGAGACCTCGCCGGGTGCGGCCCACATAACATCTAATAACGAGCAGCATAAAGCGTTGCCAGCCTCAAGATGTCCCCGGACATAGGCCCGCCCCGCTTCGCCGAGCTTGTAGGTTGCGAGTGCCCGCCTCACGCCTTGATCCTCTCTCCCTTGGGGTCATAGAAGCCCTGCAGCTGCACGCGCGCGGGATAGCGCTTCCACGCCAACTCGATTTCCCATGTGCCGCTGTCGATCCAATCCTTGGTGACGCCGGCTTCGTTTTTTACATAGCCCAGGCCGAGCGACAAGTTCACGCGGTGGCCCCAGGCGCCGGAGGTCGTGGCGCCGACGATGACGCCGTTCCGGTAGATCGGCTCCTCGTGATAGATCATCGGTGCGCCCGCGGAATTATCGGCGAGCGCGAGGCAAACCATGCGCTTTGGCTGTGCGGGCAGGGCTTTTTGCTTGAGCAAAGCCTCGCGGCCGATGAAGCCGCCGGATTTATCCCAGGCGACGGCGAAGCCAAGCCCGGCCTCCAAGGGCGTTTCTTCATCTGAGATATCGTGGCCCCAGTGGCGGTAGGCCTTTTCCATGCGGGCATTATTCATGCTGTGCATGCCGGCGGGGGTGAGGCCGAACTCTTTTCCCGCCGCCCACAGACGCTCAAAAACGTGCCCTGCGAATTCGGCGGGGATGTAAAGTTCCCAACCCAATTCACCGACATACGTAATGCGGCTGGCGCGCACTCGGGCATAGCCGATCTCAATCTCTTTCGATATGCCGAACGGGAAGGCGGTGTTGGAGAGATCGGCGCCCGATAGTTTCTCAAGGAGGGCGCGCGATTTCGGACCCATGACGGCGATCATCGGCAGACCCGAGGTTATGTCGCTGGCGAAACAGTGGGCGGTGTCGGGCGTGTTGCGCTTGAGCCAGGCCATGTCACGGGTCTGCGGCACCGCGCCGGTCACCACCATGAAGCGGTCTTCGGCGAGCCGGGTGACGGTCAGATCAGCCTCGATGCCGCCGCGCTCGTTCAACCATTGGGTGTAGACGATGCGGCCCGGCTCAACGTCGACGTTATTGGCGCTGATGCGGTTCAATACCGCGCAAGCATCGCGGCCCTCGACCGAATATTTAGCAAAGCTGTGTTGATCGAAAAAGGCGCAGTTGGTCATCAGCTGCTTGGCCTCGTAATCGGCGCAAGGAAACCAGTTCTGGCGGCCATAGCTGTATTCATATTCCGGTTTTACGCCGTCCCTGGCGTACCAGTTGGGCCGCTCCCAGCCATTCACCTCGCCGAACACCGCGCCCAAATCCTTCGTGTACTGATGAATGGCCGAACGCCTGACGCCGCGCGCCGTTTCCGCCTGGCGGTGGGGCCAATGCATCGCGTACAACAGGCCGAGAGTTTCGCTGACCCGGTCATGCACATATTCGCGCACCGACTGGAAGGGATGGATGCGGCGGATGTCCATGCCGTTCACATCCATCGGCGGATGGCCGTTTTTTATCCACTCGGCGAGCACCAGACCAGCGCCGCCTGACGACTGGATGCCGATCGAGTTGAAACCGGTGGCGACATAGCAGTTCTTCACCTCCGGGGCCTCGCCAAGATAATAGCGATTGTCCGGCGTGAAGCTTTCGGGGCCATTGAAGAACAATTGAATGCCGGCGGTTTCGAGCAGCGGCACGCGGTTGATGGCGGAAGCCAGGATCGGCTCGAAGTGATCCATGTCCTC